>NZ_CP101134.1:3978840-4284905 GCF_024296865.1 Sphingobacterium sp. LZ7M1 | reverse complement strand
ATTCATCCATGAAATTGGGTCTTTATATGTTCTCTGAGTACATCAATATGTTCGTGTCCTCTTCATTGATGGCAGCCTTGTATTTCGGGGGCTATAATTTTCCATTTATGTATGATCTAGGTCTTTCAGAAAACTGGATCACTATCATTGGAGTATTGGTATTCTTTGCGAAGATATTTGGTTTCATCTTCTTCTTTATGTGGGTAAGATGGACCTTGCCGCGTTTCAGATATGACCAGTTGATGAATTTAGGCTGGAAAATGTTGATTCCATTGGCCATTGCCAATATCGTTTTGACAGGAATCATTACCATTGTTAAAGATACTTACTTTTAATCGGGAGAGATATGCAGTCGTTATCAAATAGAAAAAAAGTATTAGAACAGAAGCCGATGAACTTTTGGGAGCGCATTTATTTGCCTGCTATCGCCAAAGGTTTATCGATTACCATAAGACACTTCTTCAAGAAGATCCCTACGATCAAGTATCCGGAGGAGATCAGGCCTTATTCAAAGAACTTTAGGGGACAACATTCCTTAAAGCGTGATGAACAGGGAAGGGAGCGTTGTACAGCTTGTGGCCTATGTGCCTTGTCTTGTCCTGCAGAAGCCATTACGATGACTGCTGGAGAGCGCCAGAAAGGGGAGGAGAACCTGTACAGGGAAGAGAAATATGCAGTTGTTTATGAAATCAACATGTTGCGTTGTATCTTTTGTGGACTATGTGAAGAAGCATGTCCGAAAGAGGCGATCTATCTAGACGGGAAACATGTTACTGCAGATTATTTACGCAAGGATTTCATTTACGGTAAAGACAAATTGTTGGAACCAAAGTTTGATATCACCAAATTATCTCAAAATCAGCAAGCATAACCTATGACCATATTTTATTTTGTAGCGTTTCTATCGATATTCTTTGCGTTGATGACCATCTTCACGAAGAATCCTGTACATAGTGTACTCTACTTAGTTATTACGTTTTTCACCTTTACCGTGCATTACATTCTATTGAATGCGCAGTTTTTGGCCGTAGTTAATTTTATTGTTTACATGGGGGCGATCATGGTCTTATTCCTGTTTGTCCTGATGTTGTTGAACCTGAACAAAGATTCCGAGCCTATGAAATCCCATCTCGTAAAATTTATGGGAGCAATTGCTGGGATGTGCCTATTGGCAGTGTTCCTAGGTGCATTTAGGGTGCTGGAAACCAATAATGAGTTTGTAAAGAGCCATGAGGATATAGGTCTGGTAAAGAACTTGGGTAAAGTATTGTTCAAGGACTTTTTGTTGCCCTTTGAACTGTCCTCTATATTATTGTTAACAGCCATGGTCGGAGCAGTCTTATTGGCAAAGAAAGAAACACGAGCGAAACAAAATGGGTAGTTTAATTGAAAATATGCAGGGTATTCCCCTGAATCATTATTTGATATTCTGTAGCATCATCTTCGTGATCGGTGTTATTGGGGTATTGATTCGCCGAAATGTCATTATTATCATGATGTCGATCGAGCTGATGCTTAATTCGGTGAATTTATTGTTGGCTGCGTTCTCGGCATACCGTGGGGACCCAAGCGGACAGGTTTTTGTGTTTTTTATTATGGCTTTGGCTGCGGCAGAGGTTGCGGTCGGACTAGCGATAATTATTATGGTTTATAGGAATACCAAATCAGTGGATATTGATTCCCTGAATAAACTGAGGTGGTAAAAATAGATAAGAATTTTAGAGAGAATTGTATATGAAAGAATTCATTTGGATGCTCCCCTTACTTCCTTTATTAGGGTTTCTAATGATTGGATTGCTGAGAAAAAGCACACCAAGACCATTGATTTCAATAATTGGATGTGGAACAATCCTCATTTCATTTTTACTAAGCTGTGGTATATTCAAGGAAGTTTATGATGCAAGGCAAGCTGGTGGTGACGGTGTTATTTTCCAAGAAGTATATAACTGGTTTACAGTAGGAAATTTTAGTTTCAATATAAGTTTTTTGGTTGACCCATTGAGTTCAATCATGTTATTGATCATTACCGGAGTAGGATTTTTGATCCATCTATACTCTGTTGGTTATATGGCAAATGATGAAGGTTTTGGCAAATACTTTTCGTATTTGAACCTGTTTATCTTCTTTATGTTGCTATTGGTATTAGGATCCAATTACCTTGTCATGTTCATTGGCTGGGAAGGTGTTGGATTGTGTTCTTATTTATTGATTGGCTTCTGGTTCAAGAACAGCAATTATGCTAAGGCAGCGAAAAAAGCTTTTGTCATGAACCGTATCGGTGATTTGGGATTCTTGATCGCCATGTTCTTTATCTTGGTCAATTTTGGGTCGTTGGAGTTTCAAGCGGTATTCCCTGCAGCAGGTCAATTGGCCATGGGTGACTCGACCCTATTGGTCATTACCTTATTGTTATTTGTAGCAGCCACAGGTAAATCGGCCCAGATTCCATTATTTACTTGGTTACCAGACGCGATGGCTGGTCCGACACCGGTTTCGGCCTTGATCCACGCTGCAACGATGGTAACTGCGGGTATCTATATGATTGCTCGTTCAAATATCATGTTCACATTATCTCCTGTTACCATGGAGATCATTGCGATCATCGGTGTGGCAACGGCTTTAGTGGCAGCATTTATTGCCATTACCCAAAATGATATCAAGAAGGTTTTAGCCTATTCAACGGTGTCGCAATTGGGATATATGTTTTTGGGATTAGGTGTAGGTGCCTTTACAGGCGCATTTTTCCATGTATTGACCCATGCCTTTTTCAAAGCATTATTGTTCTTGGGTGCAGGTTCTGTAATCCATGCAATGAGCGAGGAACAAGATATGCGAAAAATGGGTGGTCTAAAGAAATACCTACCTATCACGTATGCAACGATGTTGATCGGTACGATAGCTATTTCTGGGATTCCACCATTGTCGGGTTTCTTTTCAAAAGATGAAATCCTTGCCCATGCATTTGTGGCGAGTCCAATTTTTTGGGCATTAGGTTTTATTGGGGCTTTATGTACGGCGTTCTATATGTTCAGGTTGTTGTATCTGACGTTCTTCGGGGAATTCCGCGGAACAGAGAGCCAGAAACATCATCTACACGAATCGCCAAGTTCAATGACCATTCCACTGATCGTACTTGCCGTACTTTCGGTTCTAGGTGGATTGATCAATGTTCCAGAGGCACTACACGGCGGAGCATGGTTGGCTAACTTCCTGAGTCCAGTATTTACCCAAACCAACCAGGTTGTAGAGCCGTTCCACTTATCGCATAGTACAGAGTTTATCTTAATGGGTGCATCCGCATTGGGTGCAATTATCATGGCTTTTGTTGCTTACAATAAGTACATCAAAAAATCAGATATTCCTCAGGCAGATGGTTCAGCCGAACAAGGCGGACTATATAACCTATCTTACCATAAAATGTACATTGATCAATTGTATGATACATTATTTGTTCGTCCGTTGAATGGATTGTCCAAATTCTTGCATACCGTTGTTGAGAAGTCAGGTATCGATGGTTTGGTCAATGGAATTGGTGAATTGTTTGTTTCTTCAGGGAAAGGCATTCGTCAAATCCAGAGTGGGAATGTTGGGTTTTATATATTTATGATGGTGATCGGAGTTATTGCTTTCATGCTTTATGGATTATTTACAATCTAGATCAGAATTTAGGAATCAATGGACAACCTTTTTATACTGCTAATTTTACCTGTAATAAGTGCTATTATTTTAGCCTTTATCAAGAACAGCTCTGCTAAATGGGCTGCATTGGTCTTGTCACTTATTCAATTAGGCTTAACAATTCCTTTCGTCTGTAATTTTGTGCCTGATGCGAGCATTCAGTTTTCGCAAAGCTGGAACTGGATTTCAAGCTTAGGGATTCAATTCCAGATCGGTTTGGATGGTATTAGCCTTCCTATGTTGATCTTAACCAACGGCTTGGTCCCTTTAATTATCTTGGCAAGTTTTGGCCATGAGCAAAAGGGTGGATTCTATGGTTTAGTTTCCTTTATGCAAGCTGGATTGGTATTGGTGTTTATCTCTTTGGATGCTTTTTCATTCTATGTTGGGTGGGAAGCTGCCTTGATCCCAATCTACTTTATCTGTGCATTGTGGGGAGATGGAAACCGTATCAAAATAAACTTGAAATTTTTTGTTTATACCTTCTTCGGAAGTTTACTGATGTTAATTGCGATTATCTATTTATATCAGCAAACCGGAGGGAAGGATATGTCATGGGCGACCTTGACTAAACTGGATCTTACAGATGCAGCCCAACGTTGGGTTTTCTGGGCATTCTTTATTGCTTTTGCAATCAAGATCCCTTTATTTCCATTCCATTCATGGCAACCCGATACCTATACACATGCTTCCGTAACTGGAACCATGCTTTTGTCAGGTATCATGTTGAAGATGGGTCTGTTTGGTCTATTGCGTTGGTTATTGCCATTGGCACCGGAAGCGGTTTCTAGATATGGCAATGTTGCCTTGATCATGGGAATCATCGGTGTCGTTTATGGAGCGATCATCGCATTCAAGATGAAAGATGCTAAACGCTTGATCGCTTACTCTTCCATTTCTCACGTAGGTCTTATTGCTGCAGGTATTTTCTCCTTGACACAGGAGGGAATGCAGGGGGCGATTCTTCAGATGATCAACCACGGTATTTCAGTTGTCGGACTGTTCTTTGTTATCGACGTTATTCAGCGTAGAACAGGAACAAGGGATCTAGCTGATTTAGGCGGATTGGCAACGAGAATGCCTTTCCTAGCGGTGACTTTCTTGGTCATCATCATGGGTGCGATAGGATTACCACTAACAAATGGTTTCATTGGTGAATTCTTGTTGTTGAAGGGTATCTTTGGTGCGACAGGAAGCGGCGTTTGGTATGCTGTGATCGGTGGTACAACCTTGATTTTTGGAGCGGTGTACATGCTTCGTCTTTATCAAAAAACCATGTTGGGCCAGATCAACGACAACCATGTTCAAGTAAAAGATATTGCTGGATATGAGGTGATCTTATTATCGATCATTGTCATTCTAGTTATTTTAATAGGTGTCCTTCCGAATGGTTTATTGCATCTTTCAGAGGCATCAGTTTCACAGTTATTACAACAAATTAAATAGTACAAGTTTAAAGATATATTATGGGTGCGATTATTACGCTTTCTTTGTTAGGTATTCTGCTTTTGTATTTAGGCTTGTACAAAGCTAAAAATGCATTACTGCCTGTTAGTATATTAGGCTTGTTGGTTGCCTTTGGATTTGAGGCCTATTATTGGAACGTCCAGGCTGAGCCTTTATATAGAGGAATGGTTATTTTTGATCATTTTTCTCTTTCTTTTTCGATGCTATGTATAGCATTGACCATTCTGATCCTGTTATTGTCGAAAGAGTACTTTAAGTCCATTTCCGATAATATCGCAGAATACTATTCGTTGATCTTATTCTCCTTAACGGGTGCCATTTTAGTTTGTTCATACCATAATTTTGCCATGTTATTTATTGGCCTTGAGATTATGTCGGTGGCCTTGTATATCTTGGCTGGTATCAGAAGGACGGATAAGGCATCAAATGAATCTTCCTTGAAATATTTCTTGATGGGGGCTTTCTCAACGGGTTTCTTGTTGTTCGGTATAACCCTGTTATACGGATCGACCGGATCTTTTGATTTGGCTGTAATCAAACAATATATTATTGATAATCCAACGGGTATTTCTCCAATGTTCTATGGTGGTATCTTATTGTTGTTGGTTGGGTTATGTTTCAAAGTTGGTGCTGCACCATTCCATTTCTGGACTCCAGATGTTTATGATGGTGCACCGATCCTGATTACGATCTTTATGAGTACCGTAGTGAAGATTGCTTCATTCGCTGGTTTCCTTAAATTGTTTAGCACAGTCTTGGTTCCTTTGAACGAATTCTGGACTCCGGTTCTATTGACCGTAGTGATCATTACCCTCTTTATTGGAAACGTGACTGCTTTGATGCAGACAAGCTATAAGCGCATGTTGGCATACTCTAGTATTTCACATGCTGGATATATGCTTTTTGCCATCCTTTCCATTGGGCCCAATTCTACTTCCGGTATATTAACTTATTCAGCTGCTTACGGATTGGCTTCGATTATTTCCTTTGGCGCTTTGATATTGGTGAAACGCCAGGCTGGATCTGATAGTTTTGAATCCTTCAATGGTTTAGGAAAAAGAAATCCATGGTTAGCTTTCTGTATCACGATTTCCATGCTTTCATTAGCTGGTATTCCTTTGACTGCAGGTTTTATCGGTAAGTTCATGATGTTCTCTAATGTTATGAATGATTACCATACCGTATTATTGGTATTAGCCGCAATCAATGCTGCTGTAGGTGTGTATTACTATTTGAGAGTGGTGGTACATATGTACTTCATGAGCTCGAAGGAAGATACAACAGTAAGCATGCCGATCAATTTCCAGATTGTATTTGTGCTTTCCGTAATCCTGACATTTGTGTTGGGAATCTATCCAGATGCATTGATTTGGTTCGCGAAATAGACATTAGACAATAGGCATGAAACCTAGATAAAGGTTTTGGATGTTTTATTGAAGATATAAAGAACAAAGGTCAGGATTGAAAATATCCTGACCTTTTGTTTTGATGTGTAGTTGTTAAAATCATTTTAGGCTTTGCTGTTCCAAAATTCGTCTTCCCACGCCATTTCGCTTATTGGATGATCATGTTTTAAGTTGATGTATTCCATTTGTTCATCCGTTGCTATGCTTTGGATCAAAGGGAAGAGATGCCTTTCTTCCATCCTGATATGGGACTCTAGCTTTTCTTCGATTCGGTTTAATGATTTGACCGTGTGAGGCTCATTCAATATTAACCTTTTTATTGCCCTATGCTCAGAAATGGCATCGGTTGCAAGTTTGTTTTCAGAACCTAGGATAGGAAAGACATATTCTTCTTCGATATCGAAATGATGGGAGATCTGTTGATGCCAAGCATTGATCAAATAATTTCCAATTCGCTCAGGAGCGATATTTAGTTCTAAGCCGCGTCTTATTTTCCAACATATCAATAGCGAGAAATGATGTTCTTTACTAAGAGGTCTTAATGCTGGATGTCTTTTCAAAGGTTTAGTTTCCATAGTTCCAGTTTTAATGGTTATTCTGTAGGAATTAAGGCATCCAGATAATCCGGATGCCTATTTCAAGATGAACTCTTGGCTACAGATTAATTAATTTAATGACAGGGAAGCTGGTCCAAATTCTTCAAAATGGATTGCTTCAGTGTCCACTCCTGCATCTTTCAGGAATTCGTAATGTTTGCGGATAAATCCTGCTGGGCCACATAAATAGTAATTGGCACCATTTAGCAAGACCTTATCCTGAATCTCTTCAAGATTGACAACGCCTGAGGTTGCATCTGCGGTTTCTTTTTCTAATTGTTCATAGAACAAATGATTCTGTAAGGCTGGGTTGATAGCAGAAAGTTCCTGTAATCTGTCTTTAAAAGCATGAACCTGCTCGTTTCTACATCCATGAACCCATACAATAGGTTGGGTACTGTTCTTATTTAGAATCAATTCCTCTAGCATTGCCAATAGGGGAGTCTGTCCGATCCCACCACTGATAAATACCTGTGGATTGTCGGTTTCCTTTTGGTTCAAGACAAAATTCCCCGACGGAGAACTAAGTTCGATCTTGTCGCCTACTTGGATATGGTCGTGTAGTCTATTGCTGATCATGCCATCTGGGTGTTGACTTCCTTTTTCCTTCTTTACAGAGATACGGTAATACTTGCCATTCGATGAACTTGAAATACTATATTGACGCGGTTGGATCAGGTTTAATTCAGGCAAGAATAACCTAACACTGATGTACTGGCCAGGTAAGTGGGCAGCGATGTCGCCATGATCGGTTGGATAGAGATAGAAAGAAGTGATCTCTTCTGATTCCAGCACTTTTTCCCTGACTTCAAAAGGTCTCCAACCGGTCCATCCCCCCGGTCTGTTTACTTTTGCTTTGTAAAGTGAAGTTTCATGGCCACTCATGATATCTGCCAATTGGTTATAGGCAATGGTCCATGCTTCCAATAACTTATCAGAGGCAGCTTCTCCTAATACTTCTTTTATCGAAGATATAAGATGATTTCCTACAATCTGATAATGTTCTGGACGGATGTCTAAACTGGTATGTTTGTGACCAATATGGTCCACAACTCCTAAAAGGACGGACGGATTTTCAATGTTTTCAGCATAAGCCAAGACTGCCATGGCTAAAGCGGTTTGCTGTTTCCCTGATTGTTGGTTTCCCATGTTAAAGACATGCTTAAGTTCAGGGTTGTGCTTAAACATACGGTCGTAGAAATAGCTTGTTAATAACACTCCGTTCTCTCTCAATACTGGTACTGTCGCTTTAATTAATGCTATTTGATGCTCTGTCATTACGTTGATTGTTTTCTAGTTTTTTAGTTTAAATGGAATTAATTTAAACAAAGATAAAAAGAATAAAAGAGGTTTTTATCCTTTATTAAGTTTTTGACATAAGGATGTTGCAAAGGAGGGAGGATAAAGAATAGGGTTTATTGTCAATTTTTATCCCTAATTTTGAAGAATGGGTATGTTTTCAAAGTCAGCGGAGTATGCCATTCGAGCCGTCTTTTATATTGCTAAGTCCACGCACCTAGGCAAAAAAGTTGGTATAAAAGAGATTGCCAGCAATATCCAATCACCTGAGCCCTTTTTGGGGAAAATCCTTCAGGAGTTGAGTAAAGGTGGTATTGTGAAATCTGTAAAAGGTCCGAACGGCGGATTTTATCTGACTGAAGTAGAGATGAATAAGAAGCTATCGGAGGTGGTGAAAGCAATCGATGGGGATGATATTTTTATTGGTTGCGGAATGGGTTTGCCGCAATGTTCTGAAGAACATCCATGTCCTTTGCACAATGAATTTAAAGCCATTCGGTCGGAACTGACTAGGATGCTTAACAGCATTACTCTGGGTCAGTTTAATGATGAGCTCATTTTGGGGAGCTTAAAACTTAACCGCGTTGATAAGAATTAATATTAAATTCATAGGTCTACAACATATTTTGACTCCTTTTTTCGTTTAATAATTTGAACTTTCACAACAAATTGTATCTTTATAAAGTTCAGGTTTTATTATGAGAAGTGTCCCTTTCTTCTATTTTTTGTGCGCATTTGTATTAGTTTTTTGCTTAACGGTTAACCTTTCGTTGGCCCAATCTGTCATTTCCGGAAAAGTATTGGATAAGGATAATAAGCAGGCCATTGCAGGCGCGACCATTCTGGACCTAACTACCAAAAAAGCAACTTCAGCAGATAATAATGGGAACTTTAGTTTGAGTTTGGAGTCCAGATCCAAACAGATTGAAATCCGTGCGATGGGCTTCAAGACTTTGATTGCCAATATTCCTGATTCACTATCTAATCTCGTTTTTGAATTGGTTCATGATGCCAACAAAATTGAGGCGGTTTCTATCAGCCATAAGTCTAAATATAGGAACAAGAACAATAAGGCTGTTGAACTGATAGACCTGGTCATTCGACATAAGCATCAAAATAGGTTATCTGGAAAGGATAGTTTAGAGTTTGATCAGTATGATAAGCTTAAATTCGGGTTCATAGATCCAAAGGTTTCCAATAAGCAAGGAATGTTGGGTTTGAACTTTTTGTTCAGGAATATCGATAGTACCAGTTATGAAGGTAAAAAGCTGCTTTCTCTGTATTTAGAAGAGAGTAATGCCAAAGTCTATGGAAAAAAGGACCCATCGAAGTTTAAAAAGATAATTACCTCTCACCGAAAGACTGAATTTGACCAACGCTATATCAACAATCCGAATATCCAGGAGTTCCTGAACTATATGTTCCAGCAGGTCGATGTTTATGATGAAAGTATCTATATCCTGAACAAACAGTTCTTGAGTCCCATTGCCGACAACGGAAAGTTGTTTTATAAGTATTACATAACAGATACCATCTTCAATGATGAAGGGTATTTTATCCAATTGAAGTTTGAACCAAGAAATAAAACGGACCTTTTGTTCAATGGTATATTACAGGTCAGTATGGATGGGACCTATGCTGTTAAGAAAGCAAACCTCAAGATCAATGAGGAAACCAATCTAAACTGGGTAAAGGAGGGTGAAATTGCTTTTCATTATCAGAAGGATCAATCTGGTGTGATGCTAATGGACAGCACAAGGACTTTTCTGGCTTTTGGTATCCGTAAAGGTGAGACGATCTTTGCTGATCGGGTTAGTATCAACAACAATTATCATTTAGGAACGAAATTCCCGAATGATGTCTTTTCAGGTCCACCGACGGAAATCTTGCCTCAAGCAAATATTACCATTCCCAACAGGCCTATTGCATTGAATAATGCGGAACAGAATACCTACCGGAATATTGAAACCCTAAACCAGAAGAAAAGCTTTAAGACGATATTGGCCGTAGGTTATCTTTTGTCCCAAGGGTTTTATAACCTGGGGATGTTTGAAATCGGTCCATTGGAATATCTGTATAGTCAAAACAATATCGAAGGGAACCGATTCAGGATAGGGGGGAGAAGTACGCAAGCCCTGACGGACAAGGCCTATTTTGAAGGTTATGTGGCCTATGGACTGGATGATACCCGATTGAAATATTTTTTAAGATCCGCAGTTTCTTTAAATGGAAGTTCTGTGGTAACTTTTCCAGCCCATTATTTAGAAGGGTCGATCCAGAATGATATCATGGAGCCTGGTCAACAGATTGGTTTCTTAAAAGGCGATAGTTTCTTCAGGTCAATCCGGAAGAATAGGCCTACAAAATGGTTTGATACGAGGGCTTATCAACTGCAACATGTAATTGAGTTTGGCAACCACTTTAGTGTCACCACAGGCATAACTCATAGAAATCAAAATACGGTCGGCGACTTACGCTTAATTAATTCTGGAAATCCAGATTTATTGTTGACCCATATCCAAAGCAATGAGGCACATGTGGATTTGCGATGGGCACCATTTGAGAAATTCTATTATCGCAACTTAAATAGGAAGACCATTATTGAAAAACATCCGGTTTTCAATCTGACCTATACCCATAGTCTGGATGGTTTCTGGAATACGACCTATGCCTATGATAAACTGACTGCTGCTGCATCCAAGCGTTTCTTCTTGAATCAACTTGGTTTTGCAGATCTAAGGGTAGTCGGTGGTAAAATTTGGGGAACACTTCCATATACCATGTTGGAATTGCCGAATGTTAAACAGCGCGAGGACCGTCATGAAATTGATTTTGATATGATGAACCCGATGGAGTTTGTGGCTGATAAGTATGTAAAGGTTGGAGTCTATCATCAGTTGCAAGGTTTCCTGTTCAATAAGATTCCCTTGATCAAGAAGTTGAATTTGCGTGAGGTCTGGGGAGCCCAGATGTTCTATGGCAAGCTAAGTGACCAAAATAACCCGTATATTAGTAATAATGTGGTTGAATTCGACCATAATAAGGAAGGTGAGATATTGACGAATGTTCCAAACGGTCAACCCTATTGGGAAGGTACAGTGGGCATTGACAATATCTTAAATGTGTTGAAGGTTGAATATGTGAGAAGATTGACCTACAATGGCCTTCCAAATGTCAGGAATGAACGCGTAAGATTTTCCATCAATATTAATTTCTAATATGAGCTATCAAAATATTACCCTCGAAATCAAGAACAAGACAGCATTAATTACCATTAATCGCGAAAGCAAATTAAATGCTTTGAATCGAGATACGATTGCTGAATTAAAGGATGCAGTGAGTCAGGCTGAAGCTGATGAATCCGTTAGAGGGCTGATCTTAACTGGCGCTGGACAAAAGGCCTTTGTTGCTGGAGCGGATATTCAGGAGTTTCTGGGAAAAAGCAAAGAGGAAGCACAGGCTATGTCGCAATTTGGGCATGAGCTGATGAATAAAATAGCGAATCTGTCAAAGCCAGTTATTGCTGCAATCAATGGTTTTGCATTGGGTGGAGGATTGGAATTGGCATTATGCTGCCACATTCGGATCGCTGCGGCTTCTGCAAAAATGGGACTTCCCGAAGTTTCTTTGGGGTTGATTCCTGGTTATGGAGGTACCCAGCGCCTAACTGACCTAGTTGGAAAGGGAAAGGCTTTAGAAATGATCCTAACTGGTGATATGATAGATGCCCAAGATGCCTATCAATGGGGATTGGTTAATAAAGTTGTAGAACTATATGAGTTGGAAGAAACTGCTCAAAACATCTTGGATAAGATATATTCCCGCTCGAAATCAGCGGTCGCTGTTGCTATTCAAACTGTGAACAGTGCTTTGGATAAGCAGCAGGATGGCTATAAAGTTGAAATCGATAATTTTGGAATATGCTTCGGTTCCGAAGACTTTAAGGAAGGCGTGAATGCTTTTTTAGAGAAGAGAAAGCCGAATTTTTAAGAAATCCATTGCTCTAAGAAAATATTAAATAAGCCCGTCCAATTCTGGACGGGCTTATTATTGTTTAATACCCTGGGTTTTGAGTAAGATTTGGTTCTACTTTAAGGGAACTTTCATGGAAAGGCCATAAGTATTGATTATGTGCTCATTTTCTGGTAATCTGACAGCAATTTCTTACGGCATTGGGAACAATTTATCAAGGATTTCCTCATCTAAAAAAACTATAAATCAAATGGATTGGAAGAAACTATTTTAAGTCCTTGATGCTGATTAGATCCCCTTACAGATTGTGAAATAGAAGAATTACTGAAAAATTTTAAAGAAGTTTCTAAACCAAATCAATAATTTGTTGTTATCTTATTTTAAAATCAATTATGAGCAACAACGATGTTTTTTCGCAGAAGGAACGTAATGTGATCATCCTAATTATTGTCGTTGTATTAGGAGGAATTATATTATATGCTACTTCGGGAATATTTGGGGCATTTTTAGGGACCATGGTCATGTATACCCTATTTAGGAACCTAAATATCTTCCTGATCGAGAAATGGCATTGGCCTAAGCCGGTATCTTCCATTTTTATCATTATCCTTTCCATCTTTATCATCGTCTTACCTTTTGTAGGGATAGGAAAGATGCTTTTTGATAAAGCTATCGAACTGCAACAGAATCCACAGTGGGTGAAAAAGATCATGGATGCCATCAACCATTTTGTGGGAGATAAGCTCGGACAGCCTGATCTGATTGAAAAGCAACTGGAAGCAAGTTCAACCTATTTAGGAGGACTGCTGACTTCTGCCTTGAGTGGTGCGGCTAATGTATTCCTGGAGATCACGGTGATGTATTTCCTGCTGTATTTCCTGTTTGTCAATTATAAGGGCTTTGAGGGCGGATTGGTTCATTATCTTCCTTTTGATGATGAAAATGCGGTCACTTTTGGGGAGGAATTGAAAAACATTACCTACTCGAACATTATCGGGCAAACGATCATTGCCATCATACAGGGGGCATTTTTGGCAGTAGGATTTTGGATATTCGGAGCAAGGGATCCCTTATTTTGGGGCGTAATATGTGCCATCCTCTCTTTTATTCCACTTTTGGGACCTCCGTTGATATTTGTGCCTGCGGCAGTCATTTTATTGGCCGATGGACATAATTGGCAGGGGATAGGATTACTGGCTTGGGGATTCGGATTAGTGATCAATATCGATAATGTACTACGATTGGTGATCGCCAAGAAACTAGGGGATATCCATCCGATCATTACCGTTGTCGGTGTGATTATCGGGTTGCCTTTATTTGGATTGATCGGCTTGGTTTACGGACCATTGTTGTTGGCCTATTTCTTAATTGCCGTTAGGATCTATAAATCAAATAAAAGGCTCTCCTTGAAACAGGATTTATTGCAGGATGGTCAGACATAGTATTTAGTAGTAAGTAATTAGTATTTAGACCGGTGTCCTTCCTTAAATAGGGTTGAACTATTCAACGACGTAGCCTAACATATATTCATTAAATCTTTCATAGAATACATCAAAGGTTCTCGTCGAATCATCCTTGCTGAGGATCACTTTCATGACGCCTTGCTGTGTATAATGAAAGGGCTCTATGCTAATGTTATGGTAGAATGATACCCCTTTATTGCCTTGTAGCTTATAGACCGCTTCCTTGGCACACCAGCACGCATATAATTGATCGACCGCTTGTTCCTCTTCGATAAAAGCCAGTTCTTCAGGTTTCAGAAATTTGTTTTTTATCCTGACCACTTTTTCCTTTACAATTTCTAGGTCGATTCCACAGGCGCCAGCAGAACTCAACATGACCCCTGCATAGTCAAAGGAGTGGGTCAATGAAATTTCGTAAGGAAAGTCTGGTAAATAGGGTTTCCCATTGGCATCGGAAGGACAACTGATATAGTCAGGTGTCTGCAATAGATAGCGCAGGAGAACTCTGGTTGCCAGCCAGTGTAAGCTTCGTTTTCCCTTTGCCAGACTTCTAAGTTTTGCAAGTTCAGATTCATCAAGCTGCAGCATGGCAACCAATTCCTCTTCAGTTTCTTCAATTTTCCACAAGGCAATGCGACTGTGCGCATCCAATTCTTTGAGATATGCTAAAGCCATAATCAAATTTAGTGTTTAGTAACTAGTATTTAGCTTTAGATATGTTTTTTATTTATTTTTAATGTATTTTTGAATCCTGCTAATCAGCAGTAGTTTAGCTTCAGAATATGATATTATCAGATAAGAGAATTTTAGAAGAAATCGATAAGGGAATGATCGTAATTGAACCTTTCGACAGAAAATGTTTGGGAACAAATTCATACGATGTTCATTTAGGCAAATATTTAGCAAGGTACAAGGATGAGGTTCTAGATGCGAAGAAACATAATGAGATCGAACATTTTGAGATTCCAACTGAAGGCTATGTTCTCCAACCGGGAACCTTGTATTTAGGGGTGACCTTAGAATATACCGAAAGCCACGGGCATGTCCCTTTCTTGGAAGGGAAATCAAGCACAGGCCGTTTAGGGATTGATATCCACGCAACAGCAGGAAAAGGCGATGTAGGTTTTTGCAATACTTGGACTTTGGAGATTTCCGTGGCACAGCCAGTCCGAGTATATGCAGGAATGCCGATCGGGCAATTGATCTACTTCGTTGTGGAAGGTGATATCGAAACCATGTACAACAGTAAGGGAAATGCGAAATACAATAACAAAACCATTCGCCCTGTTGAGAGTATGATGTGGAAAAACGCTTTTTAAGCAATTATTATAGAAATACAAAAAGGGTTGGAATCATGATTCCAACCCTTTTTTATATTCTCAATTTCAAAGTCTTTATTAACCTCCAAATTCCATCAGGTACGATTTCAGGAATTCATCCAGATCTCCATCCAGCACGGCCTGTGTATTTGAGGTTTCCGTGTTGGTCCTTAAATCCTTGATCAATTTATAGGGATGCAGGACATAGTTACGGATTTGGGAACCCCATTCAATCTTTTTCTTAGATCCTTCAATGGCTGCGGTTGCTTCCTGGCGTTTTCTCATTTCAATTTCATACAATTGAGATTTCAATAAACGCATCGCATTTTCCTTGTTCTGCAATTGCGACCTTGACTCTTGGTTCTTGATAATGATCCCGGTAGGTTTATGGTGTAACCTCACTGCAGTCTCCACCTTATTCACGTTCTGACCGCCGGCACCTCCTGAACGGAAGGTATCCCAATCGATTTCAGAATCCTTCACTTCGATTTCGATATTGTCATCTACCAAGGGGTATACATATACCGATGCAAAAGAAGTATGTCTCTTGGCATTGGAGTCGAAAGGGGAGATTCTGACCAAACGATGTACGCCATTTTCACCTTTTAGGTATCCATAGGAAAAATTACCAGAAAACTGTAGGGTCACTGTCTTTATCCCGGCCACATCACCTTCTTGATAATCCTGCTCCGTTACCTTACAGCCATGTTTTTCGCCCCACATGATATACATCCGCATCAGCATGGCCGCCCAATCACAGGATTCAGTACCACCAGCACCGGCTGTGATTTGCAAAATAGCATCCAACTGGTCCTCTTCGGCACTAAGCATGTTCTTGAATTCCAATTCTTCGATTTCTGACAGCGCAATCTGATATTGATCTTCTAATTCCTTTTCAGAAGCGTCTCCGCTTTGAAAGAATTCATATAAAACACCGGTGTCTTCAACAGCAGCAAATACATGATCGAATTGATCGGTCCAGATTTTATGGTTTTTGATGGAATGTAAGACTTTTTCTGCGGCTTTGGGATCATCCCAAAAGTCGGGTTGCAGGGTGATTTGGGTTTCACGCTCTATCTCTTCCTTTTTGACATCAATGTCAAAGATGCCTCCTCAGGGAAGTAATTCTGTCCCTCAAGTCTTGAATTTGTTCTTTGGTCATAAGAACAAAGATAAAATAAAATTAAGGATAGAATAGGCTGTATTCCTTATATTTGAACAAAAGTAAAGATATATGTTACCAAAAATTGATTTCACAACAACCCAAGCCTTCAAATATTTAGCCGATCATTTTATAACCATCAACGAATCCAGCATCAAAGAACTTTTTGCTAATGATCCGGAGCGTTTCGATAAGTTTTCCATCTATTTGGGCGATATCCTATTGGATTATTCTAAAAACCGCATAAATGAGGAAACTATGGCATTGTTGATTCAATTGGCGCGCGAGTGCAAATTGAAAGATGCAATCGAAGCCATGTTCAACGGCGAGAAAATTAATGAAACAGAAAAACGTGCGGTATTGCATACGGCATTGAGAAATAGATCTGGCAAGCCTGTCTTTACTGAAGGAAAGGATGTAATGCCTGATATCCAAGCTGTCTTGGAAAGGATGAAAGACTTTTCAGGACGTGTTATTTCAGGAGACTGGAAAGGATTTACTGGAAAAGAGATCACGGATGTAGTGAACATCGGAATAGGTGGTTCTGATCTTGGTCCAGTGATGGTCACAGAGGGACTTAAAGCATATAAGACTAGATTGAACATGCATTTTGTTTCGAATGTAGATGCAACCCAAATTGCTGAAACCCTAAAAGAACTAGATCCTGAGACGACTTTATTCCTGATTGCATCAAAGACCTTTACTACCCAGGAGACCATGGCAAATGCAAATTCTGCCAAGGAATGGTTCTTGAAGGCAGGTGCAAAAGAGGCCGATGTTGCCAAGCACTTTGCAGCCTTGAGTACCAACGAGTCTGGCGTATCAGCATTTGGTATTGATACCAAGAATATGTTCGAATTCTGGGATTGGGTAGGCGGTAGATACTCTTTATGGTCCGCTATTGGACTATCGATCTGTTTAGCGATAGGTTTTGATAAGTTCGAGGAACTATTGACAGGAGCATACGAAGCGGATGAGCATTTCAGAAATGCCGAATTTGAAGAAAACATCCCAGTTATCATGGCTTTATTGGGCATATGGTACAATAACTTCTTCGAGGCGGAAAGCAGTGCCATTCTTCCATACGACCAATATTTACATCGTTTTGCAGCTTATTTCCAACAGGGAGATATGGAAAGCAATGGGAAATATATCGATCGCAACGGCAAGCGAGTTGATTATGAAACCGGACCTATCATTTGGGGAGAACCTGGAACCAATGGTCAGCATGCCTTTTATCAACTGATCCATCAAGGAACCAAATTGATCCCTTGTGATTTTATAGCACCAGCTATTTCACATAATCCATTGGCTAAGCATCATCAAATGTTGCTTTCCAACTTTTTTGCACAGACTGAAGCTTTGATGAATGGAAAATCAGAAGAAGAGGTTGTTGCTGAATTGAAAAAAGCAGGCAAATCAGAAGCTGAAATCAAGGAACTGACTCCTTTCAAAGTCTTTGAGGGCAATCGTCCGACCAATTCATTCTTGATTAAAGAAATTACACCTAAGACCTTAGGGGCACTGATCGCGCTTTATGAACATAAGATCTTTGTTCAAGGTATTATCTGGAATATCTTCAGTTTTGATCAATGGGGAGTGGAGCTAGGAAAACAATTGGCAAATAAAATCCTTCCAGAGTTAGAGGGAAATGCTGCAGTGGAATCTCATGATTCATCCACAAACGGATTGATCAATCAATACAAAAACTGGAGAGCATAGGTTTTACGGACGTAGGTCCTTACATGGATTGAATGTCTGATACCATATAAAAATTTGATAGCCTGAGTATAGCTCAGGCTATTTTTTTGCGGTCTGCATATGTTCAATTGAGATTGTCGCATTCTAAAAGTATATGAATGCCCCCCTTATACTGACTTATTAGGCTACATTTTCTTCCTTTTGACAAATTTTGCCGTACTTTGGGATTACCTAATTAATAACTAAATAATTACTATGAAATTCAAGGAACAAACCATTTGTCGTTTCAGGAAATTAGCCTTTTTAGTACTGTCCACTGGGATTGCTTATGCTCCAGTGCAAGCTCAACGCATGGGACCAACTACAGTAAAAGCAGTTGATCCCATTGTAGAACAGATTGTGAAAGAGGCAACCAATAATTCTGAACTGGAAACTTTAGCTTTTGAATTACTGGATGTTGTAGGGCCAAGATTGGTTGGTACTCCTCAAATGACCAATGCCAATGAATGGGCATTGAAAACTTTCCAACGCTGGGGAATCTCGGCAAAAAATCAACAATTTGGAGAGTGGCACGGCTGGGAACGAGGTATTTCCCATATTGACATGACCCATCCAAGACAGAAAACCTTAGCAGGTACTCAATTAGCTTGGAGTCCAACTACCAAAGGTAAAGCGATCGAAGCGGAGGTCATTGCATTACCCGATTTCAAAGATTCACTTTCATTCAGGTCTTGGTTACCACAGGTAAAAGGTAAATACGTCATGGTATCCATGCCCCAGCCAACAGGTAGGCCAGATGCCAACTGGAAAGAATATGCAACTCCTGAATCCTATGCCAAGATGCAAAGACAGAGAGATTCAATTGGTGCCATTTGGAACAAACGTATCAAAGCAACTGGATTAGCTCCTAACTCCATTCCATCTGTTCTAGAAGATGCAGGTGCCGTTGGTGTTCTGAGCAGCTATTGGTCTGGTGAGTTTGGTGCTAACAAGATTTTCGGTGCTAGGACCCACAAAGCTCCTTCATTGGATATCTCTTTGGAAGATTATGGAATGTTGTACCGTTTGGCTGAAAAAGGCTATGCGCCTAAAATCAAAGTAGAGACTTCTTCTAAACATTTAGGAAATGTTCCTTCATTCAATACCATCGCTGAAATTAAAGGTTCTGAGTTTCCAAATGAATATGTAATCTTATCTGCCCATTTAGACTCTTGGGAAGGTGGGTCAGGTGCAACCGATAATGGTACAGGGACTATTGCCATGATGGAAGTAGCTCGTGTATTGAAAAAAGTTCTCCCTAATCCTAAGCGTACGATTCTTATTGGATTGTGGGGCAGCGAAGAGCAAGGCTTAAATGGATCACGTTCATTTGTCTTGGATAACCCTGAGGTCATCGAAAAAACCCAAGCGGTATTCAATTTAGACAATGGTACAGGTCGTGTTGCCAACATCAATGGTTCAGGCTTTGTACATGCCTATGATTTTATGGGACGCTGGTTAGATGCCGTTCCTAGTGAAATTACAAAAGATATCAAGACACAATTCCCTGGCTCTCCAGGAGGCGGTGGTTCCGACCACTCATCCTTTGTAGCAGCAGGTGTACCGGGCTTTATGCTGAGCTCCCTATCATGGGGCTATTTCAGCAATACATGGCACACCAATCTGGATACCTACGATAAATTGGTATTTGATGACCTATTGTCCAATGTTATCCTTACTGCGGTGTTGACCTATAAAGCTACTGAAGAACCTCAATTGGTGAACAGAGAAAAAAGGGTATTGCCAGCGGATGCCAGTGGAAAACCAGCTTCATGGCCAGCAATTCGCCAACCTAGAAGGTCTGGTGTAGGGTATTAAGAGACATAAGACAATAGTCATAAGACATTAGACCTGTTTGAGTGTTTAGGTGGGTTTATATCTTATTTAAGCTAGGGTTTTACGCCGTTCACCCAGCTAAGATAGAACAAGATTATCATCCATCTAGAAAGCTGTCCAATATTGCTAGGGGCGAATCACATTCGCCCGCCGGATAAAGGTAATATGGGCGTTAATGGAATAGGTTACTGAATAGTTGGTTTAGCGCAGGCTATTCCATTTTTCAGTAACCTATTTTTTATTGGATAACTTGCATCCTCATTAACAGAGTATCGCATTTGTGCGACATGAAAAGAATGCCTTGTTGTCGGTGGTACCTTTCCATAAGATCACCTCCTTTTGATGGGATGAACTTTTAAAAGCATTTTAATGCCAATCCCATCGCACAGGTCAACGGCTTTCTTTCCATTTTTCCGCCAAGGAAATGAGCCGGAAGCTAAAGGACTTCCTCCGGAAGGATGATTTTTGTATTGAGAAACCTCCAACGGGGGTGAAATGTTTGTAGAAATTAGATGTTTGTAATGGCGAACCCACAGCGTGGGTGAAATGTTTTTCTATACCTTTCTGTGTCACCCTGAGGGCTTGCCGAAGGGTCTCGGAACTATCCATACTTAACTTGAAATAGTTTGTTCATCTTACGATTCACAATGACAACATTCCAATAAAAAAAACAAAAAATAGATTCTTCGCTTCGCTTCTGAATCCCTCTCTGGAAACTTCCAATTCTTTACGATAAGTGAAGAATCTGTACGGTTCTTTTCTCCACAATGCTGTCTTCGTCCATCGAAGATAGAGAACCTG
Organism: Sphingobacterium sp. LZ7M1; assembly: GCF_024296865.1. Lineage (GTDB taxonomy): Bacteria > Bacteroidota > Bacteroidia > Sphingobacteriales > Sphingobacteriaceae > Sphingobacterium. The sequence goes on along the minus strand of NZ_CP101134.1, from coordinate 4,264,166 downwards.
TACGCCAATACAATCTGGGATATTTCTGATTTTGATTTTATGTTTCTCCGAGATGCTTCGGATGAACCTTAGCATGACAAGTCTGTTAGAACTGCGGTTCTACCCATTGATGCCCAGATTTATTTATTAGAAGAATATTCTTTTGCAGGAGATGTTGGGCCTGTTTCAATAGCATATATTCTTTTATTTTGTTTAGGGTCTTTAATTATTACTATTATCCGCCATACATCCCCAGCGGGGATGAATTATTTTAGCATGAATGGTATTAAACAATATAGGGTTAATGCAAAAACGATGTTCGATTAATCGAACATCGTTTTTGCGCGACTTACAGGCTAAGGTGCTATGTCTGCTAAAATAATGGAACCCCAAAAGGGGTTCTATACTTAAAAAAATATAAGAGCTAATTTATTTCATTGCCAACTTGCTGTCATCACCTTTCGATAAATTTTGTTCAAATTTTTTATTCGCAGCATAACACGAGAAACCTTTCTGTTCATAGTTAAAACAAGACCAAAGATTAGATATCTTATAAAAAAAGCAGCCGTGACATTCAATGTCCCGGCTGCTTTTTGATTTATTTTCTTAGACCAGAGTCTTATGTCTACCTACTTCTTAAGCCTAATATAATCGGTCAACACATTCGCGCTTTCATCAAGTACAAAATCGTAGTCCAATTTAGGCTGCGGCTGGCCTTCTTTCCAAAGAGGCTCGCCTAAGAAAGAAAGTTGCTTATTGATACGTTCGCGTTGTTTCAATCTGCTTTTTTCGCGTTCCGCTTTCAGTTTATCCTCATTTAGAGAAATTGCAGGCATGGTTTCATTTTTACTGAACTCTGCGATGTCTTCCAGTAAGAAAGAATAAGCAGGAGATTTTTGCATACGTTTCTTATGGATATCTTCTAATTGAGCACTGATATCAGTCAAAGAACCAATCTTCGAGAATTTGGTCGGTTTGATCTGATCCCAAGGCAATGCCGACGGTTCTGAACTTTCTCCAAATTTCTCTGCAGAATATTGCGTAGGGAATATGACGTCTGGATCAACACCTTTATGTTGCGTACTGCTACCGGTTACACGGTAGAATTTACCCATGGTAATATTAATCTGTCCAAATTCTGGAGCACCATTCGGGGTATCAGGATCTGCTTCACCTGAAGCTTTGATTAAAAGCTTGTTGGTTGCGCTGATAAAACGTGACATATCCACCGCATTTTGAACGGTTCCTTTTCCGTAACTAGTAGAACCAAGGATAATACCTCTACCGTAATCTTGGATGGCACCAGCGAAAATCTCAGATGCAGATGCAGAGAACCTGTTGATGATCACACCAAATGGTCCTTCCCATGCCAAACCTGTTTCCTGATCGCTATCTACCTGAACACGGTTTCTGGTGTCCCTTACCTGTACTACCGGACCTTGATCGATAAACAAGCCTGTCAATTCAATTGCTTCCTGCAGTGAACCACCACCATTGTTTCTTAAGTCCATCAATACAGCATCTACGCCATCTTGTTTTAAGCTGTCCAATAACAACCTAACATCTCTTGTGGTACTCTTATAGTCCTTATCTCCACGACGAACCGCTTCAAAGTCTATGTAGAATTTAGGAAGATTGATCACACCAATTTTGTATGTTTTACCATCTTCACCTTTAATGTTCCTGATTTCGCGCTTAGCAGACTCTTCTGCAAGGATGATTTTCTCACGGGTCAGTTTTACGATTTTTGGGGCCGCTGACAATTCTGCTCCAGCTGGAAGGATTTTCAAACGAACAACCGTTCCTTTTTTACCCTTTATCTTCGCAACCGCAGCATCCAGTCTCCAGCCAATGATATCTTCAAACTCGCCGTCATTGCCTTGTGCAACAGCTACGATTCGGTCATTGATATGAAGGGATTTGTCCTTGAATGCAGGTCCACCGGCAATAATCTGCTTGATGGTCACCATTTCATTCTCCATTTGCAGCTGTGCTCCAATTCCTTCTAATGTATTCGACATGCTTTCATTGAATGCTTGAGCGAACGAAGGATTGTAGTAAGTCGTATGGGGATCAACAGCATCTGTTAACGCCGTCATGATCATTTGGAAAGCATCATTCGAATTGGTTTTCTTGGCTTGAGAGATCAAGTTATTGTACCTGTTGCGTAGGGTTTCCTTGTTTTTTTCTTCATCTACCTTAGCAGAATCACCTGCAGTCAGTCTTAGGTTCAATAGATCATACTTAACACGTTTTCTCCACTGGTCTTTCAATTCCGCTTCTGAGGTAAACCAATCTTGTTTCTCGCGGAAGCTGGTGTAGGTTTCATCCTTAGTGAAGTCATGTTTCGCATCGATCTGCTCCAAGGCAAAGTTCATGCACTGTAAATATCTGTTTGTGTATTTATTGAAGATATAGAATGCACTGGAAAGGTCACCCTCTCTAAAATCTTGGCTGATGCTGTTCTTAAATTGTTGAAATTCGTCAATATCTGATTTCAACATGTAATTCTTCCCTTGATCGATACCTTCCAACAGGTTGTTGAAGACGATGTTAGAAAGGGAATCGCCCATAGGGACTTTTTTATAGCTGAAATTCTCCAATAAATTGGCTACTTCCTTAGCAATGATTTCATGTTGCGTAGTAGGCTTTAATTCTAAGCCTTCTTGGTCCAGGTTGATGCGTGGTTTTGCTCCACATGCCACAACCGATATTAACGCAAGACAGAAAATGAGATGTTTAAACATATATGTATAGTTCTTGAATTTGTTCATTAATTGTTCTATCAGGAAATTGCTCTTTTCAAATAGTAAGCGAGTATTTTATTAGCGCTAAATTTAGTTAAAAATTAAGTCAATGTTAGGATGACAACGTAAAATATTCATTTCAATTGTTGTTTCCCAGCCATTTTAAGGTTTATTAACTTTTACCGAGATTGCCCTTTGACGGGGGATTTTAGAACAGTTCGTTTCTTAATCTCCAATAACTCGAAAGTTCCTGTTCGGCATCTTCAAAGTTACCCATCATCAAATAGATATCTCCTAATTTATCCGCAATGGCCAGTTGTAAAACCTTGTTGTTTTCTACATCTGCCAATGTTTTTGCCTTTTCAAATTCCAATTGTGCGACTTTATAGTTTTGTTGGATGTACTTGGAAAAAGCTAACATATACTCAATCTCAGGCAATTCGTTGTCAATCTTTCTCAAGTTAGCAAGATCCTTGGCCTGGATTAAAAACCATTGAGCCTCGGTATGCTTATTTTGCAGCTGATAGATTTTTGCCAGATTAATCAAAGCATATACTTTGCCAAAATGGTTTTTTGTCCTGTTATACAAAGGGAAAGCACGTCTGATAATCGTGTTCTCCGCATCGAGATATTTCTTTTGATAGGCTTGTACCAATGCGATACGGACCAATGTGTTTGCCTGATCTACCTGTTCCTTTTTCTCCACGGCAGATTGCAGAAATGTTTCCTGCATGGCCGCTGCCTCTGAAAGATTTCCATTGAATAGATATGCATTTGCTAGATTATGTTCCAGGACAAATTTTTCTCCTGAGCCCGATGATCTTGCTGCATTTAGGCCTCTGGTCAATAGAGCGATCGCCTTATTGATATCGCCTTTTTTCAGGAGATCAAAGGCATACTCATTGGCCATCCCTGCAGCCAAAGGTAAGTTCCTGTTGTTTTCAAGTTTTGTGATCAGGTTATTCCAATCCTGCTCCGTTGCTGGGAATGGATTGAAGCTCTGTTTCAGATACGAAGCGTTTGAAGTAGGCTTGTAATCTTCAATGATGGACTGATACTCCAATTGACGCGAAATGGAATCAAAGAATCCTTTTTTCTCTTTATAAGAGTCAACCAATTCCTCTTCCTTTGTCCTTGGAGGAGGGAGTACATATACTTTAGGTCCGATTCCGGCAAATGAACTGTCATATTTTGTAACAAATCCAGACGGGTCTAAAGGTTTATTATTGGTTTGAGCCTTTAAGCTTACTGTTGATATAATTAAGCCGAAAGCTAAGATAACACGCACTTTATCAATCATTCGCAAATTCATTTTTTTCAAAAGTATTAAATAATTTGAAATATAAGATAAATGGTTAGTACCAGAAAGGTAGAATAATTACTAAAAAATGTTAAAATTTTCCGTTAACGGAACTCATTTCTGGGCAAGTGTTCAAATCATAGATGAAATGCCACATTCCTAATGCCAATTCATATTTACATTGGCTTTACTCTGAAAAATCAATAGCTTTGTGAATTATGGTTACTAGAGTACCTTTGGCAGAAAGGATGCGTCCCAAAAGTCTTGCTGAATATGTCGGGCAAAAGCATATTATAGGCGAGGGGGCTGTGTTGTGGAACGCCATTGAACAAAAGTCCATTCCTTCCATGATTTTCTGGGGACCTCCAGGAGTCGGCAAAACAACATTGGCATTATTGGTCGCTAAGTCTTTGGACAGGCCTTTTTATAGTCTCAGTGCTATACAGTCTGGCGTGAAAGACGTGCGTGAAGTAATTGACAAAGCAGAACAGATGCGTCAATTCAATCAAGAACAACCCATTCTCTTCATCGATGAAATCCATCGCTTTTCCAAATCACAGCAGGATTCACTGCTGGGAGCCGTGGAAAGAGGAACGGTTACCTTGATTGGAGCTACCACGGAAAACCCTTCTTTTGAGGTGATTTCCGCACTGTTATCTCGTTGTCAGGTCTATGTTTTGCAAGAGTTGACTAAGGAGGAGCTGATCCAGATCATTGAATTGGCATTGAACCAAGATGAATTCCTGAAGGATGAAAAGATCTCCATAAAGGAATATGATGCCATGTTGCAGCTTTCTGGTGGAGATGCCAGGAAACTTCTGAACATCTTAGAGCTTGTAAGCCAGGCTGCATCTCATGGGAAACAGGAAATAACGAATGAATTTGTTGCCAAACATGTTCAACAGAACAGGGTGCGATATGATAAATCTGGAGAACAGCATTACGATATCATTTCGGCATTCATAAAATCGATTCGTGGGAGTGACCCGAATGCTGCGGTCTATTGGTTGGCCCGGATGATCGAAGGGGGTGAGGACCCTAAATTTATTGCCCGAAGGCTTTTGATATTAGCCTCTGAGGATGTGGGAAATGCGAATCCGAACGCCTTGCTGCTGGCGAATAATTGTTTTCAGGCTGTTAACGTAATCGGATGGCCAGAATCAAGAATCATTTTGTCGCAAACAGTTATCTATTTGGCTTGTTCTGCAAAAAGTAATGCTTCATACGAAGCTATCAACAAAGCTCAGGCAATCGTGCGCAAATCAGGAGATCTATCGGTGCCGCTGCATCTGAGGAATGCGCCGACCAAGTTGATGAAAGAGCTGAATTACGGAACAGAGTATATGTATGCCCATGCTTATAGCGGAAATTTTGTCGATCAGGAATATATGCCAGAAGGCCTACATGAAGCAAAAATGTATGAGCCCGGTAAGAATCCTGCCGAAGAGAAACTAAGACTTTCACTTCGAGATAAATGGAAAGGAAAATATGGGTATTGAGTTTAATTTTTTTTACTTTTATATAAATGTCTAAAACATTTACAACTATAGACTTTGAGCTAGCCACGGCAAAATACAACAGTGTGTGTGCCGTTGGTATAGTAGACGTTGTTGACGGCGAGATCGTAAGTGAATTCTACAGTTTGGTACAACCACCACAGAACAAGTATATGTGGCAAACTTCAAGGGTTCATGGGATTAAACCAAAACATACGGCTGAGGCTCCGACCTTTATTGACCTGTTTCCAAGTATAAAAGAATTGTTGGTTTCCAAACATATGGTTGCACATGATGAATTGTTAGATCGTTCCGTATTGAAGGAAACGATGAATTTCTATAACCTTCCATTCGAGGAGCTTGGTCTAGACCCAGTTTGGGAATGTACCAGCAAGATCTATCGATCCTTAGGTTTTGAACGAACTAAATTAAGTATCTGTTGTGATTTAATGGGTGTGGAATTAAAGCATCATGATGCATTGTCTGATGCCAGAGCTACTGCCGAATTGTATCTTAAAGTAGACGATGCAATTGAAATGAAAAAATTAGGATAATAATGGGGAAAATAATAAATGTAATATTATCTGGTGGTGTAGGCTCAAGATTATGGCCTTTGTCCAGGAAATCTAAACCAAAGCAGTACCTGCCGATATTCGAAGGTAAGACTTTGTTTGAATGGACGCTAGCCAGAAATCAGGAAATTGCATCCAAGGTGATCTTGGTAGGGTCGGCATTGAACAAAACGATCGCGGAGCCTTACTTGAAAGATTATAACCATGATATCATTGCAGAAGCGGCTCCTCGGAATACAGCTGCAGCAATAGCCTTTGCTGCCTTCCACGCGGATCCGGACGATATATTGATCGTTACGCCTTCAGATCATTTGATCGAAGGGCTGAAAAACTATCGCGAAGCAATCAATCAGGGCATTATGTATGCCCAAGAAGGATTTATCGCAACTTTCGGAATTGTTCCAACCAGACCGGAGACCGGTTACGGATATATTGAGCATGAAGGCAATACCGTGCTTTCATTCCGGGAGAAACCCAATGAAGATACCGCAAAGGACTTTCTGAAAAAAGGGAACTTCCTTTGGAACTCAGGGATCTTCTGTTTCAAGGCAGGGGTTTATTTGGAAGAATTGATGCGCTTTGAACCCAAGCTGTACAATGCTGCAGAGGTAGCATTTGAATATGCAGAAGACTTGGTTCTTGACGAAGCACATTCGAAATTGATTCCTTCTAAAAGTATTGACTATGCAGTAATGGAACGAAGTGACCTGATCAAGGTCGTTCCGGCAAGGTTTGAGTGGTCCGATATGGGAGCATTCGATTCCTTATATGAGTATTTTAAAAGCAAAGGACATCCAGTGGACGAGAATGGCAATATTGTTGTAGGTACTAATAAACATACAGTTTTTGTAGGTTTAACTAATTGTATGTTAGTTAGTACTGAGGATGCGGTTCTAGTTTTGGATAGAAATAGAGCGCAGGATGTGAAGCAGGTTTATGAACAGTTAGAAAAAGACAATTCTGCGTTAATTTAAGATGTTTTGTAGCAAATAAGATTTATTGAACGTATACATTAAACCTTATGGAATAACAGGACATCTAATATAAAATTAGAAACCTAATTACCAAACAACTAATATTTTGAGAAGCTATGGGATTTTGGAGTAATTTATTTGGGGGAAGTAAAAATGACCAACCTGCGTACCTGGACCAATTGGCTTGGGTAGGCTGGGATATTCACAATCATATTCTACCTGGGATTGATGATGGAAGTCCAAGTGTTGAAGAGTCTATCACTTTGATCAATGGATTGAAAGCCTTAGGTATTCATAACAGTGTGTCTACACCGCACGTTATGGCAGGAGTACATAACAATACGCCTGAGACCATCAAAGGAGCGCACGGCAAATTAACCGAACATTTGCAGGCTAATGCTGTGGATTTTAAACTGAACTTTAGTGCTGAGTATATGATCGATGACCAAATCGATCAGTGGATTCAAGCGGATAAGTTATGTTTGATTGCTGATAAGTACATGTTAATTGAAATGTCTTACCTATCGGAGTCAAAAGCATTATTTAACGTTATTAAAGATATCCAAGATAGGGGTTATCAGCCCATTCTTGCCCATCCTGAACGATATAACTATTACCACAACAATTTCAAGATCTTTGAGGAAATCAAACAGGCAGGATGTTACCTGCAATTGAATTTACTTTCCATCAGTAAATACTACGGTGAAAATGTAAAAACTTGTGCTTTGACCCTGATCCGTGCCGGAATGTATGATTTTGTAGGCACCGATATGCACCATACGCGACACTTAGAAGCTTTGAAAGCTGTAGTTTCAAAATATGATACCAAAGAATTGTTGAAAGGAAATCCTATCAAGAATCATAAATTATTTGAATCAAAAAGTGAAAAAAAAACGGCGTAATCTATTTGGTGAAATAGCGCAGTTTATTTAATAATATTGGAAGCGGGCATCCTGAAGGTTGCCCGCTTCTGTTTTTAGCCATCCATTTTTATCACTTTACTTGCTGAAGAGAAATCTTAAAAATTGGAACTATCTTCTAGGTTTTGCTTTGACCTTATTCGAGACATATTCGAGAAATCCGAACTGGATAGAATTCTTCTCGAACATGCCTCGAATGAATCTCGAATAAGGTCAGAATAATTGCTAGTATGAAACAGGATCCAAAGGATTGGAGGATGGGTCAAGAACTGGGAATGAACCAGAATGTGGAGAAAGAGAGGATGGACCAAGAATATTTGGCATTTATTTACTAGAAAGGACTTACGCGTGGTTAATAAGAACTCGTATCCGTAAAACCTTCAGCTTATTAAAGAATGCACAGCAATATTTCGTTTAGAGAATAAGAAAGCCCAACTGTTTTGATTTCTTTGCCGGATTCTTTTAGCCAAACAACTACAAAAAATATTTAAAAGATGCCCTAAATGCTAAATGTTGCAGATGTTAAGGAACTTTGCACTTATTGAGTTCTAGTTACACAAAATTATGGCTAAATTATACTCAGTAACTAAGTCAAGTAATTAAGAATTTAATTGTTAACCATATATGAAAGATAAGAACAAAGAGGTAAAAGATCCTAAACACCATGATTATAATCCTGGTCCTCGCGTAGGCATAACATTTTCAACCTTTGATCTTTTGCATGCAGGCCATATCATGATGTTGGCTGAGGCAAAACGTCAATGTGATTATTTAATCTGTGGTTTACAGATGGACCCTACTTTAGACCGACCTGAAAAGAATGCGCCAACGCAGACCGTGGTGGAACGCTATATTCAATTGAGAGGTTGTGTTTCAGTGGATGAGATTGTTCCTTATTCAACCGAACAGGATTTAGAGGATATTTTAAGGTCCTTTAAATTGGATGTGAGGATCGTAGGTGATGAATATAAGGACAGAGACTTTACGGGAAGGAAATATTGTGAGGAGAAAGGGATTGAGCTTTATTTTAACAGTAGAGATCATAGGTTTTCGAGTAGCGGCCTGAGAAAGATCGTGGCGGATAAGGAAAACCAAAGGAATGGGCATAAGTAAGGGCTAAACGTTGAGCGATTTTATTGGAAGCTGATCGTGGTAAATGCCTAAGAAGATATTTAGCTTAAAAATTTTAAAGATAGAACTCCAGCGGAGCTCTGTTATTTAATAAAATAGGGAAAGCTTAGTATTAGCAAAAAAACGATGTTCGATCAATAGAACATCGTTTTTTCGCTACCCACATTTTTTCTTGATTTTTTAAAATTATCCAAGCTCCCTAGTCAGGTTTATCGTAATTCAAGATATTCTTTAGGGAAATTAGGATTTCTGGTCGGATGCACAGTCCTATAAAACATGTCATTGGTAATTTATAGCTGAACGATTGAGAAAATTGAATTGTATGAATAATCAAATTTATGTAGTTCGAATTTTTTGGTTAGGATGAAATTGAGGTTGGGATTAAATGCTGACCTTTAAAGTAAAAATAGAAAAAACTGGAATATCACCCCGAAAAAAGGATTGGTTAGCTTATTTTTCACAGTCTGATCAGGGTGTTTGAAAGTATAATAATTTAATTTTTGGTAAAAACCATTTTTAACTGATTAATAATTAGCATTTCAACTACAATTTAAATGAATTTGAAATTCACTATTATCAGTAACTGGTTTTATTTATTTAATTTGTAGCATGAATAAAACAATTCTTATCACTGGAGGCGCAGGTTTTATAGGTTCTCATGTAGTTAGGCACTTTGTGCTTAAATATCCTGAATATCAGATCGTGAATTTGGATGCATTAACCTATGCAGGAAATTTGGAGAATCTGGTGGATATTGAGGATCAGCCTAATTATACTTTTGTGAAAGCTGATATTCGTGATGAGAAGGCTTTGGAAGAGATATTTTCTTCATTTAGACCAGATTCAGTAATCCATTTAGCGGCAGAATCCCATGTGGACCGATCGATTACCGACCCGATGGCATTTGTAAATACGAATGTGATAGGTACAGTTAATCTTTTGAACGCTGCCAAAAACATCTGGAAGGACAGTTTTGAAGGGAAAAGATTCCATCATGTTTCAACAGATGAGGTTTTTGGGGCATTAGGAGATACTGGATTTTTTACTGAAGAAACCAGTTATGATCCCCATTCCCCTTATTCGGCTTCAAAAGCAGCATCGGATCATTTTGTAAGGGCATACCAAGATACTTATGGGATGCCGGTAGTGATTACAAACTGTTCAAACAATTATGGTCCAAACCATTTTCCCGAAAAATTAATTCCTCTCTGTATCTTAAACATTATCAATAACAGACCTTTACCAATTTATGGAGATGGTAAATATACCCGGGATTGGTTGTTTGTAATTGATCATGCACGAGCAATCGATACCGTATTCCATGAAGGTAAAAATGGGCAATCCTATAATGTGGGAGGTTTTAATGAATGGAAGAACATTGATTTAGTGAAGGAGCTTTGCAAGCAAATGGATGAGAAATTAGGGCGTGAACCGGGAACTTCGGAAAAGTTGATCCAATTTGTAAAGGATCGTCCTGGTCATGATTTGAGATATGCAATTGATGCAAATAAGATTAAGAATGAATTGGGTTGGGAGCCTAGTGTAACTTTTGAACAAGGATTATCAAAAACAATCGACTGGTTTTTAGATAATCAATCTTGGTTAGAAAAGGTCGCTTCAGGAGACTACCAGAATTATTATGATAAACATTACAGTGGTATTTAATCCTGTCTTGTTGAGAAAGTGAAATTATATTTATGAATGCCGTAGAAACTGGTCTTAAGGACTGCTATATTTTAGATCCTCGTGTTTTTGGTGACAACAGAGGGTATTTTTTTGAGAGTTACAATCAGGCTGTTTTTAAGGAACTGACTGGGTTGGATGTAAATTTTGTTCAGGATAACCAATCTTTTTCTTCAAAAGCTGTTTTGCGTGGTCTTCATGCACAGGCAGGGGAATTCGCCCAAGCAAAATTAGTCAGGGTCCTGCAGGGAGAGGTATTGGATGTTGCCGTTGACGCGAGACCAGATTCTGAAACCTTTGGGCAGCATTTCTCCGTTTTATTGTCAGCTGAAAACAAAAGGCAGCTATTTGTACCTAGAGGGTTTTTGCACGGATTTATAGTGCTGTCAGAAACCGCAGAGTTCTTTTATAAATGCGATAATTTATACAATAAGGCTGCTGAATGGGGCGTGTCGTATAAAGATGAACAATTGAATATTGATTGGAAGCTACCTGTGGATGAGCTTATTGTTTCAGAAAAAGATCAAGTGCTACCTTCCTTTAAGGATGCGGTTGCTCAATTGTTTTTAAAATAGGAGTTCAATGAAAGCCAGCAAAATATTGGTCACGGGAAGTTCAGGACAGTTAGGTTCAGAGCTTAAGGATATTTGGCCTTCTAATGAATCGGTTGAAATGATTTTCTTAGATCGCCAAGGACTGGATTTAGCTCAACCTGAATTGGTCCAATCTATTTTGGAGACCTACCGGCCAGATACAATAATACATTCCGCGGCGTTTACTGCAGTTGATTTAGCTGAGACCGAGGTTGATTTGGCTAATAAGGTCAATCATCTTTCGACCTTAGAAATTGCAAGATATGCAGAGAGCAATGGTTGTAAATTAATCTATATTTCCACGGATTATGTTTTTCAGGGAAATGTAGATCAAGCTTTGGATGAGAATTATCCTACAGATCCGATCAATGTATATGGAGATACCAAGCGCAAGGGAGAATTGGCCATTGAGCTTCATTGTCCCGATGCAATCATTATTCGAACTGCTTGGGTCTATTCAACCTTTGGGAAAAACTTTGTGAAAACGATGTTGAACCTGATGAATAGCAGGGATGAAATCAGTGTTGTTTCCGATCAGATTGGTACCCCAACTTATGCCCGAGACTTAGCAGAATTGATAAAACACATCGTTGAGTCTGGAAATTGGGTGCCTGGGATTTATCATTATTCGAATGAAGGGAGAATCAGTTGGTATGACTTTGCAGTCAAAATAAGAGATACTTGCGATCTTGATTGTAGGATCAATCCGATTCCAAGTTCTAGTTTTCCAACACCCGCTAAGCGACCACATTTTTCACTTTTAAATAAGGAAAAGGTCAGAAGGACCTTTGGAGTGGATGTCCCGAAATGGGAGAATAGCCTGGAAAAAATGTTAGGAAAACTTTCCGCTCAATAAAGAATATAACATTAAAAATTTAAAAATATGAAAGGAATAATTTTAGCTGGAGGTTCTGGGACAAGATTGCACCCGCTTACACAGGTTGTTTCGAAGCAATTGTTGCCAGTGTATGACAAGCCAATGATTTACTATCCATTATCCGTTTTGATGTTGGCAGGAATCAGAGAAGTTTTAATTATTTCAACCCCTCAGGATCTTCCGAATTTCGAAAGGTTATTTGGAGATGGCAATCAATTGGGGATTTCAATCAGTTATGCAGAACAGCCTTCGCCAGATGGACTTGCTCAAGCGTTTATCATTGGAGAGGAATTTATCGGCAGTGATGATGTTTGCTTAATCCTGGGAGACAACATTTTTTATGGAGCTGGTTTGCAACAGCAGCTTCAGGAAGCCAGAGCCAAGGTAGAGGAGCAAAATGCGGCAGTTGTATTCGGGTATTATGTAGATGATCCTGAGCGTTATGGTGTGGCTGCTTTTGATGAATCTGGTAGGGTTTACGATATCGAAGAAAAGCCGAAAGAGCCAAAATCGAATTACGCCATTGTAGGCCTTTATTTTTATCCTAACTCTGTCATCGAGATCGCTAAGAATGTGAAACCTTCGGATAGGGGTGAGCTTGAGATTACTACGGTAAACCAAGAATATTTGAACCAAGACATTTTACAACTTCAACTTTTAGGACGTGGATTTGCATGGCTTGACACTGGAACCCATGAATCACTTTCTGAAGCAACAGAATTTATTAAAACTATCGAAAAAAGGACTTCCTTAAAGGTTGCCTGTTTGGAAGAAATTGCCCTGTCTAAAGGCTATATAGAAAAGGAAACTCTATATAACCGTGTAAAAGACCTAAAGGGTGTGTATTTTGATTATTTAAAGAAAATAAGCAAGTAAGGGGTTCTATTTGAATTTTTTATTTTTCGCTGAATTACCACATTTCAATAAAGGATAAAATCCATTATCGATATGTGGTAATTTTCGTTAGGGGGAATATGAAAGCTTGTTATTTATCTTAAATTTTCCCGAGATTTAAGCTGATGATTTTCAAGCCAAGAACGTTAACCGTTTCCTCCTTATTTCTACTGCTTTTATTGAGTTTCTCAAGTGGCATTACTATGGCTCAATCGCAAAGAGCGAAGGATTTTGCCGAATTGGAGCGGGTATTGAAAATTGATGCCAATTTCAGGAAGGACACGCTTGCATTGATCAATCGGTTGGATTCAGTGAAGATGCTTGCCGAAGGAAAAAGAAGCATTCCTCTGAAATGGGCTTATTATATGTTGATGGCTGATGGTTTTTCGATAGCCTTTGACCGAGTAAATGATCGAAGCAATCATTTTTTTGAGAAGGCCAGTGAACTGATCGAGCCTACAAATGAGTATGAGCTCAAGCAAATGGGCTTAATTCGTCAAGGCTACTATTACTATGTTTACAGGAAGATTAGGGAGGCTTTTCCCTATTTCCTGCAAGCCAATGATCTAAAGGAAGAGGTCAATGTTAACAGAATACCTAGGTTGGCCTATCATTATGGATTTGTTGCCAATTTCTACAGTTATATAGGAGATCAAAAGAGAGCCGCAGAATACCTGAAACTAGCTTTGCCCCATACAGAACCCCTGAGCCGTAACCGGATCGATATGGTCAATGCCATTGGGGTTTATTATAAAAAGGATTCTTTAAATAGGGAAGCCAATGATTATTATAATCAGGCCTTGCATATAGCCAAACTGGCCAAGGACTCTGTCTGGATCGGAATTATCTCTGGTAACCTGGCCGATATTGAATGGGAAGCAGGTAGACGAGAGAAGGCTATTGAATTGGTAAAAAAGAATATTGAATATTCCATGAAGTTCAAGGAGCCATTGGATGCCATGAGGGCTAACCTTATCCTTGCTGAAATGTATTGCAAGCAAAAAGACTATAATAAGGCGGCAGAACATGTGGCAAAAGGACTGGACCTTATGGAGGACAAGCCTTATTTCCTGAGATTTAAGACGGATGCCAATAAGATCCTTGCTGAAATATCAAAAGGCAAGGGCGATTCACAAAGTGAACTGTATTACCTGAATCAATATTTACTTTTTAAGGACAGTCTGGATGAAAACTTGGGCTATGAGAATTTGCAGCGGGTTTCTTGGCAATGGGAAGCGGAAAAATATCAACAGTCCATTGAAAACTCAGAACTGAAGAGAAAACAGGTCAATCAAACCTATTTTTATGTGATTACCTTCTTTGCATTGCTCTTTGTGATCATCCTGCTCCTGGTAAACCGTTCAAAGAACAAGATTATGTTCAAGAACGCTGAGCTTGAACGAGAACAATTGGAATTATCCTATGAAAAGCAATTGGTGGATCGAGAATTGGTCATCCTGAACCATTCCCTGCAGGATTTTACTTCCACCATCAAACAAAATGACCTTACCATACAGCGCCTTCGAAACGAGGTTATACAAAACCTCGATCACTTTCCAGATAGACAGGAAATCTTCAATGACAGTTTAAATAAGATGCTGGAGAATCATGTGATGACGGAGGAACGCTGGTTGAAATTCAACCATATTTTTGATCGGGTCTATCCCGGATATCTGGCTAGTGAAAAGGAAGCCTATCCTAAACTTACGGAGTATGACTTCCGCTTAATTTCGTTGATGAAGCTTGGTTTGAACAATAGGAGCATGGCTGATTTACTTGGTATTACCTTGGAAGGGGTGAAGAAAGCCAAGCAGCGATTGAAAAAGAAAATGGAAGCGGAGTAGTTTATTATTAAATTGTTAATTCTTTCCTTAAATTATTATATTCTTGATATTACGGAAATCGTTGAGTACTTTTGTTGCTCACTTTCTATGATATGTTAGATTCGTTAATCACGTCAAAGACCCGATTAAAACTCCTGATCAAGTTTTTCGTAAGCTCGACCAATAAGGGATATTTGAGGGGCATTGCTGAAGAATTTAATGAATCAACCAACTCAATCCGAAAGGAGCTCAATCAGCTTTCTGATGCCGGATACCTGATCAAATCCCAGGAGAACAATAAAATCTATTATCGTGCGAATGTAGAGCATCCTCTTTTCCAGAGTTTGCAGAACTTGGTGCGTACGTTTCTGGGGATTGACCAAGCGATCGACCATGTCCTGGAAAGGACAGGTGATGTGGAGCAGGTAGCTTTGTTGGGGGACTATGCAAATGGAGTTGATTCGGGTGTTATTGAAATATTGATAACTGGAAAGGATATTGATTCGGCATATTTATTGCAGGTTAGCGGCAAAACCGAGAAGCTGTTGGGCAAAAAGATCAAAATATATCTTGAAAAGCCAAAAGAAGTGAATCAGCAGATAATTTTATATCAGAAAGAAAATTGAAAACTGTAAATTGGTGTAGGCCAATTATTACTCGGTAATTCAACAATGGAAATCAAAAAGATTGCATGTATAGGAGCAGGATATGTTGGGGGTCCAACCATGTCGGTTATTGCTCAGAAAAATCCAAATGTACAAGTTACAGTCGTTGACTTAAATGCAGCGCGTATTGAGGCTTGGAATTCAGATAATTTAGAGGATCTTCCAGTTTATGAGCCTGGGTTGGATGCGGTAGTGGCTGAAGCCAGAGGCCGTAATCTGTTTTTCTCGACTGAAATTGAAAAAGCCATCTCTGAGGCTGATATGATCTTTATTTCCGTGAATACCCCTACAAAAACGTACGGGAAAGGAAAGGGACAAGCTGCCGATTTGAAATTTATAGAGCTATGTGCCAGACAGATAGCGGATGTGGCAACAACATCTAAAATCATTGTTGAAAAATCAACTATTCCTGTTAGAACTGCTGCTACCATCAAAAGTATATTGGACCATACTGGTAAAGGTGTTCAGTTCCATGTTTTGTCGAACCCTGAGTTTTTAGCTGAAGGAACGGCTATTCCAGATTTGCATAATCCGGATAGGATTTTGATCGGCGGAGAAGATCCGGAAGCTATCAATGCCTTGAAGTCTATATATGAAGCTTGGGTGCCTTCTGAAAGGATAATCAGTACCAATCTTTGGTCTTCTGAACTTTCCAAATTGGTAGCCAATGCCTTTTTAGCGCAACGAGTTTCATCGATCAATTCGATTTCGGAACTATGTGAGGTGACAGGAGCGAATGTGGACGAGGTTGCACATGCCATAGGACAAGATTCCAGGATTGGTTCAAAGTTTTTGAAGGCATCTGTAGGTTTTGGGGGATCTTGTTTCCAGAAAGACCTGTTAAACTTAGTTTATATCGCTCGTTCCTATAATTTGAACGAAGTCGCTGATTACTGGGAACAAGTGATCTTGATAAACGACCATCAAAAGACAAGATTTGCAGAAAAGATCATCCGATCGATGTATAATACGGTTAATGGCAAGAAAATTGCTTTCCTCGGATGGGCTTTCAAGAAAAACACTAATGATACAAGAGAATCAGCCGCCATATATGTTGCAGACCATCTATTGGATGAACAAGCCCAAATCGTAGTCTATGATCCTAAAGTGCAAGAAAATCAAATCTATAAGGATTTGGATTACTTGGCTACAAGGTCAAATGATGAAAACAAGGAGCTGTTGTCCGTTGTGGAAGATCCATATGAAGCTGCTAAAGATGCCCATGGTCTTGCTATTCTTACGGAATGGGACGAATTCAAGGATTTGGACTGGAAAAGAATCAAGGATTCAATGAAAAAACCTGCCTTTGTATTTGATGGCAGGAAGCTTTTGAACAGAAAGCAGATTGAAAGCCTGGGATTTGTGTACTATGCTATAGGTGAATAAGCAAAAAATCATTAACCATATATGAAAGAGAAGATTAAAGAGGTAAAAGAAGTTAAACATCAGGATTATAATCCTGGTCCTCGCGTAGGTATAACATTTTCAACATTTGATCTATTGCATGCCGGACATATCATGATGTTGGCAGAAGCAAAACGTCAATGTGATTATCTGATCTGTGGTTTGCAAATGGATCCAACATTGGACCGCCCTGAAAAGAATGCGCCTACTCAAACTGTTGTTGAGCGCTATATTCAATTAAGAGGTTGTGTTTCAGTGGATGAGATTGTTCCTTACTCAACCGAGCAGGATTTAGAGGATATATTGAGGTCCTTTAAACTGGATGTGAGGATTGTTGGGGATGAATATAAGGATAGAGACTTTACGGGAAGGAAATATTGTGAGGAGAAAGGGATTGAGCTTTATTTTAACAGTAGAGATCATAGATTTTCGAGTAGTGGCTTGAGGAAGATTGTTGCGGAGAAAGAAAATCAGAAGAACGGAAAAAGTAAATAATCTCGAAAAGGAATAACTCAGCGAGGAAAATGAAAAAAGAGGCAAATCTTGAAAACGCTCTTGATCGAGTAAAAATTGCAATAATAGGTCTTGGTTATGTAGGACTTCCTCTTGCTATTGAATTTGCCAAAAAGTATAAAGTTGTTGGGTTTGATATTGATAAGGGAAGAATAGAAGAGCTAAAAAAGGGGAAAGATAGGACCCAGGAGGTTAATGAGAGTGATTTATTAGGAATTTTAAACCAAGATTCTAATGATTTTGGGATAGGATTAGATTTTTCTTCATTAGTTGAAAATATTAATGAATGTAATACTTTTATAGTAACAGTACCTACCCCGATTGATTCTTTTAAGCTCCCTGACCTAAGTTTTCTAAGGAAAGCTTCTGAAATGGTAGGGTCAGTTTTGAAATCAGGTGATATTGTTATTTATGAATCCACCGTATATCCGGGCTGTACCGAAGAAGAATGTGTTCCAATATTAGAGAAAATCTCAGGATTGAAATTTAATCAGGATTTCTTTGTGGGTTATTCACCAGAGCGCATTAACCCGGGGGATAAAATCAGGACTTTACCTCAGATACAAAAAGTTACTTCAGGCTCTACCCCTGAAATAGCCAATCGTGTGGATGATCTGTATCGTTCCATCATCTTGGCTGGTACTCATAAAGCTCCATCGATCAAAATCGCTGAAGCCTCTAAAGCCATCGAAAATGCTCAACGTGATGTAAATATTTCATTTGTAAATGAATTGGCGCTGATATTCGATAGGCTTGGTATCGATACCAATGATGTGATAGAAGCTGCTGGAACGAAATGGAATTTCTTGAAATATAAACCAGGATTGGTAGGAGGACATTGTATTGGGGTCGATCCCTATTACTTGACCTACAAGGCTCAATCAGTTGGGTACCATCCGCAGGTTATTTTGTCAGGAAGAAGAGTTAATGATAATATGGGGTCCTTTATTGCAAATAAAGTAGTGAAGATGATGATCCAAAAGGATATTCCTGTAAAGAACTCCAAGGCTTTGATTTTAGGAATTACATTCAAGGAGAATTGCCCTGATATTAGGAATACGAGGGTTGTGGACATTTATGAGGAGTTGGTTTCGTATGGGGTGAAGGTAGATGTTTGTGATCCTTGGGCGGATAAAGAAGAGGTGAAGAGGGTTTATGGGATTGAGTGTTTGGAAGAAGTTAGTTATAGTAGGTACTCTGCTATAATTTTGGCAGTTGCGCATAATGAATTTCTAAATTTGAATTTTGGGAATATAATAGATGATAAAGGAATAATATTTGACAGTAAATCTTGTTTAAAACGAGATATAGTTGATAGTAGATTGTAAAACAGCAAATATATATATGAAAAGGAATCTAATTGTGTTTGGAACACGTCCTGAAGCTATCAAAATGGCTCCCTTGGTAAAAGCATTTCAAAGTCAAACAGATTTTGATACTAGGGTATGTGTGACTGCACAACATCGTGAAATGTTAGATCAAGTACTTGAGTTCTTCGACATCAAACCTGACTATGATTTGAATCTAATGAAACCAAATCAGAATCTATATACGTTGACTGCAGATATTATTACAGAATTAAAACCTGTTTTGGAGGATTTCAAACCTGATTATGTTTATGTTCATGGTGATACCACAACCACTATGGCAAGTAGTATAGCAGCTTTTTATTCAGGAGCTCAAGTCTGTCATGTTGAGGCTGGACTAAGAACCCACAATAAAAGATCACCTTTTCCAGAAGAGATCAATAGACAGGTGGCTGGTCGTATATGTGATTTTCACTTTGCGCCAACTGAGGCTTCTAAGGAAAACCTTCTGCGAGAAAACATTCAAGAAAAAGACATTTTAGTTACCGGTAATACAGTAATAGATGCTCTTTTTGATAGTTCAGAAAGGGTGAAAGACCTAGATAACGCTGAAATTGAACAATTGAAAGGTATCGTTGATACCAGCAAAAAGTTAATTTTAGTGACTGGACATAGAAGGGAAAATCATGGACAGGGATTTATTAATATCTGTGAGGCTTTAAAGGAAATTGCATTAACAAATCCTGATGTTCAAATAATCTATCCAGTTCATTTAAATCCGAATGTTAAGAAGCCAGTTTATGAGATCCTATCTGGAGTTGATAATATTCAATTAATTGATCCTTTGGCA
Organism: Sphingobacterium sp. LZ7M1; assembly: GCF_024296865.1. GTDB lineage: Bacteria > Bacteroidota > Bacteroidia > Sphingobacteriales > Sphingobacteriaceae > Sphingobacterium. Next base: position 4,244,438 of record NZ_CP101134.1, on the reverse strand, counting down.
TACCCAGCCTTTGTCTGGTTAATGAATCAATCTTATTTGATTATTACTGATTCTGGAGGTGTTCAAGAAGAGGCACCTAGTTTAGGTAAACCAGTTTTGGTAATGAGAGATACAACTGAACGACCGGAAGCCGTGGATGCAGGAACCGTTATCTTGGTAGGTACCGATAAAAATAAAATCGTTTCTGAAGCGCAGAGTTTGATCGAAGATACAACTAGGTATAAGGAAATGTCAGGACTTCACAATCCATATGGAGATGGAAAGGCCTGTGAAAGAATTGTTAAATTTATTTTAAATCAATAGAATTATAACTTTCAATCGAAATTCTAATTACTTTTGCTGCACAGAAAAACTAATTATTAATTTTTATTGAAAGTTAAAAAATGAAACCAAGAAAACAATTTTTACATTTTCTATTTCTAGTGATATTTTTTACAGCCACTAGTTGTAAAAAGGAGTTTAAAGTTGAGGAAATCCCGCCGGTTACAGGGTTTTGGGAATTAAATGGTAAAAGTAGTATTGATTTAAGTAAACAGTTTGATATTGTAATTTATGGAGGGACCCCTGCTGGAATAATGGGTGCTATTGAAGGAGTTAGAAGTGGAAAAAATGTGCTCCTTATTAATCACACAGAAGGGGCATTGGGGGGAATGTTAACTAATGGCCTTGGAAATACTGATGTTTTGCACCCAGAAATTTTAGGGGGATTGTCAAGAGAATTTTTCAAAAGAATAAAGGATTATTACTCAAATCAAAGTAATTGGTTTGTTAAAAATTCACCAAAATATGGATGGGATCCAAGTCTAGTTGATATAATGGTGAGATTTGAACCTCGAGCAGCCCAAACGGTTTTTAAAGATTTAATTATGACACATTCTCTCCCTATTCTACATAAAGAACGAATAAAGTTAAAAAATGGGGTTGGGAAAAGAAATGGAATTATCGAATGGATTGAAATGGAATCTGGTAAACGTGTGAAAGGCAAAGTTTTTATTGATGCATCATATGAAGGTGATCTAATGGCTGGTGCTAAAGTTTCATATATTGTAGGTCGGGAAGCTAATTCAGTTTATGGAGAAAGTTTTAATGGCATATATGTGGCGGATAATACCAATCGAAATCAAATTCCGGATGGCGTAAAAATTAACGTTTCCAATTTTTCTTCAATACCATTTGGTACTAGAGGAGGGGGAGACTCAAAGGTTCAAGCTTATTGTTATAGGATGTGTTTAACAGATGTAGCCGATAATATGGTGAAAATCGAAAAACCACACGATTATGATGAATCTAATTATGAGTTACTTTTTAAGTATTTAGAAAAACACAATGGTACAGATTTCTTTGATTTAAGCTTGATACCGAATAGAAAAACAGATTCAAATAATTCTGGCCCTGTGTCAACTGATTTTGTTGGCGCGAATTATCAATATCCTGAAGGTGATTATGTTTTAAGGGAAGAAATAAGACGAAAGCATAAAAGTTATCAATTAGGATTAATGTGGACTCTGCAAAATCACCCCGCTGTCCCTGGGAAAATTAAAAATCATTGTATAAGATGGGGATTGGCAAAGGATGAATTTAGTGAGAACAATAATTGGCCATTGCAATTATATATTAGGGAAGCGAGAAGGATGGTTGGTAGTTATATTATGACGGAACATAATTGTAATAATTCAGTAGATGCACCATATTCGATAGGCTTAGCTGATTATCCAATGGATTCTCACATAGTACAACGATTTACTAATGAATTTGGCCATATAAAAAATGAAGGTCAGATAATGGCTAGAGTCCCAAATCCATACAAAATAGATTTTCGATCTTTAATCCCTAAAGAAAATGAATGTAAAAATTTGATTGTTCCGGTTTGTCTTTCAGCTTCTCATATTGCATATGGTTCAATTCGAATGGAACCAATCTATATGACATTGGGACAGGTTTCTACTATTATTGCTATTAATTCAATATTAGAGAAAAAGCCAGTTCAAAAAATTGATTATATAAAACTTAAAGAATCAATGTTAAAAAGAGGCATGGTGTATTAAATTATTGAATGGAAGAATCTTCAAAAAAAATAGCTAAAAACGCTGCATTCTTATATATAAGGATGTTTTTTATAATGGGAATCACCTTATATACGTCCAGAGTAATTATTCAGGCTTTAGGAATTTCTGATTTTGGTATTTATAATATCGTTGGTGGAATTGTAGCTATGGTTGGATTTATTAATGGGGCTATGGCTGCAGGAACACAGAGATTTCTTTCATTCGATATAGGAAATGGAGATGAGGAGAAATTAAAGTTAACCTTCAATACTGCAATAATAATCCATTTATTTATTGGTGCAATAGTCTTATTAATTGGGGAAACAGTAGGTTTATGGTATATAAATAATATATTGGTTTTCCCTAAGGAAAGGATTCTTGCGGTAAATTTTGTTTATCAATTTTCACTTTTCACTTTATTTGTTAATATTACTCAAGTTCCATATAATGCTTTAATATTGGCCAAAGAAAGGATGAATATATTTGCATATTTTTCCATTATAGAAGTTATCTTAAAGTTAGTAATAGCATTTTCAATTTTGTTTATTGATTTTGACAAATTAATTATTTACTCATTATTTATTCTTATCGCCTCAATAATTGTACGGATTTCTTATCAAATTTATTCTGAAAGTAATTTTTTAGAATCAAAAATTAAAATAATCTACAATAAGAGTAAGTTTTTTGAAATTTTGACGTTTTCAGGATGGAATATTTTTGGAGCAATATCCTTAGTTGCGAAAAACCAAGGTGTAAATATGATTTTAAACTTATTTTTTGGCACCGTAGTTAATGCAGCATATGGATTAGTTATGCAGGTTAATTCTGCAGTTCTTCAATTTGTAAATAGTTTTCAGGCAGCAATTAATCCACAAATCATTCAAAGTTATGCCAATGATAATAAACAAAAATCTTTGAAACTAATATTTTGGGGTTCAAAATTATCCTTTTTTGTCATGCTTATTATCGTTGTGCCTCTTATGGTTCACACAAATTTGCTTCTTAGCATGTGGTTAGGTCCAAATATACCTCAATTTACGGTGACATTTTTAAAGTTGAGTATGATTTCTGTTTTGATTGATTGTATTTCAGGGCCATTAATGACAGGTGTCTTAGCAGTAGGATTGATGAGAAATTACCATATTATTATCGGCGGCTTTAATATGATTATTCCTGTTTTATCTTATTGGTTGTTATCTATAGGTTATTCTGCTGACATTGTGTTTTTATTAATGATTTCATTTAGTTTATTATCATTAATTTTTCGAGTATTCTTTATTAAAAGATATTACAATTTTGAGCTTAAAAAATTCTTATTTGAAGTTATTTTGCCAATTATTTCAGGGATAATTTTAGTGTTTCTTATATTATATATTTTAGCCTCTTTATTTGATGTGAATAATTTTTCATTATTTATTATATGGTATTTTCTATTCCTATTGCTATACTTCTTTGGATTGTTTTTTGTAGGACTAGAAAGGGAAATGCAAAATACCTTAATTTTTACAATGAAAAAATTTATAAAACGATAATTGAGAAGAAAATATGTTTAGTTTAATATATAATAAAATCCAAAAAGTTGTTTTAAACAGGAATCTAAAACATTTAAAATCTTTTGGTATCAATAATGACATTTCAATTGGATGTAGATTTTTATTTCCTGAAAATATTCAATTAGGAAGTAATATTTATATTGGCCCAAATGCAGAAGTTAATGGATTGGGTGGAATAATAATCAAAGATGGAGTTATTATTGGACCCAACTTAATAATACATTCTGCCAATCATAATTATAAAGATTCCAAGTATTTACCTTATGATGAATTATTTGAGTTTAGGAAAGTAATAATAAATGAAAATGTCTGGATTGGAGGAAATGTAATTGTTGTTCCTGGTGCTGAAATAGGAGAAGGGTGTATAGTTGGAGCTGGAACAGTGGTTTCTGGTAAAATACCGCCTTTATCAATAATTGTTGGGAATCCGTGTAAGATAATTAAACAAAGAGATTCTGAACACTATTTTAAACTTAAAAATAATAATCAGATTTATATGAAGTATAAGAAGGAAAATCTGATCATAAAATAAAACTTTTAATATGAAAATTGGAATAAAAGGAGCATATGGGGAAACAAACTTTGGTGATGATTTGTTAATGCGGGTTTTTGAGGATTATTTCATTAAAGAATTTCCAGAGGACGAATTGAACTTTGAAGGTGAGTTTCAACCATATGTTTCAGAATTGTTAAAAAAGGGAACTTATTTGAACCCGAATTTTGATGCTGATTTATTGGTTTATGGAGGGGGAACACAATTTTTTTCCTTTTCAGAACAAAAACCGATTACCTTAAAAAGTAGGTTTATCTCTCTCTTAAAAAATCCCAAAAGGTTAATTGAAAAGCTTAATGAAAAACCCATAAAGCATAATATTCCAAAAGCATTCCTAGGATTTGGAATTGGTCCTTTTTTCTCAGAAGATAGTTCTCAGCAACTCGCCAAGCAAAAGGTATCTGAAGCGAAATTCGTGGGAGTAAGAGATAATGTTTCTCTCTCTTATTGCAAGAAATGGGATGTTAAAGCGACTTTAGGTGCAGATGTTGTTTTTTCTTCCTACTTCAAAGTTCCTGAATATTCAAAAACGAATAGGCAGAAGAAAAAGATCGGGATAATAGTCAGGGATTGGAAATGGGAGTCTTCTGGTGCTAATTATATTAATAAGTTAAAAGAAATATATTATGAGAATTCCACAGATTTAGATCTTGAGTTCATTGTGTTTGCACCCTTAAAAGATAAGTATTGGATGGATGAGCTGAAAGATGAGAAAATCCAAATATGGAATCCTGAAAAACATAGCATTGATGAGTTTTTGGCTATACTTAATAATTATGACGGATTTATCAGTGCTCGATATCATGGAGCAATTATTGGAGTCTTATTAAACAAACCAGTAATATGTATCGAAATAGAACCTAAATTAAGAATTCTGACTGAACAAGTTAAAGAGCTGTTATTATGGGGAAAACCATTTAATAAAGAAAACTTATATGATCAATTGAATAAACTTGATTATTCAATTGATTATTCAGCTTCTATCAGCGTTCTTCGTTCACTTGCAGACGATATGTTAATTCAATTTAAGCATTTAATCAATGGAAAATAAAGAATTCAAGCCTAAGGTTCTGGTTTTAGCGCCTTTTCCTAACGAGCAAAATTCTAATGATGGCTTTATTCAACGGGTAAGCAAAATGGACCGATTCATGGAAAACTATGATCGTGTATATATACAAACTTCCTTAAAATCTTTTTTTAAAAAAAGCCGCATTCAATATGATGAATCAATCGTTGCGTATAAGATTAATTTGATTCTACATTGGCCAATTTTATTAAAATATGCATTGAATGTAAAATTAATTTATGCTCATACTATATTTAATTTATTATGGTTGAAATATTTTTTTAAATTCATTAAAGCACCAATCATTTTAGATGTTCATGGCACAGTCCCTGAAGAAATAAAAATGACCGGTAACATTAGTAGAGCCGAAAAATTTGACTCCATAGAAAAAGAATGTTTTAATAAAATTGATACAGCTATTTATGTTACTGATGCAATGGCTGTGCATTTTTCAAATAAATACCCTGGATTTAATTTTAATAATATTATTTACGGAATTATTCCAGATCATATTGACAATAAGAATAAACAGATACCTTTGAATGAATTATCTAATTTGAAAACTAAATTAGGAATTAAAGAAGATGATACTGTTGTTATTTATAGCGGGGGCTTACATATTTGGCAAAATATAGATGAAATGCTTACAAACATTAAAGCTAAAGTTAATGATGAAAATATTGTCTATATTTTTTTAGTTAGTGATCGTGATGCGATGAATAAGAAAATTCAATCAATGGATTTAAAAGATAAGCGAATTATCCTTGATTCTGTGCATTCATCTGAATTAAAATATTATTATTCAATTAGCCATTATGGCTTTGTATTGAGAGATGATATAGTTGTAAATAGAGTAGCAAATCCAACCAAACTTATCGAATATTTGTTTTTTGGCCTAACTCCAATTGTAAAGTTGGTTGAAATTGGGGATTTCAATAGTTATGGCTACCAATATATTACTTCGGAAGACTTTATTAATAACAAGCTTTCAAACAATAAATCCCCACATAATGAAGAAGTTGTGGAGAAAATTTTTTCTTCATATGATGATCATGAAGTTTCAAAATTATTTGAAAAAATCAAGAGATGAAGGTAGTTGCGTTTTATGGTGGTAATATTACTAATCTTGCAGGTACGGAACGAGCTATGTTCTCAGTGGCCAATGGATTAGCGGAAACGGGTAATTATAAAGTTATTATCATTTCAACGATTGGCATTCGAGAAGATGTTAAATATAATCTTCATCCGTCAATTGATGTAGTTTGTCTAAATATCAACAATTATAAAAAACAATTTCTAAAACTGGGGCAAAGATTGATAAATGTTGTAAAATTCAATAAAATTCAATATTTGATTTCGGTTGAAGCCATTTCCTTTTTATTTACCTTTTATCTTAAATTCATTTTTGGAAAAGACCTACAGTTGATTCTGTGGGAGCATTTTAACTTTACAGTCAATTTAGGGTTGCGGTCAAGGGATTATGCAAGAAAACTAGCCGCAAAATTTGCAGACGGTATTGTTGTCTTAACTCAAAGAGATAAAGAATTGTGGAGTAAAAACTTGAATATAAAAGGAGGAATTACCAGTATTAATAATCCTTCCCCTTTCGAAATAACACCTTCACCATATAATAAGGAGAGCAAATCAATAATAGCAATTGGAAGGTATACTTTTCAGAAAGGTTTCGATAAGTTAATTGAGATTTGGAATCAATTTGTAAAGGAATATCGTATTCCAAGTGGTTGGAAATTACAAATTATTGGTCAAGGAGAGGATCAGGAATTACTGGAAAGGTTAATCAAAAAATACGAATTAAAAAATGTGGAATTAGTTGGCCCAACTTCAAATATAGGATTGTATTATTCAGAGGCTAGTTTTTTAGTAATGACCTCTAGGTTTGAAGGGCTACCAATGACTCTAATCGAGGCCCAATCTTATGGATTGCCTATTATATCTTTTGATTGTTTAACAGGGCCTTCAGAGGTATTAAATAATAAAAATGGATTCTTAATTCCGATGGATGATAATGAAAACTTTTGCAAGTCGTTGAATATCATGATTTTAAATATGGACTTAAGGGGGCGAATGAGTGATGAGTCTAAAATCAGATCTCAAGACTTTGCTGTACAGCCAACAATTAAAAAATGGGAACATTTCTTAGAAAGTATATAAATGAATGTTTTTTTAAATAGAAATATTGGGACCATTTTTATGGCGATGTTAATAAGTGTTTTGTATGCATACTTGTTATCTTCTATGCCGCATTATCTTTTTAAGGATAGAGAAAACTATATAATAATTTATGGGACTGACTTTGATTATTATTTGAGCCAAATGACTGATGTGAAAATGCTCTTATTTAATGAACCTCTTTTTTTCTTGGTAAATAAGGCATTAAGTATCTTCAATGACCCAGAATTTTCTGTCAAAGCGATAGTCTTTTTTATTTGTTTTTCAGCTAGTTATTTTTGTTTGACAAATTTTAACAATTTGTTCTTTGGCATTTTATTCTTAATAATATTGTTTTTTAATACCCAGTTTTTTGCCTTACAGGTTATTGCGCTAAGGCAAGGTCTTGGACTTGCTTTAATATTTCTAGTTTTGCCAAGAATTCCAAAAATTAAATTTCAATTATTGTTTTTTATTGGTTTAGGGTTAATCCATAATTCATTTTATTTAATTTTTGCCTTCCTAGGAATTAATTATATTTTAGAATCCTATTTAAAAATCCAAAATTTTAGAAAGAGAATTATTCTCTTATTTGTTATTGGAATAATAATAAATGGTTCGATGTTATTAATAGCAAATATTTTAGGAAGTAAACAAGCTTATGACAGTTTTGATAATACATCATCGGGCTTAATGTTTGTTATTTGGGCAATTGTTTTCATTGTATTATACATTCAAAAACATTCTTGGAAAGGTAATACACAAAATTTAAATCCCTATATAATTTCTATTGTTGGTCTTATTTTGTATTTGACTTCTTACTTTTTATCTCCTGTTGCGGGTAGAATTATTGGTACTTTTATTCCATTTATCTATTTGAGTCTTTTCAAAAACATGAAGGAAAAGGAATTTATTCTATTAATATTATTGACTTGCATTAATACATATATCTTTTTCAATGGTGGAGCTGAAAGCTTTTTAAATGCAGATTTAAATGAATTTTGGAAACAACTTTTATAAAATTTAATGAAGGTTTTACATGTAATTAATAGCCTCGCAACAGGGGGGGCTGAAAAATTATTAATAGATACAATCCCCTTGCTGAATAATCATGAAGATATTAAGGCAGAGGTTATTTTATTAAATGGGTTTAATTATCCTTTTCACGAAAAACTAAAGGAGTCAAATGCCAAGATTCATTGCTTAAATTACCATAATTTATATAATCCTTTGGTTATTTTTGACTTAATAAAGATTATTAGAAACTTTGATATAATTCATGTTCATTTATTTCCGTCACAATATTGGGTTGTTTTTGCAAAACTGTTCTCTAGGTCAAAAGCGAAATTGGTGTTTACTGAGCATAGTACCTATAATAGAAGGATAAATAATCCAATTTTATCTAAAATTGATAAATTTATCTACAAACAATATTCCGCAATAATTTGTATCACGAATGAGGTTCGCAATATGTTGATACATAATTATAATATTCCCGAGAAAAAACTTTTTATAATTAATAATGGCATTAACATTGATGAATTATCTAAATCAATGGAATTAAATAAACAGTCATATGGGTTTAATAATTCTGATAAGTTATTAGGAATGGTTGCCGGTTTTCGAGATGAAAAAGATCATAATACAGTTATTGAGGCTTTGTATCATTTACCTGATTATTATAAGCTTTTATTAATTGGAGACGGTAAAAACAAACTTTTGATTGAGAATTTAGTGATTGAATTAGGTTTAACTGATCGTGTTAAATTTTTAGGAATAAGAACTGATGTTGGCTCAATTTTAAAGAGTTTAGATATTGCAATCTTAAGTTCAAGGCATGAGGGGTTTGGGATATCAGCAGTGGAATCAATGGCATTAGGTATTCCAACAATCGGAACGAATGTTCCTGGGTTATCAAATGTATTAAATAAAGGGGGGTTATTATTTGAATACAAAGACATTAATGGACTGGTTGATAAAATTTTATCATTAGAGGATAGAAATTTGTACAATAATGTAAGCTTAATGGGAATTGACAAATCAAAGCTTTATGATATTAATACTAAAGTTTTGGAATTAATAAAAATATATAAATCTCTGGTATAATGAATATCATGAAAATTACTATTTCAGTTGTTTTATTATTGATTACTTTTCAAAGTTGTATAGGGAAAACTTTGAATGTTAAAGATTTTGGTGCAGTAGGTAATGGAAAAGTGGACGATACACAGGCCATTTTAAATTGTTTTAAGCAAGTAAAATCTGATGGAATAAATGAAGTTGTATTTCCTGCTGGAAATTATTTAATATCAAAACCAATCGATGTTTTTCTTTCAAGTGGAAGTTTAATAATTACCGGAGAATCTAAATCTTTGACGAAGATAAAAAACATTAATCAAGGTTCCGTAATAACAATTAGAGGCTTTTACAGCTTGCCCTCTATGGGGGAATTTAAAATGTCTGATTTAACCTTGGCTGGTGAATTTCCGATTTATTCAAGCTCGAATAGATTTATCAATAAACCGAAATTCTATTATGGGGTAATGGTTTCTGATTTGAAATCAGTTACAATTACAAATATTAAGGTTGAAGGTATATATGGGGAGGGAATTTCAATTTTTACGACGAAGAGCGTTGGTTCAGAACTTTCTTCACGCTTTCAATCAGTTAATATAAGTAATAATGAAATTCTGAATTGTTGGGGTTATGATCCGAAGACTGATAGTTACGGCGATGGAATTTATATTGCTAATGCTTCAAAAGGAACAATAAAGGGGAATAAAGTTTTAAATGATTTTTCTAAAACTAAGCAATTTGGTAGAAGTGGTATTGTAGTGGAATATTATTGTTCAAATATTAGTTTATTAAATAATAGGATTTTTGGATATGATAGAGGGATACATTTTGAGGGAGATTTTGGTGGTCACTTAATTGAAGGTAACAATATCGGAGGAAGTGATTTAGGACTGGTTTTTTATAATGTAAATAAGAATGGGAATAAGCCAGTAGTTGTAAAAAATAATATTATTTCAAATAATGGATTAAAAAAAGGTTTGGCCCTAAAAAGGACAAGAGGTATTGATGATGGATCAGGTCGGTCATTAATGAATTTTTATGCCCCCAATGGACAAAGATCTGGAAGTATAATTGAAAACAATCAATTTATTGTCGATGGCAATTATGATTTTAATTCTAACTCTATCATGAATATTTATTCAAATGGTGTAAAATTCAATAATAATGTTTTTACCGTAAAAAATTCTACAAAACATATTGTAGTTAATTATAATTCATCTGTAAATGTTTCAAATGAAAATTATAATGGGGTTAAAACTATTAATTTAAAAAAATCAAATAGTAATTTGAATTTCAATAAAATAAATAAATTGAATTCTGCTTTAGTGAAATACAATTAGCGATGATTAAGATAATTCGAACATCTACAGTTCCTGAATCTTTATATTTACTATTAAAAGGTCAATTAAAATATCTTTCTTCCTATTTTGATGTTGTTGCAATATCTTCTGATGGTGAACTTTTAGCAAAAACCTCTTTACGTGAAGAGGTAAAAGTGGTTCCAGTTGAAATGTCAAGAGGTATTAATATTTTTAAGGATGTTATTTCGTTAATTCAATTATATTATAGATTTAGAAAAGAAAAACCAATTATAGTTCATTCCATTACACCCAAAGCGGGGTTGTTATCTATGTTAGCTGCTAAAATGGCAGGTGTCCCCATTCGTGTTCATACCTTTACTGGATTAGTTTTTCCTTCAAAAAAAGGGATATTAAAATTGATTTTGATTTATATGGATAAACTACTTTGTTGGGCCGCGACTAATGTCTATCCAGAAGGAAATGGTGTAAAAGAGGATTTAGTGAAATACTTAATAACATTAAAACCACTAAGGGTTTTAGGAAATGGGAATGTTAATGGTATAAATTTAGATTTTTTCAATCCCTCTTTGTTTTCAAATCTAGATAATGCTAATTTGAGAAAAAGTTTGTTGATAGATGACGATGATTTCGTGTTTGTCTTTGTTGGACGACTTGTTAGTGATAAAGGCGTGAATGAATTAGTTCAGGCATTTTCTGAATTGAATTTGTTTAAAACAAAACTGTTATTAGTTGGCAAGGAAGAAGAGAAACTAGACCCCCTTCATGCGGAAACAAAAATAGTCATTGATAATAATCCCAATATTATTAAGCTAGGTTTTCAAAATGATGTTAGACCATATTATGCAATTTCAAATGTATTGGTTTTCCCAAGTTATAGAGAAGGGTTTCCTAACGTAGTGATTCAAGCAGGTGCAATGGGTTTACCTAGTATTGTTACAGATATTAATGGAAATAATGAAATTATTAAACATCGCGAAAATGGGATAATAATTCCTGTAAAGGATAAAGGTGAAGTATTGAAAAGTATGAAATTAATTATGGAGGATAAAGTTCTATGTCAATATTTAACTTTAAATGCTAGAAAGTTAGTTTCAGAAAGATATGAGCAAAATTATGTTTGGGATTGTTTATTAAAAGAATATAAGGAATTATTAAAAATAAATGGTTTTAACAATGATTTATAAGAATTTTGGAAAACGGAGTTTGGATTTTACTCTTTCTCTTATTGGTTTTATTATTCTATTTCCAATATTTATTACAATTTTAATCTGCTTGTTTTTTGTAAATTCTGGCAAACCATTTTTTTTGCAATCTAGGCCTGGATTGAATGGTAAAATATTCAAAATCATCAAGTTTAAGACAATGACTGATCGCAAAGATGAAGAAGGGAATCTTCTACCTGATGCACTTCGCCTAACTTCTATAGGATCCTTCGTCAGGAAAACGTCAATAGATGAAATACCCCAATTAATTAATGTTATTAAAGGAGACATGTCCTTGATTGGTCCTCGACCATTATTAATTCAATATCTTGAGCTTTATGATGATTTTCAGAAACGTAGACATGAAGTACGTCCTGGTATTACTGGGTGGGCTCAAGTGAACGGAAGAAATGCATTATCTTGGAAACAGAAGTTTAATTTTGATGTGTGGTATATAGATAATTTATCATTTGCGCTAGATGTAAAAATTTTTTTTCTGACAATAAAGAAAGTTTTTGTTAGAGAAGGCATTTCTGCCGATGGACAAGCAACTGTCGAGATGTTTAAAGGAAATGACTATGAATAAAATTTCAATAATTGGTGCTAGTGGACATGCTAAAGTAATAATTGATATTATTGAGGAAAATGGGGGAGTTGTAGGTGAGGTTTATGATCAAGATGTTCTGAAAAAAGAAATTCTTGGAAAAAAAATAAGTCATAACCTTAATGTTCTTCCAAAGGAATCAGTAATTGCTATAGGGGATAATTTTATTAGAAAAAAAATAGCCTCCTCAAATTTCTTTGATTTACAAGCTCTGATTCATCCTAAAAGCTCTATATCAAAATATTCTGAAATTGGCACAGGGACAGTAGTTATGTCTGGAGTCTCTGTTAACGCTGGTACGAGTGTAGGAAATTTTTGTATTTTAAATACTAATTGCTCAATTGATCATGATTGTAAAATTTCAGATTTTGTACATATTTCTCCTAATGTTGCATTAGCTGGGAATGTTGAAATCGGAGAATGTACACATGTAGGAATTGGAGCTTCAATAATACAAGGAATTAAAATTGGGCGGAATTGTATAATTGGAGCAGGAGCCGTAATAATTAGAGATGTCCAAGATGGGATGACTATTATTGGTAATCCGGGAAGAGAAATAAGAAAAAATTAATGATATATTTTTTATAGTTAATAAGATTATGGTTGATAAAATATGGCTTTCTTCGCCTCATATGGGTGGAAATGAGTTAAAGTATATTCATCAAGCTTTTGATGAAAATTGGGTGGCGCCTTTAGGTCCAAACGTGAATGAATTTGAGAAAAGCTTAGAGCAATTTTTAGATGCTGATGTTCGTGTTGCTGCACTATCTGCTGGTACAGCTGCTCTTCATTTAGCATTAATCGAATGTGGAGTTGGTTATGGTGACGAAGTTATATGTCAATCTATGACTTTTTCGGCTTCAGCGAATCCAATCGCCTATCAAGGAGCCATACCTGTATTTGTGGATTCTGAACCAGACACTTGGAATATTTGTCCAAAGGCACTTGAGGAAGCGATTGTTGATCGAATCTCTAAAGGTAAGAAACCTAAGGCTATTGTAGCTGTACATTTATATGGGATGCCATTTAAAGTTGATGAAGTTATGGCAGTTGCCAACAAATATGATATTCCTGTTATAGAAGATGCTGCTGAAGCTTTAGGCTCAACATATAAAGGTAAAGCTTGTGGTTCATTTGGTCGTTTTGGTGTGTTGAGTTTTAATGGAAATAAGATTATTACCACATCGGGAGGAGGGGCATTAGTTTGTCATTCTGATGAAGATAAAAATAAAGCAGTATTTTTAGCAACGCAGGCAAGGGATAATGCGCCACATTATCAGCATTCGCACATTGGATATAACTATAGGATGTCAAATATCTGTGCAGGTATTGGCCGAGGACAAATGGAAGTTTTGCGAAAAAGGATTGATGCAAGAAGGGCGATGTCAGCATTCTATGTAGAAATATTTAATAATATTGATGGCGTTGAGGTTTTTGTAGAAACCAATTCAGATTATTTTTCAAATCATTGGTTGTCGGCTATTTTAATTGATGCAGGTGTTGCTGGGATTACAAGAGAAGATTTGAGGTTAGGTCTGTTAGAATTTAATGTAGAATCTCGCCCTTTGTGGAAACCTATGCACTTACAACCTGTTTTTTCAAAATCGCCTTATTATGGAGGAAAAGTAAGTGAAAAATTGTTTAATAATGGGCTATGTTTACCATCAGGTTCAAATTTACAGGACTCTGAACGTGAATATATTAAAGAAAATATTTTACGAATTTTTAAAAAGTAAAATACACTAGCAATTGTAGGTTTTATAGTATATAAAAATAATTTAATGTTATTGAATGTAAAATCCTACATTTGTGGTTTGAAAGTTGATTGTGGTTCAATTTTTGCCTATTTATAGAAATTTTAAAAATATGAGAATACTTTTAAGTTTAGTGATTATGCTTAGCTTGCTCAGCTCCTGTGCATCTAAAAAAGATTTGATTTATTTTCAATCAGATTCTACTGCATTAAATACTTCTTATGAATTAAATGCACCTAAATTACAGCCAGGGGATATTTTGGCAATTTCTATAACTTCAGATGATGTGAGGGCAACTATTCCTTTTAATCAAGTTTCACCATATAATAACTCAGGAACAACTCAAGATACTAATCCATTTACTCCAACTTATGCAGTTGATGTGAATGGTGAAATTGATTTTCCTAAATTAGGTAAAATTAAACTTGCTGGAAGGACTAGGACAGAAGCAATAGAATATATAAGGAAAGAAGTTGAGCGATTTATCATTAATCCTGGTGTAAGTGTTGATATAAGAAATTTCAAAGTTACAGTGTTAGGTGAAGTGAAATCTCCAGGTTCCTATCCTATAAAAAATGATCGGATTACAATTCTAGAAGCATTAGGAATGGCTGGTGATTTAACAATCAATGGGGTTAGAAAGAATGTTTTAGTAATAAGAGAACAGAATGGTCAAAAATCAGAATACAGGGTTGATTTAACAAAAAGAGAGGCTCTAAATTCACCAGTTTATTATTTGGCGCAAAATGATGTTGTGTATGTTGAACCTAACGGTGCGAAAATTCAATCTTCAAAATATACTCAAAACACCTCAATTTTTGTGTCAATAGCAAGTTTAATTATTACAATTGTTGCAGTTGTAGTTCGTTAATTTAACAAATATTCATACATGAGTAATTTGCAAAATCCACGTTCCCAAACCACAAAGGAACAAGAAATTAATCTTAAACAATTATTTGAGCAATATGCTTATTATTGGAAGTGGTTTCTTGTTTCAATTTTAGTGTTTTTAATAGGAGCTTTTGTATATTTTAGGTATGCTGATAAGATTTATAATATTACTGCAAAAATACTTCTTCAAGACGAGAATAAAGCTTCTGGTGAATTATCTGGATTAACTGAACTTACTAATTTTGCTAGTGGGAGTCCAGCTTCTGCATTTGTTTTAGATCAGATTGATGTAATGAAATCTAGAAGAATTTTCAGAAAGGTTGTTGAGAATGATAGATTGAATGTTACCTATTTTGCAAAAGGCAATGTAAAAACCTCTGAACTTTTAGAGTCCGAATCACCGCTTAGATTAGTGATATTAGAATCAAAGAACCCAAGATTGGATTCTAATGAATATTCTATGACTGTTCAAAGAAAAGGTGATAAAATTTTTATCGAAGATGAGCATTTTGGCACGAGAGAATATTCAGTCGGGCAAAAAGTTAATAGTCCAATTGGACCAATTATGCTTTTACCTCAAGGGAAAAAGTCAATTTCTTCTGAGATTGTTATTTCATATATTCCCGTAGATCAATTTGTGGATGGCTTATTAAAAGCAATAGCGATTACTCCTAATAAGGAAAAGCAATCTTATGTTGTCAATTTTTCAATTAATTCTGGAAATATCTCAAAAGGAGAAAAGTTGATTAACTCCTTGATAGATCAATATAATAAGGATGTTACAGATGATAAAACAAAAGTTAGTAAGGCGACTACACAATTTATCGATACAAGATTAGATTTAATTTCAAAAAATTTAGCAAGTGCAGATTCGAAAGTCGCAGATTATAAGGACAGAAATAATTTAATCGATATGAGTTCGGAGGTGCAGTTGTATATGCAAAATGCATCTGAAAACGATCGGAAACTTGTTGAATACCAAACGCAACTTCGTCTAGCGGAAATGATGGGGTCAGCTGTAAACTCAAATACGGGCAATTTATTGCCGTCAAATATTGGATTAGAGGATCAATCTATCCAAGCCACTGTTAAGAGTTATAATGATTTAGTTTTGGAAAGGGATGAATTACTAAAGTCAGCGACACCTAATAACCCAGTTGTTCAAAATTTGAATAAAAATATTGAAGATCTTAATAACAATTTAAGAGTTTCAGTAAGAAATTATCAGCAAGGGCTCCAGAGTAATGTTAACTCTCTGCAATCTCAAAAAAATAAATTTGAAGGCAAATTAAATCAATTGCCAAATCAAGAAAGAGGTTTTAAAGATATTTCAAGAGAACAACAAATTGTTGAATCTTTGTATTTGTTTCTATTGCAAAAAAGGGAAGAGACTGAGATTCAGGCAGCTGCAACTCCGGCAATTCTTAAAGTTATTGATGAAGCATATGGATCAAAGATTCCAGTTTCCCCAAAAAAAGTATTGGTTTTGCTTGGGGCGTTAATTGCTGGTTTTTTAATCCCTTTTGGAATTCTTTATCTTAAATTCTTAATGGACAATAAAGTTCATTCACGCAAGGACATAGAAGAGAAATTCAATGCTCCAATTTTAGGTGAAATTCCAAGTTCTGATGATCCAGTGGTTAAAGATAATGACCGTTCATCGTTAGCAGAGGCATTCCGTATTTTAAGGACCAATATTTCCTTTATGCTTGGTGCTAAAAAAGATTCTGCAGTGATCTTTGTTACCTCTACAACATCTGGAGAAGGTAAATCTTTCGTCTCAACGAATCTATCTAGGATCTTGGCGATGTCTGGTAAAAGGGTTTTATTAATTGGTGCAGATATTCGATCGCCTAAAGTACTTGATTATTTGGGCTTGGCTCATTTGCAACATACAAATATTGGTATTACTCAATATTTAATTAATCCTGATATGCCAGTTGAAAATATCATTATCCGTAAGCCAGCGCCTTATGACTTTGATATTATTTATTCAGGTTATATTGCTCCAAATCCAGCTGAGCTATTAATGAATGGCCATATCAAGGAGGTAATTGACTATGGACGTGAGCATTATGATTATGTTATTGTGGATACAGCTCCAGTAAGTTTAGTAACAGATACCCTATTGATTTCTGAGTTCGCTGACTTGACCATGTATGTAACTCGAGCGAATTACTTAGACAAGCGCTTGTTGAATGTTCCTAAAGAACTATACGAACAAGGAAAGCTTCGCAATATGGCAGTTGTATTGAATGACGTTGATTTTGCTAGAGGATATGGCTATGGCTATGGTTATGGCTACGGTTATGGCTATGTGGATGCCAGCTCGGTTTCACTGCGCGCAAAAATGAAAAAGCAATTCAAAAAACTGTTTAAGAAAAAATAAAGCAATATTTATAAGGAGCATTTTAAAATGCTCCTTTTTTATTTTATAGTATTTTCTAACCTATTTAGTTCCCAATACCCAAACCTTTGAATGCATTAATTTAGTTTTATCAATTGATATTCATTTCATTAATTCTTACTTTTGAGGTATAAATTATAAACTCAAGCAAAAAAGAATAACTGTAATTTACCAATACCAACCTTTTTCGAAACAGTCGGTAATTTATAGTAACATTATGGCACCAACTTTGTTAATATTTGCTTGACGCACGAACCCGGACCTGTCCCTTTTTGGTTTGGATTTATATTTTAGAATATAATATTAATAGTTAATGGATATAGTTGGCCTGAGGAGATACTTCAAAAAAGACAGCCCAAGATGGGTTATCTTGCTTATAGATATGCTAATAGTGATTTTTTGCTATTACCTGTCGAATTTTGTGATCAATAGCTTTAAAGGGCGGTTTGCTGTAGAGATGATGGTTAAGAAATCCATTTTTGTGGCAGTAGTTTATTACATCTCATTCCTGTATTTTAAAACCTACAGAGGCATCGTTCGGCAGACTGGTTTCCGTGATGCTTGGGGTATTTTCAAGGCAGTTTTTGCAGCCTGGGCTATATTGATGGTAATATCCACCATTGTTCGCATGAACTTTGATCAAACGACTGTCATCAGCCAGTTCTTTAGGCCTTCCTATGCCGTACTATTTACCCATGCTTTCTTTACAACGGTTTGTTTGGTGGCTGCCAGGGTGTTTTACAGAACTATCTATGAAAACTTCTTTTTCGGAGGTCGTGAAGTTGAAAATGTTTTGATTTTTGGAGCGGGGAATATGGGAACCACTACCCTGAACCTTCTGAGAAATGATACCCGGAAAAAAGTTAAGGTCGTGGCTTTTGCTGATGATAATCCGAATAGGATTGGCAAGCTTATCAATGGCTATAAGATTATCAATATGGACCGGTTGACCAAGGAATTTGTTGAGAAGCTTAAAATTGATAGTATCATTATTGCACTTGATGACAATAATAAGGATCGCTTATCGAAGATTTCTTCTCAAATAGAGCCATTGCCAGTCAAGCTAAAGATTATGCCGACTTCCGCGAAGTTGATGAGCGGTAAAGTCGCGACCAGGCAGTTGAGAACCTTGAAGATTGACGATCTATTAGGTCGTGAGGCCATTAAACTAGAGAATCCTGTTATCCATGAAATGATGCGTGATAAGGTCATCTTAGTAACGGGAGGTGCTGGTTCGATTGGTTCTGAATTGGTTAGACAGATCAGTTTTACTGATTTTGATAAATTGATTGTGGTAGATCAGGCTGAGTCTGCATTGTACGACATTCAACAGGAGCTTAAGGCAAATTGCCTTAAGGATACCATTTTTATGGTGGGCAATGTACGGGATAGACAATTTATGGATTCTGTCTTCGAACATTACAGGCCGCATATTGTCTTTCATGCGGCAGCCTATAAACATGTTCCATTGATGGAGCAAAACCCATATGAGTCAATCTTAACGAATGTATGGGGTTCTAAGAACTTAGCAGACATGGCCGATAAGTATGGCGTCGAGAAGTTTGTCATGGTTTCAACCGACAAGGCTGTAAACCCTACGAATGTGATGGGAGCTACGAAAAGAGCGGCAGAAATCTATGTTTCTGCATTGAACAAAAACAGTAGGACCAACTTTATCGTCACCCGTTTCGGGAATGTGCTTGGTTCTAATGGTTCGGTTATTCCATTGTTTGAAAAACAACTGAAACGTGGCGGACCATTAACAGTTACCCATCAAGATATCACCCGTTATTTCATGACGATTCCTGAAGCCTGTCAATTGGTTCAAGAGGCAGCAGTAATGGGACAAGGTGGTGAGATTTACGTCTTTGATATGGGTAAGCCAGTGAAGATCATGGATCTTGCGATTCGTATGATACGCTTGAAGGGTTATAATTACCCCGATGATATTGGAATCGAAGTGACCGGATTAAGACCTGGTGAGAAGATTTATGAGGAGCTATTGGCTGATAATGAAAATACAACCAAGACTCACCATGAAAAAATCATGATCGCAAGGGTAAGGACCGAGGAATTGGATATGAATAAGAAAAGGATCGAACATCTTTGTTCTCAGGTAGCTGCCCAGGGAGCTAACCATAATCCAATGGTCCTTGTGGAATTGATCAAGGAAATTGTACCGGAATATATTTCTAAGAACTCGGTTTTCGAGCAGTTGGATAAACATGAGGTCCTGAAATAAGGAGCCTAATACATATTGCCAAGAGAGAAAGGACTAGAGTTTTTTCTCTCTTTTTATTTGAGTTTACCTCTGCCAACTCTTTATTCTTTTGTTAATTCTCTAAATCTAATATTATTATCTTTGTTAATCATGATCAAGAAGGAAACCATAGAGAAAGTCATCGATGCAGCTCGGATTGAGGAGGTGGTTGGTGATTTTGTCGATCTCAAAAAGAGAGGGACATCCCTAATCGGGAACTGTCCATTCCACAATGAGAAAACGCCTTCCTTCCATGTGTCGGTATCGAAAGGGATCTATAAGTGTTTCGGCTGTGGGGCAGGCGGAGATTCCCTCAAGTTTGTGATGGAGCATGAGAAGTATGCCTATCCCGAAGCCATTCGCTATTTGGCCAACAAATACAATATTCCAATCGAGGAAGTTGAGCGCAGTCCTGCTCAGCTTGCAGCACAAGATAAAAGAGAGAGTCTGTACGTCCTGAGCCAATGGGCTGGGAAATATTTCAAAACCCAACTTTGGGAAACGGACTTGGGCAAGAGCATTGGCCTGAGCTATTTTCGCGAACGCGGATATCGGGATGAGACCATTCAAAAGTTCGAACTAGGATACTCTCCTGAAGCCTGGACAAGTTTGGTGGATGCCGCATTAACAGAAGGATTTAGTAAGGAATACCTTGCAGAGGTAGGTCTAGCCGTTGAGCGGGATGATAAGTCTCTATACGATCGCTTCCGTGGGCGGGTAATTTTCCCTATCCACAACCTCACTGGGCGTGTCATTGGTTTTGGGGGAAGGACCCTAAAGACGGACAAGAACGTCCCTAAGTATGTAAACTCTCCGGAGTCCGAAATCTACCATAAATCCAATGTCCTTTACGGATTGCATTTAGCAAAGAAAGCGATCTCCGAGCAGGATGTGTGTTACTTGGTTGAAGGTTATGCAGACGTGCTTTCCTGTCATCAGGCAGGCGTAGAGAACGTCGTTTCCTCATCCGGAACCTCCCTGACAACAGGACAGATCAAGCTTATATCGAGGTACAGCAAAAATGTCGTTATTCTGTATGACGGTGATGAAGCAGGGATCAAGGCCTCATTGCGGGGAACAGATATGTTATTGGAAGAGGGCTTGAACGTCAAGGTCCTGCTATTTCCTGATGGGAATGACCCAGACTCCTACGTTCAGAAATATGGAGCATCCGCTTTCAAGGAGCATATCAATAAGCATCAGGAAGATTTTGTTTTCTATAAAACCAACATCTTATTACGAGACGCCAAGGAAGACCCCATCAAGCGAGCGGAAGTGATACGAGAGGTCGTAAACAGTATTGCCCTCATCCCTGATGAGATCAAGGTTTCTGTGTACCTCCGCCAATGTAGTGGTTTGTTGGATATCGAAGAGCGGGTTCTCCTTACCGAATTAAATAAGATCCGGATGGATAAGGCTAAGGCAAGGGATAGAAAGGCAGCAAGTGCCAGTCCTGAACCTAGTCCAGATTACCCAGCGGATGATTTTATTCCAGCAGAAATGCTGGCTGCGATGGCTGCAGAGGGAATAACTGTTCCTGAGCCTACGGTACAGCAGATAACTTCCGAAATCCTGATGGAAAGGGAACTTGTTCGCGTACTGTTAAACTATGGGCGTGAGTTGGTCGTTTGGGAAGGGGATGGCGATATTCCAGTTGCTCCGTATCTATTGGCAAGCATGGACGATGTCAGTTTTGAAGACAAGGCCAGCATCAAGATTATCGACGAGTTTAAAAAGCAGGCTGAAAACTTTGAAGTACCGGAAGCTAAATTCTTCTTCTCCCATGAAGATGAGGAAGTATCCAGGTTAGCGGTGGACAGCATTGCCACAAAATATGAAATCAGTCCCAACTGGAATGATGACAAGCGTAAGATCTTTGTGCCCGAGGAGAAAGATCAGTTGAAAGATCTGGTCAACCAATTGATCTATAGGGTGAAGAAGAATAAGATCGAACAGGAAATGCATAGAATCAGGGAAGAGCTTAAAAACTGTAAGGACCCTGATGATATGTTGCTCTTGATCGCCAAATATCAGAAGCTGAAAGAAGGCGAGAAGCTGTTGGGTGATTTTCTTGGAAATACAATCGTAAAATAACAAAAATGGACCGCAAGACCACTGGAACAAAAGGTGAAGAAATGGCGGTTTTATTTTTAAAAAAGATTGGTTTTCAAATTATTGAATTAAATTGGCGACATAAAAATCTAGAGGTAGATATTATCGCCCATGATAATGACGTTTTGGTATTTGTGGAAGTGAAAGTAAGGTCTTCTTCGGCGTTTGGAACCGAAAGGGATATGATCAATTCACAAAAACAAAATAGACTGAGTAGGGCCGCAGAAGCCTATATCATGCAAAAAGATCATCGTGGAGAAATCAGGTTCGATGTCATTACCTTTATAGACGGAAAATCAACATATATAAAAGACGCATTTTGGAATTATTAATATGAATAAGAAACTAAAGCTTAGCATTCAGGCACTAACTATCCTTTCCATTTCCTTGGTCATCGGTTGTAAAACCCAACAAAGCAAGGTTGAATTTATCAATCCAACCAATAACAGCAAGGTCCTGAAAGGGGAGAAGGTGCAAGTGAAGTTGAAATTTCCTGACGCAGCAGTAGACTCAGTGGTCTATTCGGTGGATGGTGATATTTTTGACCGTAAAACCGACACAACAGCGGTCGTGTTTGATACTGACGCCTATAGCTATGGAAATAAAAGATTGAGTGCAAAGGTGTATTCCCAAGGCAAAGAGGATATAGCATACAGCGAAGTCTTGGTCGTTCCGCCCGCTCCAAAGCAATACGCTTTTGAAGTAGTAAATACCTATCCGCACGATCAAGGAGCCTTTACCCAAGGGCTATTCTTCGAAAACGGAACTTTATATGAAACTACCGGTCAGTTAGGTGAATCTACCTTGCGGAAAGTGGAGTTAGCAACAGGCAAGGTCCTTCAGAAAGCAGACCTAGCGGCTGATGAATTTGGTGAAGGGATGACCGTAGTTGGAAATAACATGTACGTATTGACTTGGCAGAACAACAAGGGGCATGTATATGATAAAAATACATTCAAGCTATTGAAGTCCTTTGATTACCAGAACAGCAAAGAAGGCTGGGGCTTGACCAATGATGGCGAACAGTTCATCAAATCCGATGGATCCAACAATCTATATTTCTTAGATCAAGCAACATTAGCAGAAACAGGTTCCATTGCTGTTTTTGATGATAATGGTCCTGTAGAAAAGTTAAATGAATTGGAATTCATTGACGGCAAGATCTATGCAAACCTCTATTACGGCGATAAAGACGAAATGGTGATCATCGATCCTAAGACTGGAATCGTTGAGGGTAGGATCAACTTTGTTGGCTTATACAGCGATAACCGCGCTCCTTATGATAATGAGATGAACGGTATAGCCTATAAACCAGACAGCAAAACCTTATTGGTAACAGGAAAGCACTGGACTAAATTGTTCGAAGTCCGCTTAAAAGAGCGCTAGATCAATTTGTTCTCTGTCGTTATTTTAATCAACGACATCATATTTTTTGTTTTGAACTTGCTCATCATCCTTTTCCTATGGGTTTCGATGGTGAGCGGGGACAAAAACAACTCCTCCGCAATCTGAACTGAAGTCTTCCCTAATGCGATCAGTTTCAGAATTTCAGTCTCTCTTTTCGTAAGCTTGGGTAATAGGGGCAGATCTGAACTTATCGGATTGGCAATGATCTCCTGTACAGCAGAGCTGAATACCATCTGTTTGTTCACCGCTTGATCCAGGCATTTTTCCAATTCCACGATATCGATGTTCTTGAGCAGGTAACCTGAAGCACCATTTTGCATGAGCTGAAGGATGACACTACGCTCTGTATGGTTGCTCAAGCCCAAGATGATCACATTCGGAGCGATTCGCTTGATCTCCAAGCAGAGGTCTATACCGTTAATATCTGGAAGTGAAATATCTAGCAGGACAATATCTACGGGGTCGGTTTCAAGGTATTGCAAAAGTTCAGAACCCTTGGTAAATGTGGCGGTCACCTCATAAGATTTTATGCGGTCCAATAGGCTGACCAACCCTTGAAGGATTAGCGAATGATCATCGACAATAGCAATGCTATAGGCTGATTTGTACATGGTCTTTAGGAAAGTGGTTCAATATTAATCCTAAAGATAACCAAGTTTTTAGCAAAAAAATGGTCAATTTGAAATATCCCTGTTTACGGGTACAGCGATTTTTCTCCGCTATTAAGGTCTGATACTACCTTTTTGAATGAAAAAATCTGGCTTATCATTCAAAGACTCAAATTCTATCTTGTTTGATTCTTCTATACGATCGGGGAATAAAATACCGTAAAGATGGTCTACCTCATGCTGGAATATTACAGCTGTAAAACCTTCTATCAACTCCTCCTTCACTTGTCCTTTACGATCAATATGCTGTAATTTGATGGCATAGCTGCGCTTCACGTCCTGTCTTAGATCAGGAATGGATAGACAGCCCTCTGCACCTTGGCGGGTAAGCTTTGAACGCCAGATGATCTTAGGGTTCAGATAAAACTCAAAAGGTTCGTCCTTTTTATCCAAGCGCTGAACCCAAATGACATTTTTGTTGATGCCAACCTGTGGCCCTGCGATCCCAACTCCAGGATGTTCAGGGTCCTTGACCGTAAGTAACATCCTTGCCGCTATTTTATCCAATAAAGGGTCATCAAATTTAATGTCCTCAGATGGTTTCTTCAGGACCGCCAACTCCTTTTCATCTGTAATCTGGTAAACATGCATCAAGCTGTTTTCATCAGCGGTATTGATCAAAGATTTTTCAAAATCATTAAAGTTCTTTGCCGTACTCTTATTCACGTTTCTTTCGTTTTTAGGTCCATTGTACTTTTTCTCCCCAGCTTCGATGGCTGCATTCAAAATATTATCCTTTGGAGGCTGTGGGCATCGGTATCCATTGCTGTAGGCACAGTAAGGATTATACGCCCTATTGAAATCGATCTTGATCTTTCCATCCTTAATATCTGAAATGCTCAGATCCAGATAACGACCGCCCTCATAGGAGGTTTCTCCAGTCGTGTTATCCATGAATGGAACAAAAAGATGGTTTTTATAGGTAGCATTCTGGAATAGTGCCACCCTTTGGTAAGCCGTAAGCTTATATTTCTTCCCATTCAATTCAAAATTCAAAAATCCATACCTCTTGTACTCATTGGAGGTACCATCATATGTGGGCATCCTGAAGGTTGGTTCATTGAAAAGCTGTTCTACTTCTGCCGTAACGACATAATCTTGTTTTGCAGGGTAGAAGGTCACATATTCTACCTGATCTTTTCGCAAGGGACCAAATTCATCCTTTACCATTTCCTGGATCTGTTTGTCCCTATAGGACTGAATTTCCTGTTCCAAAGATTGGGCCATTAGAATTACCGGAGCAAAGAAGCTGATGAAGTAGATGAGTGCTTTCATTTTTTGAATTAATATCTATCAAATGTATAGATATTTTGCGATTATTGAATAGGGCTATTCTAAAGTTTAATTGTAAATTTGTGAAAATTGCAGAGACATGAGAATAATGGCGTTTGATTATGGGACCAAGAGAATTGGAATTGCTGTTTCCGACAGTATGCAGATTATTGCAAGCCCATTGACCACCATACACCCAGAGGAAATCTGGAAATTCCTGTCCGACTACCTTGCCAAGGAACAAGTGGAAACCTTTGTCATTGGCAAGCCCAAGCAATTAGACGGGACTGCCTCTGAATCTGATCAGCATGTGGTCGGTTTTAGTAGGAAGCTCTGCAAAACATATCCCAATATTCCGATTGTAGAGGTCGATGAAAGGTTCACCTCAAAAATTGCCTCCCAAGCTATTGCACAATCAGGGATGAAAAAAAGCAAAAGACAGGATAAACAATTGATTGATAAAGTTTCGGCAGTATTGATTCTGCAGACTTATATGGATAGCAAATCTTTTTAATATGGCATTGAAGGACATTCAGTTTTTTTCTGAAGACATCGATTTTACACTCAAGGAAAAACAAAAGGTTAGGGAATGGATTGGCGCAACGATTAAAGCCGAAGGTTTTAAGCGCGTAGGAGAGTTGAGCTTTGTGTTATGCTCTGATGCCTATCTTTTGGAAATCAACAAACAATACCTAGACCATGATACCTTCACTGATATCGTGACCTTTGATTCCTCCGAGGATGAAGACGTAATCGCTGGAGATATTTTTATTTCCGTGGAAAGGACCACCGAAAATGCCAAAAAATTCAATGTCTCCGAACGCGATGAACTTCATCGTGTTATCATCCATGGCGTACTTCACCTATGCGGTTATTACGACAAGAAGAAGGAAGATAAAACCCTGATGACAGAAAAAGAGGATCACTACCTTTCAATTAGAGGTTTTTGATAATTGACCATATTATTTAGAGGGTCAACAATATTGATAAACCGAAGATTCATTTAGTCCATTGATTTCCTTTCAGTAAGTGTTATTCAGAATAATATGCATATAATCAACTGGTGATAGCTGGGAATGATTTTTTTAATTAGATATTGATAATTCTTAAACTTTCATTTGGAACCTTTAGGTCTCTTCTTCTAGACACCCAAGGAACTGAAGCCACAAACACCTGTCAAAAAAAGATTAGATTTAATGATTTTCAGAGCTCCAAAATACGGAGTTTAGTTTTATTGGAATTATCGATATTTTCCTTCAATCCCTCTATAGCGGTCTTAAAGAATTCCTATTTACTTCATGGGAATGACAATGTTCGGTTTTCCACTTGATTCTGATCATAGCTGTCTTACCTATACGATTTTGTTAATCGCAAGTCTGAAAATCCATCTTTTAAATAGGCATCAACAATCCTACGCCCAGCTGAAAAATGGGAGGTTGCACTTCCCATTTGAAATTGGTAGCTCATTGGTTTACAGGAAGTTGGATTGGGAGCGCTGATATGTTAATAAAGTATTTCCTCCACTAGCCATTGAAAATGAAATAGGAAGAGGACTGTTCCAAATTAATTTACTTTATGAATTTAATAGATCTGTAATGCCTTCATTCTGTAGTTCATTCTCTGCCATCTTACGGTAATTGGCACGATAGTTCTTTGGTTGGCAGTTTTTGAACTTCTTAAATTGCCTATAAAAATACGTAATGCTTTCGTAGCCTGATGCATAACAGACTTCACTCACGTGCTTATCCGTTTCTATCAATAATTTACAAGCTTGATTGATTTTGTATTCATTAAGAAATTCAAAAAAAGGCTTTTTCATAGTTTTGCTGAAAAATCTTGAAAAATACTCTTCGCTCATATTTATCTTTGAGGAGATGTCCGCGAGTGTTATTTGCTGTAGATAGTTTTTTTGGATATAGTCGTAAACAATGTTTATCCGTTTTTTTTCAAGTTCATTTATGTCACAGGTAAATTCTTGTTCACAAAGAAATTGGTAGTCTGCGTTTGTTGCAAGATCTTGGAGGATTTGAAGTAAAATGATGAGTTTTTCAAACTCGTTCGCCTTTAGGAGTTCAAGAAACTTAGGCTTTAATTTCTGGGTGGACTCCTTGTTGACCTTTATCCCCTTATTCATTTCTGTTAGAAGTTTCTTGATCGCCTCAAATTCTATACTGTGCATCCATGCCTTTTCCAAGAATTCCTCTTTTATAAAGACCACGATTGCGGTTACAGGCTGTTCTTCCTCCATTTGGTTAGTCCAATTGTGCGGTAGATTTGATCCGATCAGCACCAATTCCTCGCCGAAAAAATTTTCCATAAAATTCCCTACATATCGGATACCCTTCCCACTGACAATAAAGGCTAGTTCCAATTCAGAATGATAATGCCAGGGATAATAGAAATCCTTTTGGTTTTCTTGGAATTCAACTTTGAACAGTTTGGATTCAGAAGATATAGGTTTATAATGGGGCTTCATGTAATAAAGATAGCATATTTCTTCAATCCGTTCAAACAGACTTGTCGCTCAATTGGATTTAACAAAATGTTTTCAATTGTTTTTTCAAAAGCTAACAATCCATCAAAATTATTGCAAAATCTAGAGAATGTCAAATCCCTGACCATATTCAGAATTACAAAATAGGATAATGTTTAAACAAGATTGTGTAATATATAGGCAAATGTTCCAAATATATTTGTGTTGAGGAATCTGGAACCATAGGATATCCCAGATTTATATTTTTAAATTTCACCACTCAAACCAATAACTTTATTATGAAATTAAAATACTTGCTTCTAGTCAATTCCAGGAAGATATTCCTGTTGTTGCTTTTTGTTTCCTTTTTGATTTCCAATGTTTCTGCTCAGAAGAAGTTGTCGATCAGAGGACAAGTTACCGATGGAAAAACTCCCTTGGTCAGCGCCTCAGTAATTATTCTGGAAACCCAGCAGGGCACCAGTACAGATTCAAAGGGCGAATTCGCTCTAGAGGTGGCAATAGGCCAGACATTAAAGGTCTCATACACTGGGATGGAGGAAATTACCGTACAGGTGATTACCCAGGAATTTTTGAGCATCGTGCTCAAAGACTCCCAAAGCGGAATCGATGAGGTCGTAGTCGTAGGATACGGAACACAGAAGAAGACGTCTGTAACTGCGGCCGTGTCAACAATGAAGGGGGAAGAAATTTCTTCAGTTCCGATTTCTAACCTAAGCAACGGTCTGGGTGGGAGATTGGCAGGGGTGATGGTCAAACAAGGATCTGGAGAACCTGGGAGGGATGGTTCAAATATATTCATTCGTGGTATCTCCTCCACGGGAACTAGTCAGCCATTGATTATTGTAGATGGGATACCACGCAGTTTTCAGCAGCTGGATCCAAATTCCATTGAATCCTTTTCGATTTTAAAGGATGCCGCTGCTGTGGCGCCTTATGGAGTGGCAGGGGCGAATGGTGTTATTTTGGTGACAACAAAAAAAGGTAAAATGGGAGCCCCGACCATGAGCTATAATGGCTGGGTTGGTTTTCAGAACCCTGTCGTTCTACCAGATTTCGTGAACTCTTTCCAATATGCTACCCTAAGAAATGCAGCCGCTAAGAATGAGGGACTTGTTGAACCTTACTCTGAATCTGATTTGCAGAAGTTCCAGGACGGCTCAGATCCTGATGCTTTCCCTACATTTAAGAATATATGGGGCGACCTGACCAACCCCAATGCTATACTGACCAATCATAATCTGGAGATTACAGGAGGTGCCGAGCGTGTAAAATATTACGCTTCCCTGGGGTATCAGTTTCAAGAAGGGATGTGGCCTACAACCAATACCGAGAGATTTAACCTAGCGATTAACTTAGAGGCTCATGTAACGAGCAGCACAACAGCTACTTTTACGCTCAATGGGCGAAAGCAAAATGATTTATATCCTCCGGTTTCAACGGGCCGGATATTCGAGCTAATCGGATATCTGCACCCTTTGTATGGCCCACTCCGCTTCAGTAACGGTTTGCCAGGTACATTTGTGACCGGTAGCCTTTTTGAAAGTGGTTACCAGAAACTAAATACGACCTCACTGTACTCCCAACTGTCCATTGAACAGAAGATAAACTTTGTCCCAGGACTGAAATTCAAGGGAACAGTTGCATATGACCCTTCTTTTATCTCCAACAAAACATGGTTGCTCCCGGTCCATAAGGCGAGCCTAGATAAGTCCCAAACTCCGTACGTGATTAACGATGGAATCTGGGGTCAGACCAAACCCTCGCTCCGCCATGCGACGGACCATAGTGCGCAACTTACTTACCAGGCTGGCTTGAACTATGACCGTGCCTTTGGCAAACATAACATCAATGTTTTGGGATTGTTTGAAGCTAAAAGCAATGACCTGGTAAGTTTGATGGCAGAGCGCAGAAACTTCAACTTGACAATAGACGAACTGAACATGGGCAGTTCTAGCCAGGCAGATATGAGTACCGGAGGTGCTTCAAGTGCCTCCCGGCAGATGGGGTTGGTTTACCGTGTTGCCTATGATTATGCACAAAAGTATTTATTGGAAGCAAGCGGTAGATATGACGGAAGTTATTTTTTCGCTCCAGAACAGAGGTTTGGGTTCTTTCCTGCTTTCTCTGCAGGATGGCGTCTGTCCGAGGAAAACTTCCTGAAGAATAAGGTTTCCTGGTTAGATAACCTTAAGATACGAGGTTCCTATGGTGAGGTTGGTGCCTTGGCCGGTAGTCCGTTCCAATACATGAGCACCTATAGTGTGCTTGGTACAAATTATGTCTTGGGGAACAGTGCTGTACAGGGAATCAGGGAAAAAGCTGAGCCAAACCCAAATATTACCTGGGAGAGGGCCAAGAAAACTGATGTTGGGTTGGAAGCAAATCTATGGAAAGGTCTCCTGAATCTAGAAATTGATTATTTCTATGAGAAAAGGTCAAATATGCTCATGAATCCAGATGTTATCGTTCCGGCTGAATATGGTATTGGCCTAAGCCAAGTAAACGCCGGAATCATGGATAACCGAGGGTTTGACATAACGGCTAGCTCGAGCTATAGTTTTTCTGATGACCTGAGAGTCTCTTTAGGAGCAAATCTAACATATGCGAAAAACAAGTTAATCCAGGTTTTTGAGACCCCTACAACTCTCAATAACCCTAATCGACGCCTTACCGGTAGACCCTTAGGAACCCAATTTGGATTCAATGCCCTGGGGTATTTTCAGCAAAGTGACTTTGATGGCAACGGAAATCTGAACCCTGGAATCGCAATACAACCTTGGGGCGCAGTCCAGCCTGGGGACATTCGGTATGAGGACATTAACAGTGATGGAAAGATCAACGATGACGATATTACCGTAATCGGGGAACCAACTGCCTCACCACAAATCATCTATGGCTTTTCACCAAGCGTACAATATAAATCTTTTGCCCTCGAACTGCTGTTCCAAGGAGCTGGTAAGACTGATTGGTACTATCACCCATCATCTATTATGCCTTTCTGGGACACAATGCTCCCATATGTACAGAACTTTGATTACTGGACACCGGAAAACACCGATGCATCAAACCCGCGCCTTACATCCGCTCCAACAGTAAATAACTCCCAAACATCTTCTTTCTGGATGGGAGATGCCAGTTACCTGAGACTGAAGAACGCTACGATTTCCTATAGCCTTCCTTCCCAAGTCCTAGAGAAAGTAAAGATGCAGAACATTCGGGTTTTCTTATCGGGTCAGAACCTACTGACATGGACAAATCTGGTGAACTATGATCCGGAAATAGGTCCAAATAATTCATGGATTCCAAATGGGAGTTGGGGATACCCCAACCAAAGAACGTTTTCACTGGGCCTCAACATTACATTTTAATAACGATAAATATATTCAAAATGAACTATATGTTAAAAATATCGCAAAAGGCATTGTTACTCATATTTATCACTTGTAGCTTAGTTTCATGTACAAAATATCTAGAGGTAACACCCAAAGACCAGGTATCCGATGGTACGCTCTGGTCGACCAGCTCAAATGCCGATCTATTCCTCAACAATATCTATGCGTCCATACCAAGCCTGGATATTGGAGATCCCTGGGAAAATTTCTCAGACAACTCGATCAATGGACAGGCAGGGCGTGTCAGTACGAACATCTATGGTCCTTCCATCTATACCCCGAGCAATGCGCCGAGTCAATGGGGCCAATATGCCAATATCCGTAAGTGCAACTTGTTCATTGCACGGGTAAGTGCTTCGGCCCTTCCAGAGGATTGGAAAAAGACAAGATTAGCTGAGGCACGTTTCCTGAGAGCTTACTTTTATTCGCTATTGTGGATGTATCATGGCGGAGTACCTATCATTATCGATGTACTTAACCAAAATGAACAGGGAGAGGATGTGTTCAGGGCACGAAATACTGCTGAGCAAACGGTTGAATTTATATTAAAGGAACTTACCGAGGCTGAAAAAGACCTGCTTCCAACTGCTGAATCGGGCAGGGCAACAAAAGGGGCAGCACTTACGCTGAAGGGGTCCTGTGAATTGTTTAAGGCAGGAGCTCTATACAATCCTTCAAACGATAAAGCGAAATGGGCAGCATCAGCGGCAACATTCAAAAAAGTGATGTCGCTCAATTACCGATTGTTCCCCGACTATGGTACTCTGTTCCTAGAGCAAAACAATAACAATGTGGAAGTAATCTTTAGCCGACAGCACATGGGGGGTACTTCATTGGCAAACTATATTGCGCAGACGGGACCCCGTTTTGTTAGGGGGAGTCTAACGGGCTGGGGACACGTAGGACCAACTCAGGAATTGGTTGATTCCTATTCCATGGCAAATGGACTCCCAATCACGGACCCAGCCTCAGGATATAATCCTCAAAATCCTTATGTAAACCGGGAAAAGAGATTCTATCAAACCATTGTTTACGATGGGTCTCAATGGCTTGGCGACATTATGGTAATGAAACAGGGGGTGGGGAGCCTGAACGCAACAGACTTGAACAACAGCAGTATTTCAACTAGGACAGGCTACTATGCCAAAAAACTAGTAGACCCCAAATATCCCGGTGCTATGGACAATGCCAACAGTGCAAATTGGATTATCTTTAGGTACGCTGAGGTTCTATTGAGCTATGCGGAAGCCCAAAATGAAGCGGTAGGCCCTGATATATCGGTTTACGAGGCCATCAATGAGGTAAGGAAAAGGTCCGAATTGCCGGATTTGCCAAAAGGTTTGAATCAGGCACAGATGCGGGCAGCGATCCACCGTGAGAGAAGGGTGGAACTGGCCTTTGAAGAAAAGCGCCTGCCTGACCTGCTCCGCTTGAAGCTTGCTCATGTCAACTTAAACGGCCCACTACACGCCATGAAGATTGAACAGAAAGGAGGAAAATGGGTCTATGAGGTCGTGCCAGCTGGTGGAGGGCAAAGAAAGTTCTATCCCGAAAAGAATTATTTGTTGCCGATTCCACAATCGGCGAGGGATAAGAACCCTAATTTGGAACAGAATCCAAATTACGATATGATATTTCAATGATAAAATTGGACATATAGATAAATTGTACAGTAGATAATAGAATAGAAATGATTAGAAAAAAAAGGGTGCGTTTGTTCGGTAAGATATTTATTTGTTTTGCAGGTATTCTGATCTTCAATGATGCCGTATTTGCTCAGCAGGAACAGAAAATCCAACACGTCAAAATTAAAATTTCATTTGGATTGAAGAACTCAGAAAGGGCAGTCCGAACGGTTTCGTTGATCAAAGGTTCTGAAGGCATGGAAATCAGCAAGCTCCAAGGAAAGAACTTGGAAAATGGTGAAAAAGTCAATGCAGCCACAACAGTACTTTATTGCGGAAAGGGGGATGTTGACGAGCTCGTTGCAACAGTAAAATGGCCAAAACCTACCGCTCCATTAAGAGAACTGGCCAAACATAGGGATGGTTATTCTTTAAATGGAGATGCAATGTGGGGATATTTAATGGAAAAAGGTTCTCCCGGCCAATCCGCTAGGCTGAAAGATGATTCCTGGAATAAGCCAGATGCACCAATACTTTCCATCCAATTGAACAAAGAAGGTACAGAGGGTTTTTCTTTAAGCTTGGAGCAATTGCTCAGGCATAGGGCCATGTGGCTACCAGAGCAAGATGTCTATATCACCCTTGCCGATCAACCAATAGATTTTCATTTACACCTGAAAAACCTAAAGGGGTCTCGTATTTTGCATGATGTATCCAAGAACCCCGATGCTACCCTTGAGGAATTCAAGGGTCTATGGCCTGACTTTGGAAATCCACTGGAATGGGACGTTTCATGGCAGACAAAATACATGGGGACCGTTGGGAACCTAACTGTTACAGCTGCCCAGCACGGTTCGGTCTACAAATTTGCGATTGACCGTTGGGCAAACATCAGACCTGATTTTGCTTCCCCCCACCGTTTCCAATTGGATTTTCAGTGGCCTGGAAGTAAATGGAAGAGCCAGAGGGTCGTCGATGGGCTACCTATCGTACTCACTGAACTTGAGCAGGGTGGTCAACTCGCCAAGGTGGAACAATTTGTCAGCACGCTAGATCCAGATGCAAAGGTGTTTAGGGGTGACATTCCGAGCGTATCACTCAGTAAAGTATTTATCACCGGCGATGGCAAGCCAGTCCAGTTCGACCTCAGCTTCACAAATGTGGTTAAGGGTAAAAGGATTGAGCTAAATAACACCTCAGGTGTATGGTCTGTTACTGATACACAAAGCGGCCAGGTTTTGTTGATCGTCGAGGCAGACCAAGGCCTTTCAATCGAGGGGGAAAAGGCTCCTTCAGTGGAAAACGGAGAAAGGGTTTCGTTCTCTGTGAGTGGTAATCTTCCCGCAGGAGTTACGAAAGGGTTTATGGTCAAGCTCCCATCTCCTGGGGTGCAAGGGAATGGTATATCCCTCTTAAAAGACCTAGAGTTCGATCTAGCAAGGAATCGAACGGTTAACTATTGGGAGCAATGGATAGATAGGGGAGCGCATTTTGAGGTTTCCGAGCAAGCAGTGAACGATCTATTTAGAGCCAGTTTATGGCATTCGCTCGTCTTACCACGCCATACCCTGGATAGCTTGGGACTTCCCCATATGGACTTACCGTATGCAAATACTGCCTATGGACAAAAAAATGCTGATTGGCCTATTAATCAAGCTGTCTATGTAGATTATATGATCTATGGTCTACGTGGGTATGAAAATGTAGCTGAACAGGAAATCGCCGCCATGTTCAAATCCCAACAACAGCCCGATGGTCGTATAGGCGGATTTGCAAATTGGGGTGTTTATTCACCAGGCCACCTATATGCTATAGCACAAAATTATCTGCTTTCGGGAAATACCAGTGAATTAGAGAGATTATTACCGAATGCCCTCAAAACCCTAGATTGGTGTATCGCACAAATCGATAAAGCCAACTCAGGAACAAATAAGACCGGTTTAATACTAGCTCCTTTGAACGATCTGACTACCGCCGAAAGGGAATGGGCATTTACCCAGGCATATTTCGTTGCAGGACTGGAATTGTTTGGTAAGGCATTAACCAAATATGGACATCCCAGAGCGCAAGAGGTCTTAGACATATCCTCTAAGATGAAAGCAGATGTTGTCAAGGAGTTTTCAAGAGCCAGTGTTAAGTCACCTATCGTACAGTTAGAGGATGGGACATGGATCAATTACGTACCGGCAGATGCCATGACGTTCCGGCGCCTCATGGATCAATGGTATCCATCTGATGTGGATACAGGCCCTCTGCATCTTTCAAGGTTGGAGGTTTTCGATCCTCACAGCTGGCTTACAACTGCGATGTTAAATGATCATGAGGATAACCTGTTCTTAAAAAATCAGGGGGCTGCAAATGAACCTGTTTATATCCAGCAGGCAAATACATACCTGTTGCGCGATAATCCAAAGGCAGTTATCCGTGCCTTTTACAGCCTAATGGCAAGTGGTTTTGCCCATGGACAGCTTACCTCATTAGAACATCGCTGGGCATGGGGACAATACTATGGTCCGCCAAGTACCGATGGTGCATGGTTTGAGATCTATCGTAAAATGTTGCTCAATGAAATCGGACAGGATACACTGTTCATTGCACAGGCCACACCTAGAAAATGGTTGGAAAAGGATAAAAAAATAACCGTAAAGGATGCACCTACTTATTTTGGACCGGTTTCCTATACCATAATTGGCCTGAATGAGAACCATATCAGCGTAGAGATTGAGTTATCCGAGCGAAATCCACCAAAGGCAATGCTGGTAAGGTTACGGCATCCCCAAGGGTTACCGATACGATCCGTATTGGTCAACGGAGAACCTTGGGAGAATTTCAATGTAAGCAGTGAATATATCCAGTTGGATCAACCTATTGAAAAACAATACGTGATAACCGCTAAATATTGATTCAATAAAAAACTTTAAATACTTAAATATGAGATCATTCTTTTTAATGGCCGTACTTTCATTGCTGCTCTATGCCAGTGCCTGCGGCCAAACTGCAAATATGAAAATAGATTTTTCCAAAGAATTGGGGCCAATGAAAATGGAGCAAATGTCATTAGGCCAGGGGGGATTGACCGAAGAGCCCATGCTCGCTGGCAGAATCGCTGAGATTCGGGCTCTTAACCCTGCGATTATTAGGTTATTTGTAAGTGAATATTATGATGTCCTCCCTCAAAACGGACAATACCATTTTGATACTTTGGACAGTATGGTAAACAACATATTGGAGACAGGAGCAAAGCCATTTATGAGCTTTTGTTTGAAACCTAAGGTATTCTTCCCTGTCATCGACCAAGATATCGTAGAGCCGAATGACTACAAGGCTTGGGAGGAGTTTGTGTATCAGGTCGTAAGGCATTTCGTGGATCGTAAGGTAGGTATACAATTTTGGGAAGTTGGCAATGAGGTAGATATTGGTGAGGATGGAGGGACACCTTATCGCTTTAAACCAGAAAGCTATGCGCGTTATTACAAACATACTACCTCGGCCATTTTAAGAGCTGATCCACAGGCAAAGGTCGGTGGACCTGCACTAGCGTATTATAAATCACCTATCCTGCCCGAATTGATGAAAGTCTGTTCCCAGCAGAAATTACAGCTCGATTTTGTTTCGTTTCATAACTATAACAATGATCCTTCTGCAATAAGGGCGCAGATCGAGTACGTTAAGAACCTATCTCGTCAGTTTACCGGTCTTCAGCCTCAGATTATAATGAACGAGTGGAATATGGATTTGTTTAACCCTCCTTTGGACCCAAGGTTTCAACCATGTTTCATAGCAGAAACCATTTGGCAGATGAAAGATGCAGGATTAGACTGGTCGTGCTATTATCAGATAAAGGACTGGTATGTAAATTACGACACTTTTGCCAAAGTGTTTTCTCCTTCTGGAGCTGCTTTCATGACCCGATGGTGGAATAGACAGGCACAGTTCAGTGGGTTAATAGATTACCAAAACCAACTTCGTCCCGCTTATTATTCTTTTAAACTGATCTCCAGGATGGCTGGAAATAAATTGAAAGTAAATTCGGACCACGAAAAAGTCCATGGTTTTGCTACTTATGACCCCAAGTTAATGATGCATAACATGATGCTGTGGAATTTTTCTGATCAAACGATTGAATTGAAGTTGGACCTCCGCGATCTGCCAAAAGAAATGCGAGTTCGACATATCGTCCTTGACGCAAGCCCAGGTGCAGTTGATGAGAACCAACGTTTACACCCTAATCCCTTCATCAAGCTCGAAAAAGGGAACCAAACATTATCTTTAAGATTAGAACCATGGGCCGTTCACTATTGGTCATTGGAGTGATTTAGGTAAATGATTAAAATATTTAAATTATGATTGTAGATTTACATACACATGTTTTTCGACCGGAGATTGATTTTGGGGTGAACCTTCTTGCAGATTTAAACAGGTGCGGAGTGAACCCAGCAGAATGGGGGGATGTAAAGCAGAGACATCTCGAAACAACAAAAGCTGCAGATGTAGCCGTGGTTTTTGGTCTGCAAGCTTTTAAAACTGGATGGAATATTTCCAACGATATGGTAGCAGAACATGTAGCTCTGGCTTCAAATCGGCTGCTATTCTTTACTTCTATTGACCCTACTCAACCAAATTATATGCAGGAGTTGGAGAGGACACATCAGGATCTGGGTGCAGTAGGAGTAAAAATGGCTCCTCTATACCAGAACATACATCCTACAGACAAACGATGTTTTGAGCTTTACCAATACTGCGTTAAACATAGTCTCCCAATTTTATTTCATGCAGGGACTTCCTTCATTAGCGGTACTTACCTAGATTATTCTCGTCCCATCCATTTTGACGCTGTTGCTGTTAAATTTCCAGATTTGCACATGGTGTTGGCCCATTTGGGACATCCTTGGGAAGGAGAAACAATTGCTGTGATCCGCAGGCATGCTAATGTATTCGCAGATATCTCAGCACTTTACTACAGGCCATGGCAGTTCTATAATTCAATGAGTCTTTTGGTTGAGTATGGAGCACAGGGCAAAGTGCTTTTTGGTTCCGATTTTCCTTTCACCACAACTGCTGATTCGATAGCAAATATACGAAACATGAATTCCATATTGGGGAATAGCAGTTTGCCGAGGATTTCGGACGAGATCATTGAAAGTATTATTCACCGTGATACTTTAAACCTTCTAGGTTTAAATCACCCAACTCCAAATGTACAATGAACATGACTGGAAAGACTATGAGGGCCTTACAGCTCATGGGACTCAATGAACTATGTGAAGTTGAGTTACCCGTACCTATCCCTGCAGCAGATCAGGTTCTGATTAAAACGCAGGCAGCGACTATTTGTACCTCAGATCTGCATGACCTGAAAAGTAACCCATTTGGCATTGTGTATCCGATAACAATGGGTCACGAAGGTGCGGGAATAGTTGTTCAATGTGGATCTGCTGTGGATGATTTTTCACCTGGTGATAGAGTTGCGTCTCATCCCGTGATCCCATGTGGGAACTGCGCAGAGTGCTTAAGGGGATTCGATCACATCTGCTCAAATATGGGACATCTAGGAATCGACAAGGACGGTTGCTTTGCGGAATATTATCTACAGCGAGCAGATCGTGTAAGAAAATTGCCATCAACACTTCCTTTTGATAGAGGTGCGCTGTTGGAACCGGTATCGGTTTGTCTGCAAGCCATTTCCAGGGCAGGAGAGATAAAAGGAAAACGGGTGTTAGTGCTGGGAGATGGACCTTTTGGAAATATCATTTCTCGTTTAGCAAATCGGGCCGGTGCTTCACACGTTATTGTGATCGGTAAGGAGCCATTCAGATTGTCTAGGATTCCGGATGTGGAGATTGCTGGCAACGTCGCGGACAAATCCGTAGATGTTGCTATTCTGGCGGTAAGCGCAAACGGAGCTTTGGAGACCTGCTTAAATGCCCTTCGTCCTCGAGGCAGGTTAGTTGTTTTCAGTAACATTATCGAGCCTGTGAGTCTGAACCTTTTCACCCTTCACGTGTCAGAACTTGAAATTGTCGGAGCATGCAACGACGAGCACAAGATGGATGAAGCTATGGAATGCCTGGCCGATCCAGCATTAGCTATAAATGAAGTCATAACACAGCATATTCCATTTGCAGACTGGAAACAGGCCTTTCGCCTAGTAGCGGAACATCACGATCAAGCCATCAAAGTCGCTCTAACTTTTAATCAATCAAATTTATGAAAATAACAAACGTTGAAGCTTTTATTCTACAATCTCCATATGAAATTAAGTCACCAGAGGGAAGTGATGAAGCACGAGGGGTAAAACACTGTCTACTCATAAAGGTCAGTACCGATGAAGGAATTTCCGGATGGTCGGATGTAGAAACAGCCCCTCATGTTGGGGAGGCTGTGGTCAATGCCCCAGAAAGTGGTGCTGGTGTATTTGAGGGATTAAGGTCTCTTGTCATAGGGGAAGATCCCTTTGAGGTTGAACGTCTCTGGGATAAGATTTACAGAGGAATGATCTATTTTGGTAGGAGGGGGGTAGCCATGCAGGTTTTGTCTGGATTTGATATCGCCTGCCATGATATTATGGGAAAGGCAATAGGAAGGCCGATCCATAAAATCCTGGGCGGTGCTCGAAGGGACAAGGTACGTGCCTATGCTTCCACCTTATTCCGGCCGACTACAGAAGCGATGAAGGAGGCCTGTGAATTTTACTTACAGCAAGGCTTCACGGCCGTGAAATTTGGATGGGGAGTATTTGGACAGAACCCTAAACAAGATATCAAACTAGTCCAGGCCGCTCGGGAATCCTTGGGTCCTGATGTTGAACTCATGGTGGATGCTGGCTGGATGGTTAATCGAAGTGCCTATGATGCCATTGAACTATGCCGCGCCCTAGAACCTTACAATATATTTTGGCTGGAAGACTTTTTAAACCCGGAATCATACGATGGTTATAATAAGGTTAAGTCAGCTGGTGTTAGGACGAGAATTGCCGCAGGAGAACAAGAGGCTACTGGCTGGGGATTTCGAGAATTGATCCAACGTGGTGGTATCGATGTTGTACAACCAGATCTTTCTCGCTGTGGAGGGTTCACTCAGGCTAGAAAAATTGTCTGGGAAGCAGAATATGCGAGTATTGATGTCTGCCCACATGCTTGGTTAACTGACCTATTGACTTCAGCAAGTCTTCACTTGAATGCAGTTCTGACTAAATCACTGTTTTTAGAATATAATGTGAGTGATAACCCAATGTTACGAGAGATTATCGAAAATCCAGTAAAAATGGATTCTGATGGGTATATCGCTGTGCCTAAAGGAGTTGGGTTGGGGGTTGAAATCAATGAAAAGGCAGTTAAGCGTTTCTGTGTCAATTTGTAAGATAGAGATTATGGAATCTATTAAAAATCAGAATCTCTTAGTGAATCAAGCTGCTATATGGTGGCTGGGGCAGGCAGGTTACGTTGCCCGTACAGGAAATTTAACCCTTGCTATAGACCCTTACCTTTCTGATTCTGCGGCACAAGGTGCCCCGGAATTTTCACGACTCTATTCTCCACCCATATTACCAGAAGACCTTGATGTAGATATCTATATCATAACGCATGATCATTTGGATCATTTAGATCCAAGCACCATATCAAAATATCAGAACAAGGACAGTACATTGTTCATTGCGCCAAGGCTTACTGCCAAACGCCTGCCTAATTTAGGCATTAGCAATCGACAAATTATAGTTTTGGATGTAGGGGAAACTTGGTCTAACGGTCAAATCAGGATTACCGGTGTATTTGCCCTGCCTACAGGTATCGATGTACTTGATACAACTGGGTATTTTGTGGAATTTTCCAACGGACGAAATTTCTATCATACCAGCGATACTCAGTATCACCCTTTGGTACTAGCCGCTGCACCAAAGAGCCCTGAAGTCATGCTGGTCCCAATCAATGGTAAATGGGGAAACCTAGGAGCAGAACAAGCTGCAGAGTTTGCAGGAGTACTGCAGCCAAAATATGTTATGCCGAACCACTATGATATGATGACCCTGAATACGGAAAACCCAGAGGTGTTCAAATGGTTCTGTCAGCATAATAATTTGGGAGAGCAATGTATCATCCCCGAAATAATGGTGCCATTTATTTGGTAGTCAGCTAGAAAACGATGGAAATCAATATGAATTAGTTTAATTATAAAAAAACAAAAAAATTATGGAATCAAGAGTAGATTTAATGGTTGATGAAGAAAAATTCAACTGGATTAAGAAAAATCTTTATGTGGCGATTGTATGCGATGTCCTTGACACTTTAGGTTATAGGAACCAAGCAATGCACCAACGGTTGCGGCCATTAGATCCAGATAATAGTGTAATGATTGGTCGGGCAAGAACACTCCGTTGGATGGATACTGATTACATCGACGAGAATCCATATGATCTGGAAATTGAAGCTGTCGATTCCTTGAGGCCTGGGGATGTAGTGGTCCATTCTACTGATTTTGCAGGTACTAACGCTCCTTGGGGTGAATTAATGAGTACCATTGCTAAGCGCAATGGGGCAGTTGGCTGTATTTGCGATAGCCTGATCCGAGATTGTCGCAAGATCATGCAGATGCAGTTTCCTGTATTCCATGGTGGCATCCGGCCGCTTGATAGTTTGGGCAGAGGCAGTGTGATGGCGTATGACGTACCGGTCCGTTGCGGTGATGTTGTTGTAAAGCCGGGCGAGCTGATTTTTTCAGACTTTGACGGAATTGTCGTTATACCCCTAGGATTGGAAAATGAAGTGCTGAACCTAGCGTATGAAAAGGTTTTCAAGGAAGATCAATCCAGAATCGACCTATTGAAAGGCGATTCACTAAGGACAGTGTACAATAAATACGGCGTCTTATAACCTCTAATTGACATGAATATTCTTTGTATTGTAGCCCACCCCGATGACATAGAAATCCTTTGTGCAGGAACGATGGTCCGCTATGCCCAACAGGGGCATCAATTAAACTTTGCCATTTTTACATCCGGGAATATGGGAGATGCTGTGATCGAACCTGGAAAGCTAGCAGAAATACGCGAAAAAGAAGCCCTTGATGCAGCCCA
Source organism: Sphingobacterium sp. LZ7M1 (assembly GCF_024296865.1). Taxonomy (GTDB): domain Bacteria; phylum Bacteroidota; class Bacteroidia; order Sphingobacteriales; family Sphingobacteriaceae; genus Sphingobacterium. Next base: position 4,202,493 of record NZ_CP101134.1, on the reverse strand, counting down.
GATCATTGGCGCAAAGGTAATTTGGCCTGGTGTGATGGATGAACATGTTTTCCCGGATGTTGAACAGAGAAGGTTAATGATTGATATCCTTAGAGAAGCAGACCCAGACGTCATTTTTACCCATGCTCCTAATGATTATCATCCCGATCATAGATATGTGAGCCAATTGGTCTTTGATAGTTACTTTCAGAAAGGGCTGCCCCATATTCCAGGCCAAAACCTTGGAGCCTGTCGCTTCGGCCATTCCCAATTGTATTATATGGACAATTTGGGCGGTATCGGTTTTTCGCCAACGGAATATGTAGACATTTCGGATGTGTTTGAGATCAAAAAAGCGATGTTGGCCTGCCATAAGAGCCAATTTGAAGCGATGCAGAATCTTGCGGATACTCAGTTGTTCGATCTGATCGAAGTACAATCCCGTTTTCGTGGAATGGCCGCCGGATGCAAATATGCAGAGGGTTTTACCCGATTGGACGCATTTCAACGAGGTCTGACAAAAAGGATATTACCATGATCCTAGAACAAGGAACCTGGAAAAACTGGGAGGTTGTGACTTGCCGGACAGAGAACATAGAGCTGATTGTTGGTATTTCTCATGGCCCACGTATACTATCTTTGCGCCTTAATGAAGGAGAGAATCTACTTTATGAAGATACGACCAACTTTATGGTGGGTGATTGGCACATGTATGGAGGTCACCGTTTCACTATCGCCCCCGAAATTCCTGAGAGCTATTTTCCAGATAACGAGCCCTGCCAGGTAGTAATCCAGGGAATGGAGCTTTCTATTACTGCTCCTATTAGGCCTTCGGGGCTAGAACTCTCTCTGAAGATTGCCCAGGGTAGGGATACAGAAGGCTTTGATATCACGCATATCCTTACCAACAAGGGAACCAGGGAATGGATTGGTGCTCTTTGGGGAATCACCTGTGTCCCTCGGTCTGCTACGGTAATGGCAAGTTGCTATTCTGGTGAAATGAATTTTTGGCCCGGAACTGACCCTTCAAATTGGTGTCATTCAGACCGGCAAATAACAGTGAAACCAGGTGGATATAGGGGCAAAGCCGGCTGGCACCAAATACCCATCTCATTATCCGCATCACAGCCAGCAGGGGGACTGTGCATTCTAAACAACGAGCATTCCAGGGAGGAGGATTGTGTTGATAATGGTTCAAATACAGAAATTTTCATATGTCCAGAGTATATTGAACTTGAAACCCTGAGTAAACAGCATATCCTCGTTCCTGGACAATCCGCGGAGTTCATTCAAAACTGGAAGGTATACAATCCCTACAGCTCACTGGACTGTATTAACAAATTTTAACTTGTAAAATTCTATGGATAATTTTCATCTTTCCTTTCTAGATATTCTGATTATTGTTGGCGAAACCCTATTGGTAGTTGTCATTGGCTTTATTGCCGCACGTAAGGTAAAACGAACCACGGAAGGTTATTTTCTAGCATCGGGAAATATGCCTTGGTACTTAATTGGAGCTGCTTTTGTGGCAACTAGTGTTTCTAGTGAACAGATCGTCGGAACAATTGGGGCGACCTATAAAGGAGGTATGGCTATAGCGAATTGGGAATGGTGGGCTCTTCCCACATACCTTTTGATGATGGTCTTTTTTATTCCTTTATATCTGCGAAATAAAATCATGACAGTACCAGAACTACTCAACAGAAGGTTTGGCCCACTATGTGGTGGAATTTATAGTTTCGTGATACTTTTTGGGTACCTTTTTGTTTTTTTACCCCCAGTTATTTATGGTGGGAGCCTCACTCTAAGTGAACTTACCGGATGGGACCAAAACTACGTTATGGTCGGAATGGTCCTTGTCACAGCTAGCTATACTTTAATTGGTGGGTTAAGTTCGGTGATGTGGACTGATGCAATTCAATGTGTCATGCTCATTGGTGGTGGAGTTGTATTTTTCTTCATCGCCTTAGATAAGATTCCCGGAGGTTGGGATGCCATGGTAGCTGCTGCGCCAGAGCGTTTTCATCTCTACCAATCTCCTTCAGATCCGGAGGCACCGTTCGCTGGTCTGATTTTAGCCTCTTTTGGTGTATTTTTATTTTATCAGTCTTCAAATCAGGTTATGATCCAGCGAATTCTTTCCGCAAGGAGTACATGGGATGGAATGATGGGACTTATCTTTTCTGGTTTTATCAATATCATTCGTCCCTTAGTTACCTGCTTGATTGGGCTTGTTGTCTATCATTGGCTGGACGTACTGGGTCAGGGCCCTTCATTATTACCAGACAACCAGGATAAGGCTTTTCCACTAGCACTGCATACATTTGCCCCTTCAGGTCTACGTGGTGTAATTTTAGCTGGATTTTTTGCCGCTGTAATGTCGACTATCAGTGCACTTTCCAATTCAATTGCAACAATTTTCTCTTTAGATGTTTACAAAAAAATCATACGGAAAAAGGCATTGGACCGTGAACTAATCATCACAGGACAACTATCTGGCGGAGCAGCCCTGCTGATCTCTTCCCTCATAGCTCCACTGGTGGGTAGCATTGGTCTTTTTAAATATTTTCAGACCGGAGTTACCTATATGGCAACTCCATTTATATCGGTGCTATTGTTGGGCGTTTTTTGGAAAAGGACAAGCAATATAGGGGCAATATCCGGATTAATCGGCGGAGTAGTATTACAATTGTTGCTAGCCGGCTCGTTAGTTGCTTTGCGTATTGATATCCATTGGTTATATGTAGGAGCTATTGCTCAAGCGCTAACCATGATGTTAATTATAGGGGTTTCCCTAGTCACAGAGGGCCCCTCAGAAGAGGTCGTAAAAGCTTATGTTTGGAGACCTTCTTGGGTCCGCGAACTTGAAGGAGGAAATGCACACCGTCCTTGGTATAAAAGCGTTAAGTTTTGGCTCCTTTTATATGCTATTGGTTGGTGCTATATCTACTGGCGATTCTGGTAAAATTGAACAAACAATACCTAGACCATGATACCTTCACTGATATCGTGACCTTTGATTCCTCCGAGGATGAAGACGTAATCGCTGGAGATATTTTTATTTCCGTGGAAAGGACCACCGAAAATGCCAAAAAATTCAATGTCTCCGAGCGCGACGAACTTCATCGCGTTATCATCCATGGCGTACTTCACCTTTGCGGTTATTACGACAAGAAGAAGGAAGATAAAACCCTGATGACAGAAAAAGAGGATTTCTATTTAGCTAAACGCGAGTTCTAGAAATCCTCATCTCAACTCTTATTTCTTACTGAATTTCTGAAAGGCCGCATTGGCCTCGGCATCATTTAATGGTGTTCCCGATCTGATGATGACTTTATATCTGAAGGTTACGGATTCGCCTGCCTTCAAATTGAAGTTCAAGGTCTCCTTTCCTTTGCTGAATTCTTTCTGTCCCAGTGGGTTTGCAGCAAACAAACCATAGCCTCTAGCATGCCAATAAGTGGGGTAACCTACATTTTTTGGGTTGTCTAAAATCAAAATTGAAACCGGTTCATCCCCAATTTTCCCCATCAGATTAACCCATTTCCCTCGGGTTCCCCAAACATCGTCTCCTTCTATGCCTTCGCTGCTGCGGTATTTTCCTGTTACTCTATCATTGTTCAGGGCAGCTACGCTAGTTGGATTCCCATTCGCATCGGTGAATATCTCTGGCTTATCGGACGGATGTTCAAGCTCTCGCGCTATCCGGATCCCAATCAAACCTTCTTTATTATCTGCAAAGGAAACGTCCTGGTCTTGTGCAGTCAAGGTTGTTGTCATCTCTATCGATCTTTGTGAGCCTTCTTCGGAAAACACATACAAAGTATTTTCCTTTAACAGGCTTCTCCCTTCTGGGCTTTGCCAATCTTTTTGCACGGCTAATTCAGCATTTTTGTTATTTGACTTTATTTTCTCAACGGCCACATGTTTGATCGTTCCAAAATCCTTTTTCTTTTCAGGCGGTATCGCGGTAGAATTATTCCAGAAATCCAAACCATTGACATTTCCATAATTAAACCACATACCGACATGATGCGGATGGTCCACACGTTCCTCAGGCCTAGGATCCAAAGGCCAGCCTCTGCTGACCAATGTGCCTTTTGTCGTCCGAAGAGGATAGAGAACCGGTTTCATCAACACATCGGGATAGATATAGGATGTAAATGGTTTTCCGTCGACAGTAATATCGATCCGCTTTTCAGCTTTATTTTCCACAATGGAATACTTTGTCTGTGCATTTGCCTGAATCAGCGAAAAAGCCAATAGCAGCACAGGGAATGTTTTCATTAGCATAATCCTTCATTAACTGGTTATCACTTCTTGCTTTCCATCATCAAAGGTTACCCTTTTTCCGGTTTCCATGGCAGTTCTGGCCATAATGTTAGCGACAGAATGGTTGTAACCAGCTTCTACCGATGCATTCGGCGTCTTTCTATTACGGACACAGTCCATCCAATTGCGCATATGTAAGGAAGTCATCGGGTCACCACCTGTATTGGCCGAAGTTTCCATTTTTGCTGCATTATCAAGTGTAAATGGAGTCAATAAATTCGCTTTCATCCCCATTTCAGCAGCCGATCGCTCGCTCAATCCTCCTTCTGCACTTACCTGATTGGTATCCAGGTTCAGCATGCCAGCATTGGAATAGTACAACTCTTTGATCCCACCGGCAGAATTGGTGAACCGAGAGGAGTACAGTACCTGAAAACCTTTGCTCTTATCATGCTCAGGGCCATAGTCCATTACTGCCGTTACGGTATCAGGGTTCTCCCGACCATCTTTCCAGGTATAGATCCCGCCATTGGCCACAACACTCCTAGGATGGTCCAAACCTGAAAACCAATGCACCGTATCTATCTGATGGGCCATCCATTGCCCCCAAATACCCGATGAATAGGGCCAGAATAATCTAAACTCCAGATATTTCCTAGGATCCCAAGCAACCTTCGGCCGGTTCATTAAAAATCGGTTCCAGTCCGTATCCTCTTGACGGATTTCCTTGACCAATTTCGGTAATCGCCAGCGGCCGGGCTGATTCACATTCCAGGTCATCTCTACCATATTGATATCCCCAAATTTACCAGACTTGATATATTCATCCGCCGCAATATAGTTTGGCGCACTTCTGCGCTGTGACCCAACTTGTAGTATCTTGCCCGTTTCCTTTACAGCTTTCAACAGTATCTTGGCATCTTCCAGGGTTTCCGCCATGGGTTTCTCGACATATACATCCTTGCCATTTCGGACAGCTTCAGCAGCCATCAATGCATGCTGGAAATCTGCTGTACTGATGATAACGGCATCAATTCCCTTATCCGCATAGAGTTCATCATTGTTACGATATTTCTTGATGGTATTATCCGTTTTCTGCTTGATATAGGCCTCAGCCTCATCGCGCCTCCGGTTCCAAATATCCGATACCGCCACAAATTCAAAGTTGAGTTCTTTGGAGTGGTTCAGGAAAGAGGGAACTAGGGAATCCTTGAACCGATTTGAAAATCCTATAATGCCGACCTGAACCCGATCGTTTGCACCCATAATGCGGCCATAGCTCTTGGCGTCGATCCCCATCGCCGTCAGACCGATTACACCGGCTCCAATGCTTGCTTTTTTGATGAATTCCCTTCTTGAATAATCTGAATTAGCCTTTTCCATAATGCTTAAGTTTTATGTTCGTTAATAAAGCTGTTTTTTGTTTAGGTTTGCTAAGGGTAGCTGCTTAGTTCATAGTAAGTTACGATTTTGATTTATAATTGTTAGAAAAACAATTGTAAAAAGTGAAATAGCTGTTTAACCTTTTAATAAAGCTCCAAAATCGGTAACTTGTTCAAAAAAAGTCCTAATTATGAATTTCAAGTTGTTTTCAGCATACAGAGTATGGCTCCCAACCGTCTTACTTTGCTCTATAAGTATTTCCGCAATTGCCCAACGAACCCAAAAACCTCCACTTCATGGAAAACATTGGATGGCAATCACCGGCAAACCTCTGGCAGCCACAGCTGGCGCACAACTTTTCCAACAGGGAGGCAATGCAGTCGATGCAGCTTGTGCCATGTTGGCTGCGACCTGTACCATGTGGGATGTCCTGAGCTGGGGCGGAGAGACCCAGGCCCTTATTTATCACCCAAAACTTAAAAAGGTCATTGCCATCAATGCCCTCGGCGTAGCACCTACAGGAGCAACCGTCTCTTTTTTCAAGGGAAAAGGTTATGATTTCCCGCCAGAATACGGCCCCTTGGCCGCATTGACGCCAGGTACACCGGGAGGACTTTGCCACATGTTGGCAGAATATGGAACCAAAAGCCTTGCTGAAGTTCTTGCTCCAGCCATGGAAATGGCAAAAGGATACCCTATTGATGCGCAGACTGCCAATAGTATAGAACGCGGAAAAGATAAGATCAAACAATGGCCTTACAGTAAAAAAGTTTTCCTAGTGCATGAAGGTGAGGAAAGAGAAGCCCCAGAAGCCGGAGAAATCTTTGTCCAGACCGATCTATTGAATACCCTGACCAAGATGGTTGAAGCCGAGAAACAAGCCTTGAAAGCCGGAAAGGGTAGGAAAGCAGCGATCATGGCTGCCAACGACAGATTCTATAAAGGTGATATCGCCGATGAGTTTGTTCGTGGAAGTCAGGAGCAAGGCGGTCTGATCACGAAAGAAGATTTGGTAAAATGGAAGCCTATTGAAGAAGAACCTTTGAAGATCAATTATAAGGGAATCGATGTTTATAAATTGCAGGAATGGACCCAAGGCCCATCCATGCTCCAAGCTTTGCAGATCTTGAAGAATTATGATCTTCCTAAAATGGGTTACAATTCAGTGGACTATATCCATACCGTTTACCAAGCCATGAATTTGGCTTTTGCTGATCGCGATTTTTATTATGGTGATCCTTATTTCAGCCGAAATATTCCAATGAAAGGTCTTCTGAGTGAGGAATATGGTAAACAAAGGGCAGGAGAGATCGATCCTAAAAGAAATAATCCAGCCACAGCTCCAGGAGATCCCTATGTTTTTGAGGGGAAGAAAAACCCATTTGAAGCATTGTTGCAAGAGCGTCAGGAAAGATTTACTCCGACTGAAAAAAATAAAGGTGAATTTGTTCCTAAGCATGATGTAACCACCTCATCAACTTTTGAACAATCAACCAATCCATTAGATGAAGAATATATGGACCGCTTATGGCGTGGCACAACCACGGTCGAAGCCGCAGATGCGGAAGGTTGGGTCGTTTCTATTACCCCTAGCGGTGGCTGGCTACCGGCAACGATCGCTGGAAATACCGGGGTGGGAATGAGCCAAAGGTTACAGAGTTTTGTTCTGGACTCCTTGATCAACCCCTTCAATGTTGTTGAACCGGGTAAAAGACCTAGGGTGACTCTCACACCTTCCATGGCCCTAAAAGATGGCAAACCATACCTTTCCTTTGCTGTTCAAGGTGGTGATACCCAAGACCAAAATCTACTGCAATATTTCTTGAATATGGTAGAATTTGGTATGACTGCCCAACAAGCAAGTGAAGCTGCAAATATCAATAGCAACCAATTGTGGCTTTCACTCGGCGGGACCAAGATGGAAGACCGGAAACCTCGTGCCGGTAGTTTACTGTTGGACCGTAAGACAGATCCAAAAACTATTGAAGCACTAAAAGCTATGGGCTATTCCATTCAATTAGGCGACCGAACCAGTGGTCCTATCAATGCCATCTATTTTGACGAAAAGCATGGTAGTCTATGGGGTGGAAGCAGTAACAATGGCGAAGACTATGGCATTGGCTGGTAGTTCGAGATTATTTGATAAATTGTTTAATATTGTAGGAAGATCAGGAATCGGTAAGATTGACCGACGATCTAATCACAAAAATTATTATGCCGATGGTAAATAAATTATTCGCTTCCGTACTTCTTTCTACGTGTTTTGTGGCCTCCTCATCTGTACTATTTGCGCAGACAGTGCCCGTCATCAAAGAAGGCGAAGCTCAGATTGTAGAAGGTTTCAATACACCAGATAAATGGATCCGTGAGGACCTTTGGGTGGAAACTGAGTTTGACACCGATGGAGATGGAAAACCGGACCGGATGCACGTCGATGTCACTCGTCCCTTCCAGACGGAAACCGAAAAACTGAAACTCCCTGTCATCTACGAAACCAGTCCCTATTATGCTGGTACTGCTCAGATGGTCGATGGGATCATGTGGGATGTGAAACATGAAATAGGAGAAAAAGCGCCTACTCCTAGGGTACATCCCGAGGTTAAAAGAACAGGTGAAAGACCTATTATTTCCAATAGCCTTATTCGTGAATGGGTAAAACGTGGTTTTATCGTTGTGCATTCTTCATCGCCAGGTACTGGATTATCTGATGGTTCGCCTACTATTGGTGGCCCTAATGAATCCCTTGCTCCGAAAGCTGTCATCGAATGGCTGTCAGGCAAGGACAATGGGTATACCAGCCGCGATGGAAATGAAAAAGTGAAGGCCTATTGGTCAACGGGAAAGGTAGGAATGACCGGAACTTCATTTAACGGTACACTACCTTTGGCAGCTGCTACAACTGGTGTGGAAGGCTTAAAAGCCATTATTCCCGTTGCACCCAATACCTCTTACTACCATTATTATCGTTCTAACGGATTGGTTCGCAGCCCAGGAGGGTATTTAGGTGAGGATATCGATGTATTATATGATTTTGTCCATAGTGGTGATGAAGCAAAACGTGCATATGGCAATAAGGTAATCCGTGATACGGAAATGGCAAATGGTTTAGACCGTGAGTCTGGTGATTATAATGATTTTTGGAAAGGTCGCGATTATCTGAACCAAATGTCAGGCATGAAAGCCGCGCTATTGATGTCTCATGGATTCAACGATTGGAATGTGATGCCTGAGCATAGCTACAGGATCTATAAAGCTGCAAAGGAATTGGGAATTCCGACTCAAATCTATTACCATCAAGATGGTCATGGTGGACCGCCACCCATGAAAATGATGAACCGTTGGTTTACCCGTTATTTATATGATGAGCAAAATGGAGTTGAAAAAGACCCTAAGGCTTGGATCGTGCGTGAAAATGATAGACAGTTCAATCCTACTGCCTATGCCGATTATCCAAATCCTGCCGCATCCAATGTGAAGCTTTTCCTAGCTTCAGGTGCTCCAAAACATGGTAGCTTGTCAACCAAACAAAACTCAGGAAAAGTTAAAGAGACTTTGGTTGATGATGTATCCTTTAGGGGTGATTCATTGGCACAATTAGAAAATTCTAAACATAGATTGCTTTATCTAAGTCCAAAACTGACTAAAGATCTCCATATTTCGGGTTTGTCCCGGATCAATATCCGCTTAGCAAGCAGTAAACCAGCAGCAAACTTGTCGGTTTGGTTGGTTGCATTGCCATGGGAAAAGGGCAAGGATGTGAAGATCACGGAAAACATCATTACCCGTGGATGGGCTGATCCGCAAAACTATGAGTCATTGACGAAAAGCAATCCGCTGAAACCAGGCAAGTTCTATGATTTGGCTTTCGACCTGCAACCCGATGATCAGATCATTCCTGCTGGGCAACAGATTGGCTTAATGATATTCTCCTCCGATCAAGAGTATACCCTCTGGCCAGAAGCCGGAACGGAACTGACGCTTGATCTAAGTGGAACTAGTTTGACCCTGCCAGTGGTAGGCGGAGTTCAGGCATTTGAGGCTGCGGTAAAATAAATTATTTATGTAAATAGCAAACCCGTATCTGCCTTTTGATAGATACGGGTTTGCTATTTTATATCAATGCCTGTAGAACAAACGAAATGCATAAAGCATTTAAAGCCTATTAATTCAGACTCTTCTGGTCAATGAATTTCTGAAAGTCAGCCTTATAGGAGGGACCAATAGGAATATTATGTTGATTTCCAGCAGAAGTAAATATCAGATGGTTGTTTTCTACCTTTTCAATATTGGATATTGAACAAATAAAGGATTTGTGAACTCTTACAAAATTACTTTTAGGCAATAAGTTGTCCAGCTGTTTTAGGGATATTAAGGACAAGAATGACCCTTCTTTGGTGTAAATTTTCGAATAGTTCTGTAAACTCTCAATGAACAGAATGTTTTCGAACTTTAAATTCACATAATTGCCACGGTCGGTTTTCAAAAAGAAATTATCCTGCTTTACATCCGAATTTAATTCTTTCTTTAATTTAATTACGGTTGCCAGAAATCGCTCTAACTTAAAAGGTTTTGCCAGAAAATCTATAATATTTAAGTTAAACCCTTCAATTGCAAACTCAGTGTAGGCGGAGCAGATTACGATTTTTATGTGTTTTGGCAATAATTGCAACAACTGAAGGCCTGAAATTTGGGGCATATTGATGTCCACAAATACGCAATCGATGTCATCCGTACAATGCTGTATAGCTTCAATCGGATTGGTAAATTCACCTTTAATCTGCAAATCTGGTATATTCTCGATGCATCCTCTCAAATAGTCCAAACAATGCTGTTCATCATCAATTATCAAACAATTTATCATGATCACTAAATTCTAACTGGATGAAATATTTGCCTTTTATAGCCTCTGACTTAAATATATACTTATTATAATTCCTTTCCAATGCTGAAGCTATATAAGTACTTCCCAATTTTGATGACTGCAACTCTTTTCCGATATCGGCCTTGATAGGGTTTTCAGATAAATATATTAATCGATCATTTTCAAGTTTAATCGAAATATGGCTAGCATCAGGAATGGAAATATCCCCATGTTTATAAATATTCTCGATCAAGGTCGCTAAAAGTAATTTTGGGATAAGAATATCCTCAGATGAGTTGAGCTCAATATCGAGGGTGATAAAGATATTAGGGTTCCTAAGCTTATTTATTTCTATATAATCCTTAATGTAATTCAACTCCTCCGATAATTTTGAGAAACTACTGTCATTCGCTAAGGTATGCCTTAATATAGTCGTCAAAAGATATATAGAATCAGAAACATTGCTGTTTAATTTATGGGTACTTGTATATAAATAGCTTAGGGTATTGAAGATAAAATGTGGGTTAATCTGAGCTTTCAACAGCTTGTATTGCAATGCTATTAGGTCCTTCTCCGAATTTATTTCGTTTTGTTTATAAAGGTTTATTTCTGAAATCAACTTTAATTTTGCCTCATGCATCATCTCGGACTTTTTATAGATTCCATATCCTATACCCATTAACAGAAAATGAAAACTTCTCATTACTTGCCCGATGATACTGAACCTTAATTCAAAAAAATATTCTAAAAGTGTTTTCAGAACAATAAAGAGTGCCACAAAAGTGATAATACCCACGAATAGTTCCAGCTTTTCTTTTTTTAGGATCAGGTTGGAAATTCCATAGACAAAGAAAATGTTTATGCTGAAAAAGATGATTGTTTTAAAGAAGGGTATTGGGATGCCGGAAAAATATAGCAATGAACATTCATAAAAAATATATGCAGTCCAGAATAAAATATGTTTCCAATATTTTGAGAATATCCCTTGAAAAGCAGCCTTCATCAATTTAAAATGTTTCTTTATCCTTTTAGTTTTTAAAGTTTTGTTTCATAGCTCATCTTTGAACCACATAACTAAAGATAGGCATGACATGAGGATTTTGGTACTATTATTTGTTTTTCTTCCAAGTTTAGTGATTGGACAAAAATCTGTCGGTCTAAAATTCACTGATCAAAGGGATAATTTACCTCTTATTTCTGCCAGTCTAAAAGTGGTTGAAAAATCTAATATCAGGGTTTATCTTACAGATACTTTAGGGAAGGTTGAGTTTGCAACAAGTTCAGATTCGATAAAAATTGTTCTTTCCCATACCTCCATGGAAGGAGAATTCATAAAAGACCTCTTACTGGATAGTAAGGATTCTGGAAAGTATTACAGAGAGATTATAGTGAATACAAAGGTCTTTGGGCTGGACACTTTGCTAGTGACCAAAAATATTAATCCCGTGCAGTATTCAGAAGGAAAGATCTTGTTTAACCCCAGTCTAGATCCTTCCTTAAAAGGTAGAGCTACCCAGGATGTCTTAAATAGAGTTCCTTTAGTGCAGGTTGATGCTAGCGGTAATATCTCCTTGAGGGGTAATTCGAATGTTCGGATTTTATTGAATGGGAGCGATATAGCTGATTTAGGATTAAATCAAAAGGATATTGTAAAAATTATCGGATCAAGCAATATCGAAAGGATTGAAGTTAGTACCATTTCCGGTGCAGAATCAGATGGTGAAAGTTCAAGTGGATATATCAATATATTGACCAAAAGTAAATTTGGATTAGGCATGAAGTCTGAGCTCGGTGTCCATGCTAAACTTGGTAATTCTTATGAAATATCACCAAATGCCAATTTTTCCTACGGTCTATCAAAATTGAACCTGTATCTATCTGCTGGCAATACCTTATTTGAAACCAAAGGTTCTACTGCAATTAGCAATAACTTTATTCCAGAATCTTCCCAGGTAAATCAAGTTGGTGAACTTAAGTACAAAGGCAATCCCTACTACATAAATACAGGAATATTTTATAACCTTGGAAAAGGGAATAGCATAAGGTATAGCGGGGTTTTTAATAACAACGCATTCGATTATAAAACGGTATTGAATGCCTTGGTTGAATCCCATGGTAATAAAAATGAGTATGGTCTTTCCAATACAAATGCGTATCAAACTTCCAATCTTGCGAATAGTGTTGAGTATAAGAAAGAATTTGAAGAAGGGGGCCTATTGAAAATATCTGGAACCTATTCCCAAGCGAATTCAAAAATTGAAGGATTAAGTCGGCAAGAAAATCAAACAGATTCGAATAATTACAATAATCTGCAAAATGTATTTATTGCTCAGGCAGATTATTCGGTCAAAAAACAAAATTGAACTACTATACTGGGCTTAAGTTAATTGAAAGGAATTTTGAAGATAGGGTAAATGGAAACTTCAACAATAATAATCGGATTTATTCTGGTTACTTTCAAACTCTATTGAATCTCGGAAAAATCTCCATTATCACTGGGATAAGGAATGAATATACCCAAGTGAAAGGATCCGAATTTGAAAGCAATTATAATAACCTGTTGCCGAATGCTGGCTTGTATAAAAAAATAAATAATGGACAAATCGGGATTGTTTATGCCAAGAAAATCTTTAGACCTGGAATCAATGTCCTTAATCCTAACAGGCAAAGGGTTACTGATATTGTTTTTATAGAAGGTGATCCCAACATAAGGCCAGAAACTAACCATGCAGTTGCATTTAATTTTCAGAAATATTTTAGCGAAAGATTCAATATTTACTGGGATATAAAATACAGTATCAACAAGGATTTTATTGCAAGGGAAACCAAATTAGAAGGAGAAAAGACAATTTTGAGCTATACCAATTTAGGTCAGATTGAAGAATGGTCAAGTTCCTTGAATAGCACTTTTAACCTTTTAAAAGGATTAGATTGGACTGTACAGGCTAATGTTGATTATGCAGACATCAAGGCCACAAACCTTAGCTTTAATAAAAAATGGCACTTCAATTTAAGTAATGAATTGAGATATACTTACAAAGGGTTTACCGCTGAGCTAAACTATTATTATTATACAGCAAAGTATTTCTACCAAAACAAGTTTGTCTCACCGGCCGTAAGTCAATTTACACTCCATAAATCATTCGGTAAGGTTGATGTTTATTTGGGTACCATCAACCCTTTTGCAGAGCGTGCAACTTATCAAAATGAATATAAGACCCAAGATATCATCAGCACGAATATTCAAAATATACATATCCGTTCATTTACTTTTGGGTTGACCTATTCTTTTGGTAATCTGAAGGTTAAAAATAAAACTGGCGATGTCATCAGGGATAATACGGTTAAAGAAGGAAATACAAATCCTATCGGAGGAAATTAAGGATAGACTACTGGGTCGCAATTGATTAATCAATACCCGAAAATATCATTCAAGATTTCCTTCTGTAAGGTCGAGAGTTGTGGTTGGATGGATAGTTTAATACTGCTCTTGCCATCTGCATTATTGCTCTTCTGATATTGAATTCCAGCCATAGCAAGATATTTTTGATAATCCAGATCGTCCAAATTCTGGATATAAGAGAAGATCTCATCAAGATTCTGGCCTGCAATGCTTTCGCAGGTCATTTTTATTTCTGCTTCTGTAGCCCCTCTTTCATTTTCCTTATAGAAATTGTAATAAAGCGCCCTCATCACATCATTGAGGGATTTTTCATTCTTGCTGGCATTCCGGATAGCAAGATCCAAGAACATCCCGATGATCGGACCCTTTTCATAGAAAGAGATCGTTTCGCCACGCTTACCAAAAGGGCCATCTTCCCATGTATTCCAGCTCGATTGCGCTAAAGTCTGTTTTTTCCGGCCCGCATTGTTCTCATATCCCTGAATGGTATTCTGCCAATCTTCCAAACCTTGTTCTGGTTTTAGAAGTCCAGAATTTTTTAAAATCAGGTTTTCGTAATAGACCGTTAATCCTTCGCTCAGCCAGAGACCATTGGTCCGATTAGGACGACTGTAATCAAATGGACCAAGTTCAATAGGTCGGATCCTTTTCACATTGTAATGGTGGAAATATTCATGCGCTATAAAACTTAAAGTTCGCAAGCGGTTATCGGGATTTTCCAATCCTTCGCCGGTAAAAGCAATGGCGGTGGAATTTAGCTGTTCTATGCCTCCATTCCCTTTTCCTAGACCGATAAAGGTGTAATGATCGTAGGGAATATCGCCGAAGAGAGAGGTAGCAGAAATTACAATGCGTTCAATATCTTTGATAAAAGAGTCTTTGTCAAAATCTGCAATTTGATAGCCTAAGAAGCGATGTACCTTTCCTCCGACATTAAATCTAGGGAGTTCCGTTAAGTTTCCGACTAAAATTGGGGAATCATATAGGATATCGAAATGCTTGGCGATATAGGTATTTGGAGCGATGGAATCCAATCCAGTCGCGATCTTATCCCATTGCCCCATCTCCTTAATTTTTACAATAACGATTGCATCCAAATTCTTGTCAGGATATATAAATACTCCGGTTGGCCTGATGAATGCCCTTTCAGCATCAATATAGGGGATAGCTACAAAAGGCCTATCGGTCGTGACGGTATAATTGGCGCGGATGGACTTGCTGTTTTTGCACGCAATCCGCCATTGGTCATCCCTCGTTTTTTGCCATGGCAATGCCGTATTGCTTTCATCTACCACTTCAAAGTCGGAGACCTTCTTCCCAAAATCCAATTGCTGGTAATAGCCAGGCGTCCAGACCGGCATATTGAGATCTAAGCTGGCAGCATTATCCTTTACCTTAAGTTCCATTTGCACCTTGAATTTATTTCCATTCCTCTCAGAGAGATCCACATGAAACAAAACAGTGTCTTTCTGCGCAAAGGCGTTCAGTTGTATGGAAAATAGGAACAGACTTAGGAATAAGATTGCTTTCATGGTTGTTAGATTTGAATGATTGGCAATGCTAAATTTAGTAATAAAAGTCAATTGTACATTTATATTGGATCAATTTTTGGATAAAATATTATTTAGGAAAAATTTATAGGCTTGATTTGTTTTGGGGTTTAAATCGCTTGTATCAATTTGGTTTCATTCGGGACACATTCGGAATTTTCGCAATGTGTCTCGAATAAGGTCAAAGCCATAGTCGAAGCGTGCTGATCGGATCACAAACAAAAAGAGGTTCTTAACATGGTAGTTAAGAACCTCTTTTGTAAGATATTTTTATATCCTTAGAATCTTTCGAATTGCGAGAAGAAGAAGTTTCCTTCGATATCAGCGTTTTCGTCAGAGTCAGATCCATGGACAGCGTTAGCTTCGATAGAGTCAGCGTATTTGTTACGGATAGTTCCTTCAGCAGCTTTAGCAGGATCAGTAGCACCGATTAAGGTACGGAAATCTTCAACAGCGTTGTCTTTTTCCAAGATCGCTGCCACGATTGGTCCTGAAGTCATGAATTTTACTAGATCTCCATAGAAAGGACGTTCTTTGTGTACTGCATAAAAGTTACCTGCATTTACTTCGCTCAGTTGAATGTACTTCATTGCAACGATTTTGAAACCGCCAGCGATAATGTCATTCAAGATAGCACCAGTGTGACCATTTGCTACCGCATCTGGCTTAATCATTGTGAATGTTCTGTTTGTAGCCATTTTACTCTAAAATTTTTGCAAAGGTAATAAAATAGTATTAAGTAATTAGTATTTAGTGCTTAGACTTATGGGAGAACTAACCTTAGTGATATTACTTGCACTCCAAGAATGTGCTTATTGAGACAAAATGTAAAGATTTTGAGACCCCTAGCTAATTCTCTTAAGCTAATAAAGTATATCTTGGGTCTGATCACTATCTTGCGCTTCTATTTATGGAAACACCTAGTCAACCTGCTGCGCAGCAGCAAAACCTTAGTACTTCAAAAGTTCATTTTGCTTCCTTGGATGGCCTCCGTGGGATTGCTGCCATCAGTGTTGTCCTATTCCATTTTATGGAGATTGCAGCCCCTGATTACAAAGATAATTTTGTCGCACACAGTTACCTAGCCGTTGATTTCTTCTTCTGTCTTTCGGGATTTGTGATTGCTTATTCCTATGATGACAAATTGGGTAAGATGGGTTTGAAGACCTTTTTTAAGCGTAGGTTGATTCGCCTGCATCCCTTAGTGGTCATCGGTGCGATCATCGGTTTTCTTGCTTTTGTGTTTGATCCATTCAGTAACCTCAAGGATTCCTTTTCCACTACGCAGATCGTTCTGATGTTGTTGAGTGCCTGTTTTATGGTTCCCTATGCCATCGTACCGCAGCGATATAATAATCTGTTCCATTATAACCCGCCTACCTGGTCGCTGTTCTGGGAATACGTTGCCAATATCGTCTATGCCTTCTTCCTGGTTAGGGCCAAAAAGCCTGTTCTGTGGATTTTGTTTGTGGTTTCAGCCGCATTATTGTTTTGGGAGGCTGATCGGTCAAAATATTTAGGTTTTGGCTTTGGTGGAGATAATTTTTGGTCGGGAGGTATTCGTTTGTT
This sequence comes from Sphingobacterium sp. LZ7M1, assembly GCF_024296865.1. GTDB lineage: Bacteria > Bacteroidota > Bacteroidia > Sphingobacteriales > Sphingobacteriaceae > Sphingobacterium. Next base: position 4,185,476 of record NZ_CP101134.1, on the reverse strand, counting down.
TTTCGCCTTTACGGCGGGGGTATTGATTTATAGGCTAAATATCCGGTTAAAGCGGACCTTCCCATTCTGGTTGTTGGCTATCATGTTGGCTGCGGTCTTTTTTATTCCATTTTCTTGGGAAACTAGTCCTATCATCGATCCATTGATCGTGGTGTTTTATTTTCCAGTCCTGATCATACTCGGAACTGGCCAAAAGGCAATGGATGCCAAGACCAAAGGAGTTTGTAAATGGTTGGGGGAGCTTTCATATCCATTGTATATGGTCCATTATCCCTTTATTTGGTTGTTCTTGAGTTATGTAGAGCAGTACAAACCAAACGGTACCCAGATGAGTTATATCATTGTTGTCGGGATGCTTTTGCTGATTTTATTTAGTTATTTGGTTGCGGAGTATATTGACAAACCTATTAGAAAAATGTTAAGTAAAAATCTCTAACTTTGTACTATGTCTAAGAATCTGCAAGTAACGATAGATAAGGACTCGGGCTTTTGCTTTGGAGTTGTTTATGCGATTGATATGGCAGAAGAAATCCTGGATCAGGATGGCTATCTGTATTGTCTAGGTGATATCGTACACAATGATGAGGAGGTCGCGAGGCTGAAAGCAAAAGGTTTGCGTATTATCTCGCATGATGAATTGCCAGGCTTGCAGAACGAGAAGGTGCTGATCCGTGCCCATGGTGAAGCTCCGGAAACTTATAAGACGGCATTAGAGAATAATATTACCTTGATCGATGCATCTTGCCCTGTGGTGTTGAAATTGCAGAACCGTATCAAAACTTCACATGATGACAATGAGAAAATCTTGATTTTCGGAAAGCATGGTCATGCCGAAGTTATCGGTTTACAGGGGCAGACCAACAATGAAGCGCTCGTGTTCCAAGATATCGATGAGCTTGATTCGGTTGAATTACCAGCTAAATTTACCCTTTACAGTCAGACCACCAAGAGTGTTGATCGTTTCTATGCGATCAAGGAAGAGCTTATCAAAAGAGGTTATGAGGTGAAGGCCAATGATACCATCTGTAGACAAGTGTCCAATCGATATGAGGATTTGGGGACATTCGCGCAACAATATGACAAGATCATCTTTGTTTCGGGAAAGAAATCTTCGAACGGGAAAGTACTTTTTGATGTTTGTAAACAGGTCAACCCAAACACCTACTTTATTTCAGATCCGGAGGAATTGGATGCCCATTCATTCGCAGACAATGAGACCATCGGTATCTGCGGAGCTACATCGACTCCAATGTGGTTAATGAAGAAAGTAAAGGAAACCATCGAATCCTATTAATCGTCATTTCAATTTAAAATTCATTGATTCAGGCCATTGAAATCTACCATTGCGCCTGTATTGCTATAAATATTGCCTAATTTTGTGTTTAGTATGAGTAAAAAAGCTAAAAAGGGTGTATTGTTGGTCCAGTTGGGTACCCCTAATTCACCGACTACCGGTGAAGTAAAGAAATACCTAACAGAGTTTTTAATGGATCCACGCGTGATGGATATTCCTTTTGTTTCAAGAACCTTGTTGGTCAAGGGAATTATTGTTCCTAAAAGAGCTTCAAAATCTGCTCATACCTATTCTACCATCTGGAGTGAGGAAACCGGATCCCCTTTAATGTACTACAGTGAATTGCAACAGCAGATGCTGCAGCAGGAACTCGGTGATGAATATCATGTGGAATTGGCCATGCGTTATCAGGAACCTTCGATTCCTAATGCACTGAAGAATCTGGAAAGTATGTTCTTGGATTCCATTATTGTCATCCCGCTTTTCCCACAATATGCATCGGCTACGACCGGTTCGGTCATCGACCGTGTCATGGAATTGATGCGCAGTTGGCAATACTTTCCGAAGGTAAGTTTCGTTAGTAGTTATTGCGACAATCCATTAATGGTAGACGTTATCGCAGAACATGCGCATAAACATGACTTGAGCGAATATGATCATTTCCTGTTCAGTTACCATGGACTGCCAGTTCGACAGTTAGGAAAAGTGGATCCTAAGGGCGAATTGAAGTGTCCTGATTTTGGGTGCGATTCTTGCAAGAAAGAATTGAACTCCTTTTGCTATTTGTCGCAATGTTATGCAACCACGCGTGCAATCGTAGAAAAGTTGAATATACCTGAGGAGAAATATACGGTTTGTTTTCAGTCACGACTAGGGAAGACCCCTTGGATTCAACCATATACTTCAGATACACTGCATAATTTGGCAAAAGAAGGGAAGAAAAAACTCTTGGTGTTCAGTCCGGCATTTGTTGCCGATTGTATTGAAACGTTGGATGAGATACAGGTTGAATACGCCAATGAGTTTAAAGAAATGGGCGGAGAAGAGGTCCACATGGTGGAGAGCCTGAACGGCAATCCGAAGTGGATCGAAGCCTTGAAACGAATGGTGTTGGAAAACGGAAATTAAGATGTTAAAATTAAATGCAGTAATATTATTCTTATTAGACTTCTACATATTTTTTGCGCTAAGGGCAACGAATATTAGATTTATCAAGACAAGGTGGTTTACCATCCTATGGTGGGGCTATTCACTGTCTTTGCTGGTAGGATTATTTATTTCATTTCAATATAACATTCCGCTTTCTATCCGTTCCATAATATTAGTAGCCTTTTTCCTGACTGCCGTCAGCAAGTTTGTCTACGCTATCGTCTTGATCGTCGATGATTTACGAAGAGGGGGGATTTGGGTCGGACGTCTATTCTCTAGGGGCAAAGGCAAGGATCTGGAAGAAAGGATTGAGACTTTAGAAGAGCCATTACCGGAGGTGCCCAAAAAAGGGATATCCCGTTCAGATTTCCTGTTAAAATCAGGGATCATCGTGGCTGCCCTTCCCATGGTTCCTTTGGCTTGGGGCGTTATTTCCACTGCTTATGATTACCGGGTTAGACGCCAGAAATTGGTGCTACCGAACTTACCGAAGGAATTCCATGGAATGACGATCGGACAGATATCGGATGTACACTCGGGTTCTTTCTATAATAAAAAAGCCGTTATGGGCGGCGTTGAGCTTTTATTGGCACAAAAACCAGATGCCATCTTCTTTACAGGCGATCTGGTGAACAATGTAGCCTCTGAAATGCGTGATTACCAAGATATCTTTGCACATGTCAAAGCGGACCTCGGGGTTTATTCCACCTTAGGAAACCATGATTATGGCGATTATTACTTTGGTCCCGGTGATTCGCCAGCTAAACGTAAAAACCTGCAAGATCTGATCGAAACCCATAAAGTGATGGGTTGGGATCTTTTGATGGATGAGAACCGTACCTTGAAAATAGGTAACGAAGAGATCTCCATCGTCGGTGTGCAGAACTGGGGTACAGGTCGATTCCCCAAAAAAGGAAATCTTCCGAAAGCCTTGTTAGGTACAGAAGATAAGGCAGTTAAATTATTATTGTCGCATGACCCATCTCATTGGCGTGCACAGGTATTGGAAACCGATGTGGACGTTATGTTTGCAGGCCATACCCATGGAATGCAATTTGGGGTCCGCGGTGAAAACTTCCAATGGAGTCCAGCAAAATATATCTATAAAGAATGGGCGGGTCTCTATAGACAAGGAGCCTCTCAACTTTATGTCAATACAGGATATGGTTTCTTGGGTTACCCAGGGCGTGTCGGTATTGCGCCTGAAATCACCATTTTTGAACTGGTTAAAGGTTAATTGCCAATTTCTTAACCTAGAATCCTTGCAAAATGGTTGTTTAGGTGTTTTCTGATAGCATCTCGATAGGCTTCAGCATCCCTTAATTTCAATACTTGGACCAATTCTTTGTGCGAGATAAAATCTCCCTTCATGATGTCTTTTTCCAATAAGCCGCTTTGATGTACATACTGAAAAATAGGAAATAGCATTTCCTGCAATTCCAATAAGATCTTGTTTTTAGATATCTTGTACAGCTTCCCGTGAAAACGGATCTCATCCTCTACATGCCAAGGATTAGCGGTATCACCGGAAACTATTTCGTTCGCTATCTTTTCCAGTTCAACAATATCCTCATCGGTGATATTATTGACAATAAAATCAGCCATACCTACTTCTAGGGCCAATCTCATTTCAAACATATCCTTCAAGGTTTCATTATCTAAGATAGAAGGGTGGAATACCTTTCTCAATGAACCCAAGACATCGGGATTTCTAAGTACGGCACCTTTATGCTTGATGGATTCGATCAAACCAATGGTCTTAAGCCTTAATAGGGCCTCCCTAACAACTGTCCTGCTCACACCTAGGCTATCCGCCAAATCTAATTCCTTAGGCAATACATCGCCCACGTTCAACTTATTGTCCTGAATAAATTGAATAATCCTTACTTCCGCTTTATCGACGAGGCTTGAGGTGTCAATACTGCCTAATTTTTCCATTGAAGGGTTCTGCTGATCCATAGGTTTGCTATGAAGGTTTAATTTAATGTTACAATATTATTAAAAAAATGTTTGGTTGTAAAACATTATGTATTACATTTGAATAATTATTATGTATAACATAATCCAATTTAATTATTCATCTATTATGAAAAACCTATATGATCAATCTTTGCGGAGGGTCCTCTTGTTGGCCTTTTTGTGCTGCCTCAACCTCGCAGCATTTTCGCAAACTGCTTTAAATGGAACGGTTACAGACCCAGAAGGAAATCCACTTGTAGGGGTGACAGTTTCCAATCAAACCCAAGGACATGTTACAAAGACCGACGAACAGGGAGAGTTTAGCGTTCAAGCTAAAGTATCGGATGTCATAGCATTTTCTTCAATCGGATATCAATCACACAAACTAACCTTAGCGAACCTAGGTTCGGTAAGGATTTCATTAAACCCAACAGGAGAAGATCTAGAAGAAGTCGTGGTTTTAGGCTATGGTAGCATTAAGAAATCAAACCTGACGGGTTCTGTGTCCAGATTGGACAAGCGCGTTTTAGAGACTGGAGTTCGTTCTAACCCAGCATCGGCATTGGCAGGAACCATTCCTGGCCTACGTGTTCAACAGACTTCTGGTCGTCCGGGTTCAGTTCCAAACATCGTATTGCGTGGAGGAACAACCTATGGGGGCGGAGGATCCCCGTTGGTGATCGTGGATGGTTTGATCCGTTCGGGTTTCTCCGATATCAACCAAGATGACATTGAGTCCATCGACGTATTAAAGGATGCATCTGCCACGGCTATTTATGGTGCTAGAGCATCAAACGGGGTGGTATTGATTACCACAAAACGTGGTAAAGATGGCGTGTCCAATATTTCGCTGAAATCTAAGATCGGGGTCAATTCCTTGAATATCCCTTTTGAGTTCTTGGATGCCAAGGACTATTTGTACTGGTCGAGAAAAGGGGTGCAGACCTCTGGCATGTACCAACCCAACCAGTTGAACCAATTGACTTCAGTGGGTCCTTTTGGTACTGGGAACAAGTATAAGGATGATCAGGGCAATATATTAGATGGAAACAAGGTGAGCAATGCCGTTTGGAGTACCATGTTCTTGGATGATTCCAACAGGGAATTATTGGGCCAAGGGTACCAAACCATGATCGATCCTGTTACAGGGAAAGAATTGATCTATAAAGATTTTGATTATACCGATTATGCATTGCGCAAAAATGCCCTGACCCAAGATTATAACCTTGCCGTGCAGGGGGGAAATGATAAGAGTAAATACTATGCAAGTTTGGGTAAATACTATGAGCAAGGGGTGCCAATTGGAACCAATTATGATCGTTTGACCTTTATCCTAAATGGTGATTACAAAATCAAACCTTGGATTACTTCCAATTCAGGCTTGAATTTCGCGAATACCAAATGGAGAGATGCCATCAATGGGGAAGGTAATTATATGACCCGTGCTTTGGGGGCTCCTCCAACCATGCGTGGCTTTAACGCAAATGGAGATCTTTTGGTTGGCCGTGACTGGCAAGATGGTAACCCAGCGGTAAACAATGATCGTTTTATCCGCAATAACCAAAACCAGAAATTTACGATGTCCCAAGCTTTTGTCATTGACCTTTATGAAGGGCTGAGCTTGAGAACAAGTGGTAACTGGTTTATCAACCAAACCAACAATGAATCCTTCAACAGGGATTATTTAGCCAGTCCAGGTAACTGGGTGCGAACTCGAAACTCATCGGCAAGCTATGACAAGATTTTGAACCAAACCTATAATGCGGTTTTAAACTATAAAAACACCTTTGGCGAGAAACATAATTTTGATGCCATGGCAGGATGGGAATTCTTTGATTCCTACAATACAGGATTTTCAGCATCGGGTTCAGGTGCACCATCGGATGACTTCATGGATCTAGGTTTGACCAGTACCGAAGCAAACCGTCGTGGTATCGATTCTTACCATGTCCGTAATAGGATCACTTCGTTTTTCGGACGTTTGAACTATGATTATGACCAACGCTATCTAATGACCTTGACCTTGCGTCGTGATGGCTATTCAAACCTATTGAATAATCGTTGGGGAACTTTCCCAGGGGTGTCATTAGGTTGGAACCTTCATAATGAAGACTTCTTCGCCAATATTATGGGCACTGACCAAGTGGTCAACACCTTAAAATTAAGGGCTAGTTATGGTGCGAACGGAAATATTGGCGGCATTGGAGCTTATGCTTTGCAAGGGGTATATAATTCTTCGACCTATAACCCCAATGGATCCCTACTCTATAAACACAATTACGACAACCAAGTTGGATTTTTAATGACGGACCTAGCCGTGCCTAACCTGAAATGGGAGAGTTTGATTACCAAAGAAGTAGGTTTAGAAACCAGATTGTTAAATAGGTTAGATCTATCGGTATCCTATTATCATAGAACGACTTCGGATAAAATCGCAACCTTGTTGTTGCCAGCGTCAGCAGGATTTACTTCCATTACGACCAACAATGGTGACATGCAAAACCAAGGGGTAGAGATAGACTTAAATTACCAAGCGATCCGTGCAAATGATTTTACCTTGAGCTTCAACTGGAATACTGCCTACAACAAGAACAAGATCTTAAAGCTGCCATATAATGGGGTTGAGAACAACCGTCAGAATGGTTTCCAAGTCTATAACCCAAGTACCATGGAATTAGAATGGGTTGGAGGCCTACAAGAAGGACAGGATCCGAATGTGGCTTATGCATACGAGGCCTTGGGCATTATCCGTACTCAACAGGACCTGGATAATTATGCCCTGCAGCTAAAGGATTTGATCGGAGCGAGAACCTTGGTGCATCCGGATGTGTTCAATGCGATGACGGCTTCAGAGAAAGCCCTGCATTATCCATTGGCCTTAGGGGACGTGATGTGGAGAGATGTCAATAATGATGGCATCATCAATTCCTACGATAGGGTTTACATGGGGAATACCGTACCACGTTGGACTGGAGGATTTGGTCTTTATTCCACTTACAAGGATTTTTCCTTGAGTGCAAGATTTGATTATGCATTGGGCTATGTTGCCTATGATGGACCAAGAGCTTGGTTTTTGGGGATGATGCAAGGAACGTTCAATACGACCACGGAAGTATTGGATACCTATAGCCCAGAAAACACGAACGCAAAATATCCAACCTATTACTGGGCGGACCAATTGTTCAAGAACAATACCAGTCGAGAAAGTAGCATGTTCTACAATAAAGGTAATTATTTGGCATTCCGGGAGATTTCCTTGGCATATCGTTTACCGAGATCTTTGGCGAACAAGATCAAGATGGAAGATTTAAGTGTTTCAGTAACCGGACAGAACCTTCAATACTGGACAGCCAATACCCTGTTTTCTGCGGAAAGTGGGTCGATTGGACAGGGAGGGGGTGGTTACCCACTACCAAGAACGGTCATTTTTGGTCTTCAATTAACCTTTTAAAACTTAAGTCATGAAAAAGATATTAATAGCCTTAGCAATAGCGGCAACGAGCATAACATTTTCCTCTTGTAGCAAGATGGAATTGGATTTAACCCCAGAGGATTATTTCGCAAGTGGATCTTTCTGGAAAACACAGGATCAAGTAAAAGGAGCAATGGTTGGTATCCATAGCCAATTAAGAAATGCGCAGCAAACCTTATGGAGTTTTGGAGAGTTAAGAGGTGGAACTTTGCGAGATGGAACCAGTTTTACAGGTACTGCATCCCTAAACTCGAGTTCGATCATCATCCAAGATGTGCGTGAAAGCAGTCCTGGTTTTAGCAGCTGGGCCAACCTTTATGGACAGATCTTCCAGATCAATAACTTTATATTCCAAGTGGAATCGGCAACCTACCTGTCAGATGCGGAGAAAGGATATTATTTAGGGCAGGCCTATGGATTGCGTGCTTTCTATTATTTCAATCTGTTCCGGACTTGGGGAAGGGTTCCTTTGGTTGCTGAAGCGAAGGTAGCCAATCAGGCACCGAGTTCAGCTGAAGAGTTGTACACTTCCCGTAGTAAAACGGAAAAAGAAACCTTAGACTTTATTAAAGCGGACGTTGAAAAATCAGTTTCTAGTTTCAACAATGACTATAATATCCTAAGCCAAAAAGCGCAGTGGTCCTTGGCTGCGACACAGATGTTGAAAACGGAGGTGTATCTATGGTCCGCCAAGGTAAAGATTGACGGAAATGCTCCGGCAAGTACTGCACAAGATCTTCAGACTGCAAAAGCTGCTGTAGAGGCCGTAATACCAAAATTCACCCTAGTCAATGATTATGCGAATGTCTTTGCGACGGCAAGTTCAGCTGCCAATAAAGGAAATTCGGAAACCATTTTTACTTTGAGGTACCAATATGGTGAGGCGACCAGTTTCTTCAATAACTTTCTGTATGCACAGAGTGATGATATTTCAGGCTACGTAGATGATAAAGGTGAGGCCATTCCAGCAGATCCTTTGAAAATTTCCAATACGGGCATTATCCGTTATGAATACAAATATGGCCTATATCAACTGTATGAAGCAGCAGATAGCAGAGCCAATGCAACTTTCTTAAACTTTAACAAGGGCGATGTGCATGCAGTGGTACTCCGTAAATTCTTGGGTACCATTGTGGAAGGCGTACGAAGCTATTCAGATGACTATCCGATTTACCGCTTAGCCGATGCTTATCTGTTATTGGCAGAAATCAAGAATAAATTGGGGCAAGATCCGACTAATGAAATCATGTTGGTGCGAAACAGGGCTTATAAAGGTTCGGCTCCACAATTTGTAAACGGAGGGTTTGAAGCCAATGAACTTGCCATTTTTTATGAGAGGACCAAGGAGTTTGTTTCAGAGGGTAAGCGTTGGTATGATCTACGCCGCATGCAAGATGCCTCAGGAACGCCATTGGTTTTTCGTAAGGACCTGAATTTGGTTGGGGTGTTGGACAACAATGATTCCCAAAAACATAAAATTCTTTGGCCTATTGACCTTGGAACGCTATCGGCGGATCCGAAGTTAGATGGAGACCAAAATCCTGGATATTCAGGAACTTAATGTTAAATTTAATATAAACCTATCCTGCCCAGCAGGATAGGCTATCTAGTTTTTAATAATTTGTATATGCTAACAAACAAAATTGAAGGATTAATTGCCGCTCCATTTACGGCATTTGATCCAAACGGTGAACTGAACCTAGACCTGATTCCTGCTTATTATCAGTCGCTTAAAAAGAATAATGTGAAAGGAGCTTTTATCTGTGGCTCGACTGGTGAAGGGGTATCCTTGACCTTTGATGAAAAAGTGCAAGTATTGAAGGCCTGGACAGCATTGACAAAAGCCGATCCAGATTTCGCCCTGATTATGTTTTTAGGCGGTACGAATGTCAAGGAATGTAAGCAATTGGCAGTGATCTCTGAGCAAGAAGGAGCAGATGCCATTTCCTTTACTTCCCCTTATTATTTCAAACCTGCAAATGTGCAGCAATTGGCGAAATGCTGTCAGGAAATAGCTGCCGCTGCACCAAATACCGCATTTTATTATTACCATATTCCAGTGCTTACCGGTGGAAACTACAATATGATCGATCTATTGGAAGCTGTGGATAATATGATTCCAACCTTCAAAGGCATCAAATATACGCATGAAGATTTTATGGATTTCTTGTCTTGTTTAAATCATAAAAATGGAAAGTACGATATGCTTTGGGGGCGTGATGAAAACATGTTGTCCTCTTTGGTATTAGGAACAAAAGGTGCGGTAGGAAGTACCTACAATTATGCGGCTCCATTATACAATGATCTGATAGCGGCATATGACCAAGGTAATTTTGAGGAAGCCAATAAATTGCAGCAGAAATCCATTGATATGATCCGTCTGTTAGGTAAATATGGTGGTATTGCAACAGGAAAGGCTTACATGAAATTAGTGGACCTGGATTGTGGAGAATTCCGTTTACCGATAGCCAATATGTCAAAAGAGAATTTTGAGTTGTTCAAAGCTGATGTTGCGGCATTGGGCTTTGATTCCTTTAAGTCAATTAATTAATGCGGACTAAGGCAATATTATCTATGGCGGTTTTAGTGGTTGGTTGTTCTGGTTTGCAGAGCAAGTCTGGATTAGTATGGGAAGAAGCAAGTCATTTGCCTGCGATTTCTGGATCAAAAAATATAGGGGTCGCAGGACCAATAACAGGTATCCTTCAGGACAAACTGATTGTGGCAGCTGGTGCTAATTTCCCCGATGGATTGCCTTGGGATGGAGGAAAGAAAGTTTACCAATCTCAAGGATATATCTTTTCCATTTCAGGGTCAAGCATAAAGCTGGATACCATATTTAATCTTGAAACTGGGATTGCCTATTCTGCCAATCTCAGTCTTCCAGATGCCATCTATATTGCTGGCGGAGAAAATGAAATCGGTCCAATTGATCAAGTTGCCAAATATGAATTATCCGAAAGAGGTAAACTGGAAAAGAAATACTTAAAACCCTTGCCAGTGGCTTTGACCAATGCCGGTTTGGCAGCAGGTACCAACGAAATCTTCTTTATTGGTGGTGAAAATGCAGAATCGGTCTCTGATCGGGTTTATTCCCTGAAATTGGATGATTCCACTGCAAATTGGATAGAATATATGAAACTGCCCTATCCAGTAAGTCATGCTGTTGTGCTTGGCAATGGGAAGGACAAGGTCTATGTCATTGGGGGAAGGAAGAAAAATCCAAATGCCATCAGTGATATCTATGATGGGCTGTTGGAATTGGACCTAAATACCAAAAGTGTTCGTGAGCTTACTAAGCTCCCTAAGGCTTTGGCCGCAGGGACCGGAGTCTATAAAGATGGGAAAATCTTTGTGTTCGGAGGGGATGATGGAAGCACGTTTTCAAAGGTAGAGGAGGCTATAGCCAATATTGCCAAGGAAAATGATCCGCTGAAAAAGGAAGAATTGACTCAAGCAAAGAATAAACTTCAGGCAGGACATCCCGGGTTTTCGAAAGAGAATTTGGTGTATGACCTGAAGACAGGTGCTTGGTCACAATTGGAGGGAATTGAAACTGAAAGTCCAGTAACCACTACGGCAGTTATAAAAGAAAATCTATTTTTTATTCCATCTGGGGAGGTTCGAGCGGGGGTTCGTACCGATCAGATCTTGGTTGGACAGATAAAATAAATCTATGAAAAACAGTAAAAGATATCCTTGGATCGTTGTAGGCTTGTTATGGTTTGTGGCACTCCTGAATTATATGGACCGTCAGATCTTATCAACCATGCGACCTGCAATGGCCATCGATATTTTGGAATTGGAAAGTGCTGCGGTATTTGGTAACCTGATGGCTGTATTTCTTTGGATATATGGTTTTATGAGTCCTGTAGCGGGAATTGTTGCCGATAAGTGGAACCGGAAATGGTTGATCGTAGGGAGTTTGTTTGTATGGTCGGCAGTTACCCTAGCGATGGGCTATGCTGATACTTATGAGCAACTGTATGCCCTACGGGCGATTATGGGCGTCAGTGAAGCCTTGTATATTCCAGCGGGACTTTCATTGATTGCGGATTACCATTCGGATAAGTCAAGGTCCTTAGCTGTAGGGATCCACATGACCGGTTTTTATTTTGGACAGGCATTAGGCGGTTTTGGTGCCACCGTTGCGGCATCCTATTCCTGGCATTATACCTTTATCCTGTTTGGATTGATCGGAATCATCTATTCCGTCGTCCTTATTCTATTTTTACATGAAACGGATCATCGATCTGATGCCAAGAAGTTAGTGGAAAACAAGGTTCCCCTGTTAAAAGGGCTTTCCATGTTGTTTTCCAATATTGCTTTCTGGGTCATCCTATTATATTTTGCTGTTCCAAGCCTTCCGGGCTGGGCAACCAAGAATTGGCTACCTACCTTATTCTCGGAGAACCTGCATATCCCTATGGAAAAAGCAGGTCCATTGGCAACCATTACCATAGCCCTTTCCTCATTCTTTGGGGTAATCCTTGGAGGAATTATTTCCGATAAATGGATTCAAAAGAATGTGCGCGGAAGGATCTATACCAGCGCCATAGGATTGGCATCGACCATTCCGGCGGTAATATTGATTGGATATGGACACAGTGTCTTTGCAATCGTTGCTGCAGGCCTGATGTTCGGCTTTGGTTTTGGGATGTTTGATGCCAATAATATGCCCATCCTTTGTCAGTTTGTATCTTCAAAATACAGGGCAACGGCCTATGGGATCATGAATATGGTTGGTGTCTTTGCAGGTGCTTATATCACGAAGATTCTTGGTGCCTCTGCAGATGAAGGACAATTGGGAAGTGATTTTGCATTATTGGCGGGAATTGTGTTGATCGTATTGATCATTCAATTGGCCGTATTAAAACCGAAGGGAAATGAGGCTATCGATTAAAGTACTTTTCTTATTTATTCTATCGTTCAACTTTCTTTTTGCCCAACAAAAGAAGAGGGTGGCCTGTATTGGTGATTCAGTGACTAAAGGCTCTAATTTAGCCAAAGGGAAAACCTATCCGGATCAATTGCAGCAGTTACTGGGCGATGATTATGAAGTACGCAATTTTGGGAGAAATGGTGCAACTCTACTGGAAAAAGGGCATAACCCTTATCTGAAATCAGAGGAACTGGAGGCTGCGCTAGCCTTTAAACCTGATTTGGTTGTCATTAACTTAGGCTTGAATGATACAGATCCAAGAAATTGGCCTAATTACCAAATGGACTTTCAACGGAACTATAATAAACTGATCTCTCTTTTTAAAAACGGAAATCCGAAGGTGGAAGTTTATGTATGTGAAAACACACCAATTTTTAGTGGACATCCTCGATTCCTTTCAGGAACTCGAGATTGGTACTGGGATATCAAGAGAGAAATACGCGCTGTAGCGGTGAGACATTTCCACAAGCTCGTTTATCTCTATCCGCCCTTAGCTTTTCGTATCGATCTATTTGATGATTATCTACACCCATCGGAGCAAGGTGCCGAAATTATTGCAAAGACCATTTTCGATGTAATAGTTCCTGTAAGGCAGAAGCTTTCCGTACATGAAAGTATAGGTTCGCATATGGTATTGCAACGGGATCAAACTAATCGAATAACAGGCAAAGCGAATGCTAAACAGGCTGTATTTATTGAAATGAATGGAGGAACTTACTTATCCCCTGCTAACTCCGAAGGGGAGTGGAGAATTGATATTTATGACATACCTGCTGGTGGACCATATAAGATGAAAATTTTTACGGATCAGGATACGATCATCTTAGAAGATATATTGTTTGGCGATGTGTTTTTAGCATCAGGGCAGTCCAATATGGCTTTCCCGTTAAAGGATGCCAATGGATCAAAAGAATTGATTAAGGAGGCTTCCAAACACGATAATATTCGAATTTTTAATAACAAGGTCCTTAAGGAAACAAATAATGAAGAGTGGGATGAGGCTACTTTAAAGAAAGTAAATGACCTGGAATATTTCTCTGGGAACTGGGAAAAGCTAACAGCAGAAAATGCCGCCAACTTTTCAGCGATTGCCTACAGTTTTGCAATAGAATTACAAAAGGAAACGCAGGTTCCGATTGGCATCATTGAACTTGCCGTGGGCGGTTCGAATACCGAGTCTTGGATTCCGAGAAGAAGCTTGGAGAACGATCCGCTTTTGGCGACTTATATCCATCAGTGGCGGAAATCCGATTTCATTCAGGATTTCTGTAGAAGCAGAGCTGAGGTTAATCTGAAGAAATCCATGGTCAAGAACCAAAGACATCCCTATGAACCGGCCTATAATTTTGAAGCAGGTTACAATAAGTGGAAGGATGCTTCATTAAAGGGGGTTCTATGGTATCAGGGGGAAAGTAATGCCCATAACGTTGAACTACATGAGCATCTATTCAAGACTTTAATAGCTTCTTGGAGAGAGAATTATAAGCCCTTTTTCGGTAAACGGGAAAGGTTGCCATTCTATACGGTTCAGCTTTCCAGTATAGATAGGCCCTCTTGGCCAAAATTCAGGGATAGCCAAAGAAAGCTCAGCAATGAATTGAAGGATGTCTATATGGCTGTCAGTTCTGATCTAGGTGATTCCTTGGATGTACACCCTAGAGAGAAGTTAATCATTGGAAAACGATTGGCTAATCTGGTCTTGAAGCATGAATTTGGAAAGGATAATAATTCGGATAGCCCGCAACCTATTTATTCTTATGAAAATGAAGATATACATGAAATAAGGTTCAGTCATGCCAAGCAATTAAAGGTAATGGGATCAAAAGAAGTTACAGGTTTTCAGGCTAAAGATGAAAACGGAAATTTGGTAGATCTCAAGGTCGTGGAAATAAAAGGGAATTCGGTTTTCCTGGAAAATCCTAGAGGTTTAATGGAGATATATTATGGATACAAGCCTTTTTCAAGGGCAAATTTAGCGAATGAGGAAGGAGTGCCTGTTTCCACATTTTCGATTAAAAGATAAAAAAGAATGTACAATAACGAAGAGTTAACTGAATTAGCAGATTTTTATAAAGATCAATTGGTCAATGATACGGTTCCTTTTTGGTTTCCGCGATCATTTGATCATGAGTTTGGTGGGTACCTATTGATGCGAGATCAAGATGGTTCCCTGATTGATACCGATAAGGCCGTTTGGATACAAGGCCGTGCTTGTTGGTTGCTTTCTACCCTTTATAACACGGTGGAACCAAGGGAAGAATGGTTGGAAGGCGCGCGCTTAGGCTATGAATTTTTGAAAAATAAATGTTTTGATGCAGCAGGGAAAATGTATTTCCACGTTGATCAGGAAGGCAATCCAATCCGTATGCGTCGATATTTTTTCTCGGAAACCTTTGCCGTGATTGCCAGTGCTGCCTACGCAAAAGCTTCAGGTGATGAGGAAGCTGCGCAATTAGCCCGTAATCTATTTGGGATATGTTTGGAATATGCCAGTGGAGAACGAAAAATGGAACCTAAGTTTGAGGAAACTCGACCAAGCCGCGGAATAGGAATCCCGATGATCATGTGCAATACCGCTCAGCAATTAAGGGAGACCATTGGCGACCCTCGATGTGAAGATGCGATTACAAATTGGATCCAAGAGATAGAACAGTATTTTGTGAAGGATGATATCCGCTGTGTGATGGAGCAGGTAGCTCCTGATGGTAGTATCATCGATCATATTGATGGAAGAACACTCAATCCGGGGCATGCCATTGAGGGTGCTTGGTTTATTCTGCATGAAGCTGTTCATAGAAATATGGATGAGAAATTGATAAACCTTGGATTGCGGATGCTGGATTATATGTGGGAAAGAGGTTGGGATAAGGAATTTGGAGGTATTCTGTATTTTAGGGATGTCTATAATAAACCTGTCCAAGAATATTGGCAGGACATGAAATTTTGGTGGCCGCAGAACGAAGCTATCATTGCTACCTTATTGGCGTATCTGATAACCAAGGATGAGAAATATGCTAGCATGCACAAGCAGATCCATGAATATGCCTATACTCATTTCCACGATAAAGAACATGGGGAATGGTACGGTTATTTACATCGTGATGGGGGAATAGCCCAAACCGCTAAAGGGAACCTGTTTAAAGGTCCATTCCATTTGCCTAGGCAAGAATGGTACTGTTGGTCCATTATCAATCAATTTAAGAAAAAGGACAATTATGAATAGGATAGCCCATTATATTTTATTGTTGTTGAACTTTTTCGCTGTCGATAGCTTGAACGCTCAAGAGGCTTTGATTCCAATGCCTCAAGATGTGCAGTGGTCGGAAAATAAACTGGACCTATCCAAAGGGGTTCATCTTGAAATTGGCAAATCCATTGAAAAGAATGAGGTCAACCTGCTTAAAAATTTATTAGAAGGTCAATCGATAAACATTTCTAAGAATAAGAAATTACCTTCAATTTCATTGAAGATAATTTCAAGTCTGGAAGGTATACAATCTGATGAAGGTTATACTCTGCAAATTGATTCCCAGGGAATCCAAATCAAAGCTTTATCTAGTAAAGGGATTTTCTACGCTCTGCAGACTTTAGGACAAATGGACTTTCATGAGAAGCAAGTAGCTCTAGTGAAAATCAAGGACCAGCCTGCATATTCCTTTAGGGGATTCTTGCTGGATGTGGGTAGAAATTACCAACCGGTGGCGATGTTGAAAGAGCAGATCGATGTGATGGCGAAGTATAAGCTTAATGTTCTGCATTTCCATTTCACGGAGGATATTGCTTGGCGCTTGGAAAGTAAAAAATATCCTGGTCTCACAGCTGCGGAGAACATGACCCGATGGGCTGGGAAATATTATACGGTTGCGGAGTTTCAGGAGTTGATCGATTACTGTCAGGAAAGGCATATTTTATTTTTGCCTGAGATTGATATGCCAGGACATTCAGCTGCATTTGAGCGTTTCTTTAAGGTCAATATGCAGAGTGAAGAAGGTATTGTATACATCAAGGAATTGCTTAAGGAGTTTGCTGATACCTTTCCTACGCTCAAGCATCTGCATATAGGTGGGGATGAGGTAAAGATTAGTAATAAGCAGTTTATGCCGGAAATCACGAAATATGTGGAATCATTGGGCTTCAAAACTTACGGCTGGGATCCGGGAAGTAATCTGGAATCATCCACCGTTCGTCAAATGTGGATGGGCGGTCCAAAAGCTATAGATCCTAAAACTACACTTCAGTATTTAGACTCCAAGCATCTTTATATCAACCATATGGATCCTTTGGAGACTGTGACAACCTTGTTTTTCCGAAGGTTTGCTGAACAGGAAAAGGAAAGCTCGCAACTTCCTGGAGCCATTCTATGTTCATGGCCAGACCGTGCAGTTGAAAAACCAGAGGATATGTTCCTGCAAAGTGCTATCTATCCTGGGATGATAACATTTGCAGAAAGAATATGGCGTGGAGGCGGTGAATTAGGTTGGAAGGCATTTCTTCCAGAAAGAAAAACGGAAGCATTCCAAGAATTTGCAGCATTTGAGAAGAGACTCTTGTCCCATAAATCGAAATATTTCGCCAACCTTCCTTTCCCATATCAGCAACAGACTGGAATGTTCTGGGAAATGATCGGACCTTTTGATAATAATGGCGAATTAGCGAAAGAGTTCCCTATTGAAAAGGAACCATTTGGGGAACAATATGCTGTTTATAAGAACCAAGTCGGAGGGACCATCGTTTTGAGACATTGGTGGGCTGATATTATTCCCGGAGTTGTTGAATCGCCTAAACCCAACAGTACTTTTTATGAAAGAACAAGGATCTGGAGTGATAAAGCCGAAGAAAAAGAATTCTGGATCGGTTTTGCAAACCTTTCGCGGTCTTATGCCAGTGATTCGCCGGCAGAAGGTACATGGGATGACCTGCAAAGCCAGGTTTTGGTCAATGGAATAAAAATCCCAGCGCCGAAATGGAATCATCCTGGTCAGAAAGGGGAGCTAGAGCTGCCATTGACGGATGAAGGCTATTCTTTTAGGGAACCCACCAAGATCCAGATGGAGGAAGGATGGAATGAGATATTAATCAAGTTGCCAGTCGGAGATTTTAAGGGCAAGGATTGGCAGAATCCAACGAAATGGATGTTTACTTTTATCCCTTATCAATAGAAATCAATACACACTATATATGAAAAAACTATTTTTATCAGTATTTGCCGCATGCTTAATATCAGCAGTTTCAGCTCAGGAAACCGTAGTTTTCCGCTCAGGAGAGGATGGTTATGCCAGCTATAGGATTCCAGCCATTATCAAGAACAAGAATGGAGACCTGATAGCATTTTCGGAAGGTCGTGTGGACCATGCCGGAGATTATGGCAATGTGGATATCGTTTATAAGATCAGTCAGGACCAAGGAAAGACTTGGGGGAAACTGAATGTTGCAGCTGATTATGATAAGCTTCAGGCTGGAAATGTAGCGCCGGTGTTGGATATGACGGATCCAGCTTATCCAGCTGGAAGGATATTTCTTTTTTATAATACAGGGAACAACCACGAAGGCGAAGTGAGGAAAGGCAAAGGCTTGCGTGAAGTCTGGTACATCACTTCTACGGATGGTGCAAAAACTTGGTCTGAACCCGTGAATATCACGACCCAGACCCACAGACCAAATCAGCCACAGGTTAATTCCGCCTATACCTTTACAGAAGACTGGAGAACTTATGCCAATACGCCTGGACATGGATTTCAGTTTGTGTCAGGTCCTAATAAGGGAAGGATTTACATTGCTGCCAACCACAGTGCTGGAGATCCTAGTGCACAGGGTAAGGACTGGAATGCACATGCTTTCTATTCGGATGACCATGGAAAGACCTTTAAGTTGAGCCAGAATGTACCTTATCCAGGAACTAATGAATCTACTGCTGCTCAGGTTGGAGATAATGAGGTCTATATGAGTTCCAGGAATCAGCAGTTGAATCCAAAGCAACGTGTTATTTCCGTTTCGAATGATGGCGGTGAAACTTGGCAGAGTTCTGCTCCAGACCCTAATCTTCCAGACCCGATCAACCAAGGTTCGGTATTGTCCTGGAAGAAAGGGAAGAATTTCGTGCTGGCTCATATCAATGCAGCAGATGAAAAGAATAGGGATAACCTAACCTTGAGGCTTTCAAAGGATAAAGGGAAGACCTGGTATTTTACAAAATTGATTGCTAAGGCGCCTGAAGGATATAAAGGAGCCTATTCAGCCTATTCGGACATCGTCCTGATGAAACCTAAGTTGGTCGGTATTCTGTATGAAAAAGACAATTATAAAGACATTGTCTTCCTAACGGAAAAGATCAAATAAAGGAAAACCCTAAGCCCATAAAGCTTAGGGTTTTCTTTTTTTATTCCCTTAATTCTCAGAAAATTCCTGTAAATTGAACTTTATCTACTTGTTTAACCTGTTTAAACTCAATCAAATTATGTTTCTGAAAAGTGTGGTCTATATAAAAACATTGATCAGTGTGCCTTCGGTCCGCAATTCAATGCTCATGTCTGTTTTATTACTTTCAGCTTCTGTTCTTGATTCTTGTGCAAGGAAAAACTCTGTGGTTACAAGCCAAAAAAATGATACCTATCAGAATCCGGTATTTGAACCTGTGCTCGCTGACCCTACGGTAATCCAAGATCCTAAAACAAAACTATTCTATGCTTATGGCACCCAAGATAATTGGGATGATGGTAAGGGCTCTCGTCTTGTTCCAATCTTGGAGTCCAAGGATATGGTGAACTGGTCCTATGTGG
The DNA here is from genome assembly GCF_024296865.1 of Sphingobacterium sp. LZ7M1. Classification (GTDB taxonomy): domain Bacteria; phylum Bacteroidota; class Bacteroidia; order Sphingobacteriales; family Sphingobacteriaceae; genus Sphingobacterium. Next base: position 4,165,884 of record NZ_CP101134.1, on the reverse strand, counting down.
GGCCTGCTTTTGACACTAAGCCTAATTGGAAAGAGGCCGGTGGTATTTGGGCACCAGATATCAATATTGTAGATGGAAAGTATTACCTCTATTACTCCTTTTCAACTTGGGGCGATAAGAACCCTGGTTTGGGATTGGCTATTTCGGATTCTCCAAAGGGGCCTTTTATAGATCAAGGGAAATTGCTTGATTCTGAATCTGCCAATGTGCCTAATTCAATTGATCCCTTTTTTATGGAGGATAATGGCAAGAAATATATATTCTGGGGAAGTTTCTCCGATAGTCCTGAACAGGGCACATTTGCGCTGGAGTTAACCTCTGATGGGAAAAAGGTGTTAACTGGGAAAAAGCATAAAATAGCTGCCGGTGATTATGAAGCCGTGACCATCTATAAGAAAGATGGCTATTTCTATTTCTTGGGTTCTAAGGGTAGTTGCTGTGAGGGTGCAAATAGTAAGTATCATGTGCTGACAGCAAGATCCAAGAATTTGTTGGGACCCTATCTCGATAAAGAGGGACGAGATATCAAGGAAAGAAATCATGGTAGCCTAATCTTGGAAGGTTCGGATTCCATAGTTGGCCCTGGGCATACTTCAGGGATCATCAAGGATGCTAAAGGTAAGGATTGGATTTTCTACCATGCGATTGATAAGACCAATGGAAAGTTGGGGAATGGAACAAGCAGAAGGATGTTGATGTTGGATCCGCTGAACTGGAAAGAGGGTTGGCCACTGATCGGTACAGGAAAACCAGAAAGAAATAAAACTCAAAAACCTATTATTTAATTCTTAGAGATGAACATACGATTATTGCTATTAGGATTGTCATTCCTGTTGTGCCTGCAAGGTAAGGCCCAGGAATTACCGGGGAATCCACTGTCAGTTGCTTTAGGGGATCCTTATATCATCTTTGATGAGCAGAGCGACCTTTATTATTTATATGGAACAGGGGGTACAAAGAACGGTTTTGTGGTTTATTCTTCCAAGGACCTAAAGGATTGGAAAAATGAAGGTGTAATCTACAATAACCAACAGGAAAAATCATGGGGAACCAAAGACTTTTGGGCTCCTGAGGTTTATAAATGGGATGATAAGTTCTATTTATTCTACAGTGCCCATTGGAAAGAAAATCCAAATAATGAACTTGAAAACTATAAAATCGGCGTTGCGGTATCGGATAATCCAACCGGTCCTTTTGTGGATATAGAATCGCATCCGCTTTTTGATCCTGGCTATCCCATTATTGATGCCAATGTCTATGTAGCGGAGGATGGCAAGAAATATCTTTATTATTCCAGATGTTGTTACAAACATCCCGTGGAATCAGAGATCGCAGATTGGGCAAAAAAGAATGGCATTTATGATGAGATTGAGGAGAGTTGGGTTTACGGAATTGAGTTAAAACCAGATTTGAGTGGGGTAATCGGTAAGCCTCGCCTTTTGTTGAAGCCACCAGTGAAAATGGACGATAAGCAGGCAGAATGGGAAAGCCGTTCTGTCCATAATAAGGAAATCAATCGCCGTTGGACCGAGGGGTCCTATTTGTTCAAGCATAATGGTCTTTTTTATATGATGTATTCTGCGAATCACTATGCAGGGCCATATTATGCCGTGGGTTATGCCACCTCAGAAAGTCCTTTAGGGCCGTTTGTGAAATCGGAGTTTAATCCGGTATTGGAAAAGAACAGCGAAAAGGGAGGTGATGTGACAGGTACGGGCCATAATTCTGTGTTTGTAGGTAAGGATGGCAAAATGTACTGTGTCTACCATGGCAGGACCACCAAAACCGGAAATGACAGGGTTGTTTTTATTGATCCCATAGAAATAGATTCTAAGGGTGTGTTAAAAGTACACGGACCCACTACAATTAATTGATGGAATTTGTATCTTAGGAAAACTAATTTAAGCGCAACCTATGCCCAACTTTGCTATAAATGATGTTCCTCACAGGCGTTTGAACCTGTTGACAGGTGAAAGTATCCTTGTTTCTCCCCATCGCAGTAAGCGACCTTGGCAGGGGCAAGTGGAAGATTTACCTGCCGACAATAGGCCTGAATATGACCCAAATTGTTACCTCTGCCCAAGAAATTCAAGAGCTGATGGAAGTGTAAATCCAGATTACAAAGAGAGTTTTGTGTTCGTGAATGACTTTTCTGCATTATTGAAAGATTCCGAGGAAGGGGAGATGAATGAGGAAGGCCTTTTGGTAGCTGAAACGGAAAGAGGGATATGCAAAGTGATCGCTTTTACGCCGCAGCATGACTTGACCTTACCAGAAATGGATATCCCAGCAATCAGGAAGGTAGTCGATGTGTGGCAAAGCGAATTTGCTTCTTTGGCAGCAAACGATTGGATTAAATACATACAGATCTTTGAAAATAAGGGTTCCATCATGGGCTGCAGCAACCCCCATCCGCATGGACAGATTTGGGCCGAGAGTAAACTCCCTATGGAAATCCAAAAAGAAGAGAAGCAACAAAAGGAATATTTCGAAAAAAATGGTCATTCCTTGCTTTCTGATTACCTAGCCTTGGAGCTCAAGAAAAAGGAAAGGATCATTGTTGATAATGATCATTTCGTCGCCCTGGTGCCATTCTGGGCAGCATGGCCATTTGAAACCTTGGTCATCAGCAAAAGACAGGTAAAGGACATCAGGGAATTTACCGATGATGAAAAAACCGATCTCGCCAAAACCTTACAAGAACTAACCATCCGTTACGATAATATCTTTTCTACTTCTTTTCCATATTCTGCAGGCATGCATCAAGCGCCAGTAAATAGTGGAAATCAAGATTTTTGGCATTGGCATATGCATTTTTACCCGCCTTTGTTGCGTTCCGCCACAGTAAAGAAATTCATGGTCGGATATGAAATGTTAGCCAATCCGCAACGCGATATTACAGCTGAAAAAGCTGCAGAAATAATCAGAAATCAATCCACAGTACATTATAAATCGAATACCAAATGATTGACAGAGACCAAATTAGTGCTAGGTTTAAGGAATTGTATGGAACAGAGCCTACATTAGTTTCGAAATCCCCAGGAAGGATCAATATCATCGGGGAACATACCGACTACAACGAAGGCTTCGTCCTTCCAACTGCTATTGACAAAGCTGTCTATGTTGCGCTTTCCAAACGAGAGGATTCGGAGATACATTTATACGCTGAAGACTTTAAAGAGAGCTATACAGTTGAATTAGACAAGGTAGCTCCTTCCGATAAAGGGTGGCCTAATTATATATTAGGCGTGGTTAATCAATTAAAATTAAGAGGATTGGAACTTTCAGGTTTTAACCTTTATATCGATGGGGATATCCCTGTTGGTGCGGGATTATCATCTTCTGCTGCCGTTGAATGTGCAACGGGTTATGGATTGAATGAATTGTTCAGACTAGGCTTGGATAAAGTCAGTATTGCCAAGATCGGTCAACTTGCAGAGCATACCTATGCTGGCGTAAAGTGTGGAATCATGGATCAATTTGCCTCGGTACTCAGCAAGGCAAACCATGTAGTTCGCCTGGATTGTCGGGATCTCACTTATACCTATGTCCCTTTGGAATTGGGGGAATACGAAATCGTATTGTTAAATACCAATGTAAAGCATTCTTTGGCCTCCTCTGCATATAATGATAGAAGGTATTCCTGTGAGCATGCTGTTACCTTGGTCCAAAAGAAACATGCTGATGTGAAGAGCTTAAGAGATGTTGATATAGCAATGTTGGATGAATTGGTCATGCCGTTTGATCTGGATAGTTATATCAAAGCAAAGTTTGTAGTAGAAGAAAATGAAAGGCTAGCGAAAGCCTGTGCAGCCATGGAAAATGGTGATATCGTAGAAATGGGCAAGCAGATGTTCCGTGCGCATGAAGGTTTGAGCAAGGAATATGAAGTAAGCTGTAAAGAATTGGACTTTCTAGTGGAGAAAGCGAAGGACTTCCCTGAAGTACTTGGAGCGAGAATGATGGGAGGAGGATTCGGTGGCTGTACGATCAATATCGTCAAAAAAGGATTCGGACAGCAGCTTGTTGATGCGCTTGCACCGGCCTATAAAACAGAGTTTAACCTTGAGTTGACACCTATTTTCGTAAAAACCGATAATGGCTCAGAATTAGTATATTAGAATCAATTATAAACAGAAAATGAAAAGATCAATCCTTAAACTTATGCTAGCGTGCGGCCTAATTACGGCTGTGGCATGCCAGCAAAATAGTAAGCAAGAAAGCAGTCAGTCCACTGATTCAAGCAGCAATGCTGTTACAACCTTAGACTCCAGTTCTTTCACGGAAAAAATCGATGGGAAAGAAGCCAAGCTTTACATGCTAAAGAATTCTTCCGGTGCCAAGGCTTATTTTACGAACTTTGGGGCCAGGATTGTTTCTCTACAGGTTCCTGATAAGAATGGAACACTGACTGACGTGGTATTGGGCTTCAATAAAGCTTCTGATTATAACAACCCTAAAGAACCATTTTTCGGACCTATCGTTGGACCATTTGGCAACCGTATTGCCAAAGGTAAGTTTACCCTAGATGGGGAAACCTTTACCCTTCCGACCAATAATGGTGCTAATACCCTTCATGGTGGATTAAAAGGAGTTCATTTTGCAAATTGGGAGGTGAAATCTGCCAATGATAAAGCCATTACCTTTGCATATACCCTTCCAGATAAACAAGAAGGTTTTCCTGGTCCTATCCATATCGAGGTTACCTATAGTCTTTCTGATAACAATGAATTGGCCATCGCTTACAAAGCAACCGCTGACAAGAAAACTGTAGTGAACTTTACAAACCATGCTTATTTCAATCTAAACGGTGAAGGTAGTGGAACCATTACTGAACATACCTTAAAGCTATATGCGGATAAATTTACGCCAGTAGATAGCACGCTGATCCCCACTGGAGAGTTGAAGGACGTGAAAGGTACTCCATTCGATTTTACAGTGTCCAAAACTATCGGTAAGGATATTCAACAAGAGGATGAGCAATTGAAATTCGGAAAAGGATATGACCATAATTGGGTTCTTAGCGGAACTAAAGTGGATGGATTAAACCATGCTGCCACGTTAACTGGAGATAAAACAGGGATCGTGATGGATGTGTATACCGAAGAGCCAGGAATTCAGTTCTACAGTGGGAACTTTATGGCAGATAATGTAACCCTAAAAAATGGTGTAAAGGATAGCTTCCGTACCGGTTTATGCTTGGAAACACAACATTTCCCAGATTCCCCAAACCAACCGAACTTCCCTTCAACAACCTTGAAACCAGGAGATACCTATACAAGCAAATCTATTTATAAGTTTACGACTAATTAATATCAATGGAAACCAAAGACTATATTGTATTCCTGTGTTACTTCATCATTGTTGCAGGATATGGACTTTACATTTATTATAAGAAGAAATCGGCCTCTGGAGACTCCAAGGACTACTTCCTAGCCGAAGGATCTTTGACCTGGTGGGCAATTGGAGCCTCATTGATCGCATCCAACATCTCCGCTGAGCAATTCATCGGGATGAGTGGTTCGGGCTTTAAGATCGGTCTTGCCATTGCTACCTATGAATGGATGGCAGCGGTGACCTTGGTGGTAGTCGCGGTTTTCTTTCTACCGGTCTATCTCAAGAACAAGATCTTTACGATGCCGCAGTTCCTGAATCAGCGGTATAACGGCACTGTAGCCATGATCATGGCTGTTTTCTGGTTGCTATTGTATATCGTTGTCAATTTGACCTCCATCTTATTCTTAGGGGCATTGGCGGTGTCCAGTATATCAGGGTTAGATTTCCAAGTCTGTATGATCGGCTTAGCGATTTTCGCTATTTTCATCACGCTAGGGGGAATGAAAGTAATTGGATATACTGATGTTATCCAAGTATTCTTCCTGATCTTAGGTGGATTGGCGACGACTTATCTTGCCTTAAACTTGGTGTCTGACCATTTCGGTGGTGGTGGCGTTTTAGATGGACTTGGAATTGTTCATAACAAAGCCCAAGACCATTTCCATATGATCCTAAAACCAGATAATCCGAATTACATCGATCTTCCTGGCCTTTCCGTTCTGATCGGGGGTATGTGGATTATCAACCTAAACTACTGGGGCTGTAACCAATACATCACGCAACGTGCATTAGGTGCGGATCTTCCAACAGCAAGAAACGGTCTGTTATTCGCTGCTGGATTAAAGTTATTGATGCCTTTAATCGTTGTATTGCCAGGTATTGCCGCCTTCGTACTTTATAATGATGGTCTATTCCAACAAGAAATGTTAGCTGGTGGAGAGCTGAATCCAGATAGAGCCTATCCGGTACTATTGAATCTATTGCCAACAGGATTGAAAGGCTTGTCTTTTGCGGCCTTGACTGCTGCGGTGGTAGCCTCATTGGCGGGAAAAGCAAACTCAGTGGCAACGATCTTTACCTTGGATATCTATAAAAAGATCTTCGACAAAGATGCTTCTGAAAAGAAATTAGTAAATGTAGGAAAGATCACTATTGTGGTTTCCATGATCTTGGCCATCTTTATCGCTCCATATTTAGGGATTGATAAAAAAGGCGGATTCCAATACATCCAGGAATATACCGGATTTGTTTCTCCAGGGGTATTTGCCATGTTCCTTTTAGGGTTTTTCTGGAAGAAAACGACTTCAAATGCAGCACTATTTGCAACCATCGTTGGTTTCTTGCTGTCGATCGTATTGAAATTCCTTCCAGGTTATATGGATCTTTCATTCTTGGCTTCAACAGGATTTGCAATCCCTGTGGATGGCGTTTATGAAATCCCATTCATCGATAGAATTGGATTCGTATTCATATTCTGTCTAATCGGGATGTACATTATCTCTATGTACGAGCACAAAAAAGGCGTGGTTACACACGGACTTGAGATAGATGCTACCATGTTCAAAACAAAAACTGGCTTTGCAGTAGGTGCCTTGATTGTTATCGGTATCACCGCAGCGCTTTATACCATATTCTGGTAATAACTAAAGCTAGAAGAGGAAAAGACCTCTTCTAGCTTTTTTCATAATTAACCCAACCCTACCATTATGAGAAGCTTTCTGATTTGTTCAGCGGGACTGTTATTTTCCGCGAGCCTTTGGGCACAAAGCCCTTCACAAAAGATTTATCCGATTAATTTTTCAAAGGTTGCCATAGAAGATAACTTCTGGTCACCCCAATTGGAAAAGGTCGCCAATGCTACCATAGATGCCTGTGTAACCTATACCGAGGACAAAACGGGACGCATCCGGAATTTTGAGAAGGTGGCTCAGGGTTCAGGCAAGCACGAGGGGATCTATTATGATGATTCCGATGTCTATAAAGCGATTGAAGCCATCGCCTATTCCTTGAAGAACTATCCAGACAAAGAACTAGAAGCCAATACAGATGTATGGATCGATAAAATAGCCGCAGCTCAACAGCCTGATGGATATTTAAATACCTATTACACCCTAAATGGCCTTCAGGATCGCTGGAAAGATATGGAAAGGCATGAGGATTATTGTGCTGGTCATCTAATCGAAGCGGGTATAGCCTATTATAATACAACTGGTAAGGATAAATTGCTGAAGGTAGCAACAAAGTTTGCAGACCATATCGACAATTATTTTCGGGTTCCCAATAAGCCATGGGTATCGGGACATGAGGGAATTGAATTGGCCTTGATGAAATTATATCATCATACCAATGAGAAGCGTTATTTACAATTGGCAGACTGGTTTGTTGAACAGAGAGGAAGGGGACATGGCGTAGGCAAGATCTGGGATGAATGGAAAGACCCTGAATATGCCCAAGATGATATTCCTGTTCGCGATCAAAGAAAAATAACGGGGCATGCCGTACGAGCTATGTATTTATATACAGGGGTTGCGGATATAGCTTCTGAAACAAAGGATGCAGGTTATGTCAAGACCATGGATGCCATTTGGGATGACGTAATCAACAAGCACTATTATATCACCGGCGGAATTGGAGCCCAAGGTTCCAATGAAGGGTTCGGAAAACCCTATGACCTTCCGAATGAATCCGCCTATTGCGAAACCTGTGCTTCCGTAGGGATGGTTTTCTGGAACCAGCGGATGAACATGCTTTCTGCACAGGCAAAATACATCGATGTACTGGAAAGGACGCTGTACAATGCCGCTATCGATGGCATCAGCCTTTCTGGCAATCGTTTTTTCTATGGCAATCCATTGGCTTCGGATGGAAATTACGAACGTAGCGAATGGTTCGGAACCGCCTGCTGTCCATCCAATATCGCAAGGTTGGTATCTTCCTTAGGTTCCTATATCTACAGTCGCTCGGCAACAGACCTCTATGTCAATCTATTCGTAGGCAGTGAGACAACAGTAGACCTAAATAAAAACGAGGTCTTTGTGAAACAGTCCGGCAATTATCCGTGGAACGGACAGGTCAGTATAGAGGTAAGTCCTAAGAAAGCGAAGGAATTTGCAGTCTTTGTTCGTATTCCAGGATGGTTAAAAGAACCCGTTCCAAGTTCATTATATCATTATAAAAACGGCAAAACCAATAACTATTCGGTAACTGTCAATGGAAAGCCTGTAAATGCAGCTGTGGAAGATGGATATTTAAAGATCGATAGAAAGTGGAAAAAGGGGGATAAGATTGATATGCAACTGAATATGGAGGTGCAACGGATCGTGTCTTCCGATGAATTGAAGCAGAACCAGAACCGTATTGCCCTACAATATGGTCCTATTGTATATGCCGTGGAAGATGTGGATAACCCGAACGCAAAGAATGGACTGTTCATTCCTGAGAACACCCAGTTTCAAGTAAACTACAAACCTGATTTATTGGGGGGGACAAATGTTATCCAGTTCAAAGCCCCTGTTGTAGCTATTGATCAGGCAAGCAATCAGGTATTACAACAAGAGAAAGAAATTACGGCAATCCCTTACTTCCTTTGGAACAATAGGGGTAAGAGTGCCATGCAGGTCTGGATACCTGAAAAATTAACATCCGTAAGGATCGACTAAAATAGAAGAAGCGGGTTTTGCCCGCTTCTTCTATTTGATATCCTCGAGTGCATGTTCAAAATCTGCAATCAGATCATCGATATGTTCTATTCCTACAGAAATTCGAAGCATGCCATTGCTTATTCCGGAAACTGATTTTTGTGTTTTATCATGATGTGAACCCCACATGCTGGCCGGGTGGACCACCAAGGATTCCACGCCGCCCAAACTGGCCGCATTGGCAAATACCTCCAATTTGTTTATTGCCGATTGCGCATTTTTATAGGCCTCGTCCTCATTAGCCCCCACAACTTCTATACAGAGCATGCCCGTTCCACCGCGCATCTGCTTTTTGACCAAATCATACTGGGGATGCGAAGGAAGCCCCACATATCCGGTATGTTTTATGGCCGGGTGGTTTTCAAAGTATTCAGCCAAAGCCAAGGCATTGCTATTTATCTGTTTTACGCGCATGGATAGCGTCTTAAGGCCTCTCAAGAGTAACCAAGAGTCGAAAGGACTCAGGGATCCCCCAAGCATCAAGGACCTTTTCCAGACCCTTTCAATAAAGGATTTGCTTCCACAGACCACTCCTGCAGTAAGGTCACTGTGGCCTCCCAAATATTTGGTCGCTGAATGAACCACGACATCAATTCCAAACTCCGTAGGCGTTTGATTGATGGGTGAGGCAAAGGTATTGTCAGCCATCGTGGTCAGCTGATGCTTCTTCCCTAAATAAGCGATAAACTTCAGATCGGTGACATCTAAGTTCGGATTCGAAGGGGTTTCAACGTAGATTAATATTGTGTTCGCTTGGATTGCCTTTTCGAAGGCTGTATTGTCTTTCTGGTCCACATGGGTTACTTCCACTCCATATTCGGTCAAGAAGTCCTTAAAAAAGAGCATAGCGCCAGAATATAATGAGTTTTGGGTTACAACATGATCTCCTGACTTGACCACCGATAAAATGGCCGTGCTGATAGCCGCCATCCCAGTTGCCAAAACCAAGGCATCTTCCGTCTTCTCCAAACTTGCCACAATGGCCGCTGCTTGGGAGTTGGTTGGATTGCCATGTCGATGATAAAAATTAGGGTTCTTCGTTTCTGTAGCAGAAATGATATAATTCTTCAAATCTTCATCTGCAAAATAGGTAGATGTCTGATAAATGGGTGTTACAACAGCTTTACTGCTGTTAAATTCCTGGCCTTTATGGATGAGGTCGGTTTCTAAATGAGCCATAGTAGGTTGGGTTTAAAAAATAAAGGACTGAAAATTAAAAAAATAACTTGTAAATACTTAATTTCAGCAACGAATTATTTTAAATTATTAAATCCTAATTAACCTCAAATACTATGAAAAAAATACTGGCCGTCCTGGCTTGTTTTATTTCCACACTTTCTTTTGCGCAAATCAAATCTCCCGCCGAATACCTAGGCTATCAAGTGGGAACAAAAGTGACGCCGCATTGGAAGGTTTTGGAATATTATCAGTATGTGGCAGATCAGGTTCCAAATCAAGTAAAAGTGGAATCTTATGGTGAAACACCTGAAGGTAGACCTTTAAAGGTTTTCTATATTTCCTCTGCCCAAAACATCGGAAACCTTGAAAACATCCGAACAAACAACCTTAAGCTTGCCCATGCCATCCAAGGCGAAGGCAGCAGCAGTTCCCCAGCCATTGTCTGGATCAGCAATAACATCCATGGCAATGAAACTTCATCGATCGAAGCTTCCATGATGACCCTGTTTGAATTGGTAAATCCAAAAAACAGCAAGACCAAAGGTTGGTTAGACAATACCTTGGTCATCATAGACCCATGTTTGAACCCAGACGGTACTGAACGTTATAACAATTGGTACAATGGTACCGTAGGCATCAAGTACAATCCTGAAATCTATGCTAGAGAGCATCGCGAACCATGGCCAGGCGGTCGATATAATCATTATTATTTCGATATGAACCGCGACTGGGCATGGCAAACACAAAAGGAAAGTACATTCCGTGCGGCGATCTACAACAAATGGTTGCCACATATCCATGCCGATTTCCATGAGCAGGGGATCAACTCACCGTATTATTTCCCGCCAGCTGCAGAACCTTTCCACGAGGTGATTACGCCTTGGCAACGTGAGTTTCAAACGACCATTGGTAAACATAATGCAAAGTATTTTGATTCCAAAGGCTGGTTATACTTCACTAAGGAGCGTTTTGACTTGTTTTACCCTTCCTATGGCGATACTTATCCCATCTATTCCGGAGCTATCGGTATGACCTTTGAAAAAGCCGGTAATGGATCTGCAGGTTTGGGAGTCTATACCGATGAAAAGGATACCCTGACTTTGGTGGACCGAGCTATCCAGCATCATGCCTCAGGCATGAACATCGTAGAAGTGGTTTCCCAGAATGCTGCAAAGGTCGTTTCTGAATTCAAGAAATTCGGAGATGATGCTGCTGCCGGTAAACTGTCTTCATATCAAACCTATGTGATCAAGTACGACTCTTCCCGAGATAAAACCATGCGTGCATTAATAGAACTGTTGGACAAGAATAAAATCAATTATTATTCGTCCTCAGGTTCTGTAAAGGGCTTTGATTATTTCAGCAAAAAAGAACAGAACCATAGTCTGAGCGAAAAGGACTTGGTTATCCCGGGCAATCAATCCAAAGCTGCATTGATACGCGTGCTGTTTGAACCGGAAGCGAAATTGACGGATTCCATCACCTACGATATTACCGCTTGGTCCTTACCTTATGTCTATGGCCTTCCAGCTATGGCATCCCAAGCAAAAATAAGCAACCTTAATCCGTATCAACTGGAAACCATCAGCAACAGCGTGGGTTCCAATTTTGGTTATGCGGTAAAATGGGATGGCTTCTCATCTGCCAAATTATTGGCGGCATTGTTACGCCATAAGATCACGGTTAAAGTTTCCGATCAGAGCTTCAAGATTGGTTCCGATGAATTTCCAAAAGGATCACTTTTGGTAATGAAAAATGGCAATAAACAGGCGAATGTAGAAAAGATCCTAAAGGAAGAAGCAGATAAGCTACAAGTGAGGATGTATGCTTTCCAATCTGGAATCGTAGAAGGCGGAAAAGATTTGGGAAGTTCCGATGTGAAGACCATCAAGGCTCCAAAGGTGATGATGATGGCAGGTGAAGGCCTTAGAGCGACCAATGTGGGCGAGGTGTGGCATTTCTTCGATCAACAATTACAGTATCCAATAATCCTGATCAATCCTACTGATTTTGCAAGAGTAGATTGGGATGAAGTCGATGTCTTCATCATGCCGAATGGCAATTATTCTTTCCTAAAAGATAAAGCGCAGAGCGAGGAATTTGCAACCTGGATCAGAAAAGGAGGAAAGGTCATTGCATTGGAAAGTGCCGTAAGTCAATTGGCTGCCCAACCTTGGTCTGAATTGAAAACGGTAAAACAAGATACCTCTGCAAAAGCAAAACTTAACCCATTGAAGAAATATGGAGACCGTGAAAGAGGTGCAATGGAAAATTATACCTCTGGAGCCATATTCAAACTGACTTTTGACAACTCACATCCTTTGATGTTCGGTATTAAAGATTACTTCACCCTGAAACAGGATGACAATCTCTTTCAATATTTTGAACAGGGCAAAGGTTGGAATGTGGGCTATATCACTGAAAACTCTAAGATGAGCGGCTTTGTCGGTCATAACCTCAATAAGAAGCTTAAGAATGGAATGGTCTTCGCGACCCAGAACCTTGGTAGAGGTTCTGTCATCTATTTGACGGACAATGTATTGTTCCGTAACTTTTGGGAAAGCGGAAAGCTGGTCATGGCCAATGCAACTTTCTTAACGGTTGAGTAAAAAATACCCAATGTCGGGGATTGTATCATGTCCTAATGTGATTTACTTTTGGGTAACCACATTAGGACATTTTATGAATTCGCATTCAAAAAGAAAATCAAAAAGGAAGGATAGATTAATACCCCTATTAAAATTCATTGCTGGATACTTTGTATTCCTGTATAGGATAGCTATTCGCCCTTAAGGCAATATTATCGCATCTGTTTCAACAATTCAATAGCATATTCAATACTGTTTACATTATTGATTGCTATACGCAATTGGCCTTTGACCTCCTTCATATTGGAGTTGCTGGCATGTTGCTGCACAAAGCCCAAAACCTTTCCAAAACTGTCCGATTGGTAATAACTTGATTTCGGATTGTTTACAAAATAGCCCTTCAGCACATGTTTTTTATAGGATATTTTCTCCAAACCAATTTCCTTACCCAACCATTGTAATCTAAGGGTATTAAACAGTTCAAAGACCGGCTCAGGTATTGGACCGAATCGGTCAATCAGTTCCTTCTCAAATTTCTGTAACTGCCCTTCATCCTTCAACTTCGATATATCGTTGTACAGATTGTATCGTTCAGATACGTTGGTCACATATTCATCAGGAATCATGACTTCCAGATCGGTATCTATCTGCGTGAAGCTCACATATTTTCTGTTTTCCTCATCTGCAAACAGTTCACCGAACTCATCATCCTTCAATTCCTGCACGGCTTCATCCAAGATCTTGTTGTACATTTCAAAACCGATCTCCGCGATGAATCCCGACTGTTCAGCACCTAGCAGGTTACCGGAACCACGAATATCCAAATCACGCATGGCAACATTGAAGCCCGAACCCAATTCGGAGAACTCTTCAATAGCTGATAATCGTTTGTAAGCTTCGCTGGTCAGGGTAGACAGCGGTGGACTCAGAAGATAACAGAAGGCCTTCTTATTTGACCTCCCTACACGACCACGCATCTGGTGAAGGTCACTCAAACCAAACATATGGGCCTGATTGATTATAATGGTATTGGCATTAGGGATGTCCAAACCTGCTTCAATAATGGTCGTCGCAATCAACACATCGTATTCATGGTTGATGAACTTCAGCATTACATCTTCCAAGTCATCTCCTTCCAGTTGTCCATGGGCAATTCCAACCCGTGCACCTGGCACCAATTTACGGATCAGCATACCCAACTGCGGTAGATCCGCCACCCGATTATGGATGAAGAAAACCTGTCCGCCACGATCGATCTCGAAGCTTACTGACTCTTGGATCAAACTCTCGTTAAAGACATGTAATTCCGTTTGTACAGGTTGCCTGTTTGGCGGAGGGGTAGAGATAATGCTCAAATCCCGAGCTCCCATGAGGGAGAAGTGTAAGGTTCTCGGAATCGGCGTCGCTGTTAAGGTCAGGGAATCCACATTGGCCCGCATCACCTTTAACTTCTCTTTCACTGAAACGCCAAATTTTTGCTCCTCATCGATGATCATCAAGCCTAGATCCTTGAACTTAACATCCTTGCTTACCAAACGATGGGTACCAATAATGATATCTATTTTTCCTTCTTCTAATTTCTTAAGTGTCTCTTTGATCTGCTTGCTGGTTTTGAAACGATTGATATAATCAATGTTTGCCGGCATACCTTTCAATCTTTCAGAGAAAGTACGGTAATGTTGCAGCGCTAAGATGGTGGTTGGTACCAATACGGCAACTTGCTTGCTATCAGCTACCGCCTTAAAAGCTGCACGGATGGCAACTTCGGTCTTACCAAAACCTACGTCGCCACAGACCAACCTATCCATTGGATGCGGTGATTCCATGTCCTTTTTCAGGTCAGCAGTTGCCTTTTCCTGATCGGGAGTATCTTCATAGATAAAGGAGGCTTCCAATTCCCTTTGCAAATAGGTGTCCGGACTGAAAGCATTTCCCGTCTGGGCTTTACGCTTTGCATACAGCATGATCAAGTCTCGGGCTATATCCTTAACCTTTTTCTTGGTGGTCCTCTTAAGTTTCTCCCAAGCATCTGTTCCCAATTTATTCATCTTTGGAACTGTTCCTTCCTTACCAGAATACTTGGATATGCGGTTTAAGGAGTTGATGTTGACATACAGTAAATCATTGTCTGCATAGACCAGACGGATCATTTCCTGGCTCTTGCCATTTACATCTACCTTTTCCAGACCTGCGTATTTACCTACACCGTGGTCTATATGCGTAATGTAATCACCGGGCTTTAGTTCGCTCAATTCCTTCAGGGTGATTGCTTGCGAACGTTCATAGCCCTTTCTACGTTTATATTTATAGTAACGATCAAAGATCTGGTGGTCGGTATAACAGGCCACTTTCAGCTTATCATCCCTGAAGCCTTCCCTTAGTGCCTTGTAGATAGGGGTAAAGGTTACGGTCTTGTCAAGGTCGTCCAATATGGCATAGATGCGTTCGATCTGTTTGCTGGAATCTGAAAAAATGTAATTATGGATCGCATGTTTTTCATTTTCCTTGAAATTATGGATCAGCAGGTTGAAGTCCTTGTTGAATGAAGGTTGCGGATGTGTGTCAAAACTGAACTCTTCATCCGGTTTATAGAAAAATTGCTTCCCAAATTCTACCAATGCATACTCAAAGAGCATGGCATTGAAGTTTTTGTCATCGGTAAAGGTGAATCTCGGATCTACCCAGTCTGGGTTATCCTTGATGTCCTTTTCGGTCAATGCCTTCCAATATTTAGAAGCTTTTTTATATCCGTCCTGAATAATGTCCAATGTAAACTGAACATCCTTGATCCAGATGATGGAATCCTTCTCTATATATTCCAATAAAGAGATATGATTATTGCTCAGGAACTTTGCTTGAACATTTGGAACAATGGTTACTGAATTGATCTTATTTACGGAAAGTTGAGATTCAATCTCGAAGGTCCTGATACTATCGATTTCATCGCCAAAGAACTCAATCCGATAGGGGAGGTCATTTGAAAAGGAGAATATATCCACGATCCCACCACGGATAGCAAACTGTCCGGGCTCATAAACAAAATCAACGCGTTCAAAATCATATTCATAGAGGAACTCATTGATGAAATCAATGCTCAGTTTGGTTCCCACTCGTATTTCCAACGTGTTTTTCTCGAGATCCTGTTTGTTGATGACCTTTTCCGAAATCGCTTCAGGATAGGTCACCACAATTTTTGGTAATTCAGAATTGCGGTTCAGTGAACTCAGCGTTTCTGCACGTTGCAGCACATTGGCGCTATCCAAGATGGTGAAATCAAAGGCCTTCCTGTAAGATGCAGGAAAGAACAGGATTTGATTATCAAATAAACTTTCCAGGTCACTCAAGAAATAGGATGCCTCTTCATGTGTCGGTAGAATAAAAACATTCAATCGCTTTTCTATCTGATAGCTTGCCGCAGCCAGCATAGCATCTGCCGACCCTACTAATCCCTTGACATGGATCTTCGGTTTGCCGTTCTGGATACTGCTTGTAAATCGCTTGACTTGTTCGGATAGGATGTATTTATCTAATATTTCTTGGATGTTCACGCTAGTATATTTTTGCAAATTTACAAAAATGCTTGGGTAATAGGAATGAATATCAACCTACAAGCTCTGATCGAGCTTATGCTGTGCAGCAAAATCAAGCACATATTCCATTTGCTCTTTCAGGTCAAATTGTAAATCCTCATGGAGATTGTCGAATATCTTTACGGCATTTTTTATCCTCGCACTGACATAACTCTGTAATTTGAAAGCAGGGGATAATGCCGATGGACCAAATAGGGAGGGATACCGGTCAAAGGCCTCCTGTAAAATCAAAAGCCTACATTCAACCACTGAAAACTTATCCTTCGTAATTTTTTCATGTTCATTGATCATCCCACTCGCCTGGCGTAAGGTGCTGTTTAACCCTTTGTAATTGGAATACATGGGCAAGTTTTTTACCTTATTGCTATTGATCTCAAATAGGGATTCTAAGGCATTCTTCAGATCAAAAATACGATCCTCCAGATCTGCTTCATCCTCCAAAAGCTCATAGTGCAATTGTTTCAAAAGCATCTTATCCTTATTGATTAACCTGACCAATAACTTGTCTTTTTCCTTTGCTGGTAGATTTAAAACCGCTTCCTTGAGTTCCTGATCCTTGTGTAATGACATAAATAAAGATAATTAATATTACAATTAATACCATTTTAATCTATATCAATGGTATTAATTCTCCCGTTTTTAAGGGTAAAATTAATTCAATAAGTAAATAACACCATTGATGACTGTTTTTATACCATTATCCATGGTAGTTATTGGTTACCTTTGTATTGTATGGGCAAGATACCTGTTTTAGAGCAATGTACAGTATCCTACAAGGAGGATAAAAACTTTTTGGCAGACCGTCTGGAGGTGTACCTAGGCAAAAATAATAACCTAGTTTTTCCACATCGACACAATTTCTACCAGATGTTGTTATTCCTATCGGGAGAGGGCATGCATGAAATTGATTTCAAGCAGTACCCCATTGAAAGGGGTCAGGTGTACTTTATGGGGCCAGGTCAGGTGCATTCATGGATGTTCGAAGGGAAAATGACTGGTTATATCGTCAATTTCGATATCGACTATTTCAAATCCCTGTTGATCCAGCCTGATTATGTAGAAAATCTAGATTTGTTTTCTTCCTTGAACGAGGGGGTATTCACACTAGAAGAATATCAGGTCCGCGAAATCTCTGGTCTGTTCGATCAATTGATAGAACTGAGCAGTCTACCTGTAGCAAAAGATCTTAAGCGTTCTTTACTGCTTTATATCCTGCTGAGGTTTGATCAAGCATATATCCCTAATTTCCCAGCAAAGAGCATCGACTATCATTTGGTGCTGATCAAGAATTTTATTTCTTTGGTCGACCAGAATTTTAAAGAGCTCCATTTACCGAAGGAATATGCAGAGTTATTGTTTGTAACTCCAAATCACCTCAATTCGGTATGTAAGGAATACTTGGGGACGCAGGCAGGGGAAGTGATCCGGAACAGGATCATGCTAGAAGCCAAACGCTTGCTGATCTTGCCAGACTGGACCATCTCACAGGTGGCCTATGAGTTGAGTTTTAACGATAATTCATATTTCACAAAATTTTTTAAAAAAGTAGAGGGTAAGACCCCCGAAGAATTCAGAAAATCACAATGGACGTAAATATCAATATGGAAACAAAATATACCATACCTTCCGAATTAAATAGTGCAATAGATGGAAAGTGCCCAAGATGTAGAACAGGTAATATGTTCGCAGCACCTCTTTTGAGTTTTAAATCCAAGCGAATGTTGGAAAGATGCCCAGCATGTGATTTGAAATTTGAAAAAGAACCTGGCTATTTCTATGTTGCCATGTATGTCAGTTACGCACTCAGTGTTGCCGAATTGGTAACAGCATGTGTATTGACCTATTTCCTGTCGGGTAATTTGGAAAGCCCTTGGCTATATGTCATCGTTGCCCTAGCTGTAACATTGATCATGGCACCATTCAACAACCGATACTCCAGAATCATCCTTTTATACTTGATGACTCCTTCCTTCAAATTCAACCCTAAAATCTTCCAAAGGGTGAAAGATGAGGGGAAATAGCATAATTCCATAAAAAAGCGGGCTCTTGTATTTCAAAAGCCCGCTTTTTTATGGGGTAGATGTGAGATTTGAGATATGAGTATTGAGATAGAAAGGCCGTTAGCATATTTAATAGTCATGAGATAAGAGATTTAATATCTCACATCTCATATCTCAAATCCCCTTTTACTTAATCGGATTCTCTTTCAAATATTTTTCCCATTCCCAAGCAGAGGACATCATCTCGTCGATCCCTAACTCGGCTTTCCAACCTAGTTCTTTTGTGGATTTAGTAACATCGCCCCAAACTTTTACGATATCACCTTCACGGCGAGGGCCAACCTCGAAGCTAAGTGGCTGTCCGGATGCTTTTTCGAATGCTTTGATGGCTTCTAATACCGAATAACCATTACCTGTTCCGATGTTGAAAACGTCGTAGTTGCCATTAGGGTTACCTTTTTCCAATAATTTGATGGCTGCAACGTGAGCTTTCGCTAAATCTACCACATGGATATAGTCGCGAACCGCTGACCCATCCGGTGTTTCATAATCATTACCAAATACGGTCAATTTCTCTCTCTTGCCAATTGCTGTTTGTGTGATAAAAGGCAATAAGTTCTGAGGGACACCGATTGGCAATTCACCGATTAGGGCAGAACTATGCGCTCCAACTGGATTGAAGTAACGAAGAGCAACAAATTGATAGTTTGGAGCAGCTTTCGCAGTTTCCTCTAAGATTTCTTCTGCGATCTGTTTCGTATTCCCGTACGGCGAAGTCGCTTTCTTTACAGGAGCACTTTCCGTCACTGGAAGAGTATCTGGTTCTCCATAAACTGTACAGCTCGATGAGAATACGAAATTGATCGGTTTCTCACGGTAAGCTTCTAGTAAATTGATTAAGGAGAAGAAGTTGTTATGATAGTATTTTAATGGGTTCTGAACAGATTCACCAACTGCTTTTGATGCTGCAAAATGAATAATACCCGTGATATCAGGATTTGCCTTTACAAATTCGTTTACTTTTTCCGTATCACAAAGGTCAAATTGATGGAATTCTGGTTTAACACCAATGATTTTTTCAATTTGCTCTAAGATCTTGATATTGGAATTTGAAAGATTGTCAACTAAAACAGGCGTATATCCAGCATTGTGCAATTCGACTACGGTGTGTGATCCAATGAATCCGGTTCCTCCGGTGACAAGTATTTTACTCATTTTATTTACAATTATATAGTTGCGTGTTCTTAAAATAATGTTCTATAGTATTCGATTGTTTTTTCAAGTCCTTCTTTTCTTCCGATTTTTGGCTCCCACTGAAGGATCTCTCTAGCCTTGCTAATATCGGGCCGTCTTTTCTTCGGGTCGTCAATAGGAAGTGGTTCAAAGATGATCTTGGACTTACTGTTCGTTAGGGCTATGATCTCATTTGCCATGTCGATCAAGGTCATTTCATCTGGATTACCGATGTTGATCGGTAAATGGTAATCGCTGAAAAGTAATTTACAGATACCTTCAACCTGATCCGAAACATAAATAAAGGATCTCGTCTGTTTGCCATCTCCAAAAACCGTTACATCCTTGTTCTGTAAAGCTTGGGAGATAAAAGTCGGCAAAGCGCGTCCATCTTCTAGCCTCATCCTGGGACCAAAGGTGTTAAAGATCCTGGCGATTCGAGTTTCCAATCCATGGAAATTATGGTAGGCCATGGTCATGGCCTCTTGGAAACGCTTGGCCTCATCATAAACCCCTCTTGGACCTACTGGATTTACATTTCCCCAATATTCTTCATTCTGCGGAGATACCAAGGGATCACCGTAGACTTCAGAGGTCGAGGCGACCAAGATCCGCGCTAGTTTGCTCTTTGCCAACCCCAATAGGTTATGGGTTCCCAATGAACCTACTTTTAGGGTCTGTATGGGAATCTTCAGATAATCAATGGGACTCGCTGGCGAGGCAAAATGTAAGATATAATGTAATTCTCCAGGTACATGGACAAACTTGGAAACATCATGATGGTAGAACTCAAAATTGGACAGATGGAAAAGATGTTCAATATTGCGAAGATCTCCAGTCACGAGGTTGTCCATTCCGATGACATGAAAGCCCTGATCAATAAAATGGTCGCAAAGATGGGATCCTAAGAATCCAGCTGCTCCTGTTATTAATATTCGTTTGCGCTTGTTTTCTTGCACAATAGTGAATTTGAAAAGGTTTAAATATCTTTGACGAAGATAAGTAATATTTTAACATGATGCGTTTTCTTTACGACCTGGGGATTTTAATTTATGGCTTGCTTCTTCGCATTTTTGCCTTGTTCAATACAAAGGCGAAGTTGCTGTCTGATGGTCGTAGAGGATTGATGCAGCATATAGAACAATCGGTTGAAAAAGGGCAGGAATACATTTGGTTTCACTTTGCTTCCTTGGGAGAATTTGAACAGGGTCGATCCGTCATGGAACAAATTAAATTGCGCTATCCTAAGGAAAAAATAATTGTAACATTTTTTTCCCCATCCGGTTATGAGATCCGCAAAAATACGCCATTGGCAGATCATGTATTTTATCTTCCCGCAGATACGGCTAGGAATGCTCGTCGCTTTCTAGATATAATTAATCCGAAGTTGGCCATTTTCACTAAGTATGAGTATTGGTACCATTACTTCAGGGAACTTGATAAAAGGAATATCAGGTTGTTGATGATATCGGCCATATTCAGGGAAAATCAAGTTTTCTTTAAGCAATATGGAGGGTTCTTCAGGGCCATTCTCAAAAAGGTTTCCTATTTTTTTACCCAGAATACCGAGAGTGTGAATATGCTAAAATGGATTGGTATCACGAAAGCAGGATTGGCAGGCGATACTCGATTTGATAGGGTAGTGGAGTTGCCAAAAGAACATAAGGATATTCCTGAAGCTCATATTTTCGCAGGGAATGAAGATATATTGGTAGCCGGAAGTACCTGGCCAGCTGATGAAGCACTCTTAAAAACTTTGCTGGAAAACAATAAGGATTTGAAGGCGATTATTGCGCCACATGAAATCCATCAGGATCATATTGATGCCATGATGAAGTTATTTCCGCATGCCCTGCTGTTCTCAAAATTCTATACCTATACGGATCAACAGATTGCCTCATCCCGACAGCTGATCATTGATAATATCGGTATGTTATCCTCTTTGTACCATTACGGTCGAATTGCATACATTGGTGGCGGCTTTGGTGCCGGAATCCATAATACGCTAGAAGCTGCAACCTATGGTATGCCCGTAATCTTTGGACCAAAGTATGAGAAGTTTCAGGAAGCAGTCGACCTCATGGAAATAGGGGCAGGATTCTCTATTTCAAATGAACAGGAATTGCTGGAAGTCTATAGTGCATTGTGCATCACTGAAAAGCTGGTGCAAGCCAGCATTGCTGCCAAAAACTATGTTCAACAACGGTCTGGTGCTACCCAAATCATTATGAAATACCTGGAAACTGAAAAGTTATTGGGTTAATCGGATCTGTCCTATTGGTAATCTTTTGGATATTTCCCTTTTATATGGGTACCGAAACCAAACATAATCGGCTTAAAATCACCTACAGGATCCACATTTGAATCTGCCTTGATTTCATTTTCCAAACCAACTGCCCAATAAGAAGCATTTACGATCAATCGTCTTAGGTTTTTATCCAATAGATCAATGGAAGATCCCATTGTGGTAGTGAATACCTTACCTTTCTTACCGCCAGGGATTTGGTAATCCTTTGTCCAAGCGACAGGCATGATTGATTTTTTTCTGTTGACAGGGCTATCTGCGGTCATTCCCAAGGTAGGCTGACCGAATACAAGGATTTCCGACTGTTTTAAGTTGTTTTTGATGCCATACACATCGGAAGGCACCCAAATATCCTCAACTCCTAACAGGATTGGGTTTTTGGCATTCACTTGAAGTCCATTTACCAAACCCAATGATCCTTCTGTACCATGGTCTCCATGGTGATTGATCCATGTTTCACCTAAAACAAATCCGCCAAAACCGCCTTTCCATTCACCTTCTTGGTTGCTATAACCATAGTGTTTATAGGCACTTTTTGATTCTTTGCCGAAATTGAAGGCATGGGTTGCAGTACGTAAGCCAATAACTGGTTTTCCTGCTTTAAGAAAATTGTCCACATGTTTCATCTGCTCATCCGGCAGTTCTCTAAATCGACTTGCAATGATCATCAAATCTGCATTTTGCAGATTCTCTAATCCTGGGATATTCTTTTGGTATTCAGGATCTATCTGTTTCGTCTCTGGGTTAATGGCAAAGAGCACGAAAGTTTCAAACCCATGCTTTTGAGTTAGGATTTTCGCCAGCATGGGTAAGCTTTCCTCAGAACGGTATTCTTCATCGCCAGAAATCAGCACCACTTTCTTGCCCTTGGCTTGCGCCTTTTCAGGTGTAAAGTGTAACCAATTATTTTGCTGGGCAACACAGTTGCTAAGACCCAAACTGATCAATAGAAAGGCTATCAATACCAGTTTATTGGTCCAAAATGAAAGAATAGAGGTGGTTCTGAGTTGATGTTTCATTATTTCTTTTGAGTATTGTTGAATTAAATGGTCTCTACTTGCGCATCAGATGTTCCTTCTTCAGTTTCCTGATGACCTTTATAGGTTCTCTTTTGCCAGAAATGGAAGAATAGGAACAGGACAATTAATATAGCTGGGAAAATTGCCAATTTAGCTAAAGTCACCTGACCTACGACCAAATCTAGGTTTTCTATCACTTCGCCGGATTGTTGTACGGCAGCTTTAGAATCATCAATCCAACGTCCAATGATTGGTTGGAAGATGGAAGTTGAGAACATCCCTACACCACCGATTACCGACATACCGATCGCACCGCTCAATGGTACACGCTGCGCTGTTGTTGCAATCATGGTAGGCCAGAAGTAACATACTCCGATGGCAAATAAAATGGCTGCTACGTATACCATTCCTCCTGTCGCAACAGAGAATAGGTAAACTCCAATGGTGGCAAAGATGGCTCCACCAAGCAATACGCCCGTTTGGCCCAAAGCTTTGACTACTGGACCGGCAAAGAACCTTCCTACAGCCATTAAACCCGTTACCAAGGCCAAAACTAACATTGGACTGGCACCGCTATTTGCCATAATAATTCCTACCCATTGCTGTGGTCCGAATTCAGAGATAGCCGTTAATGCCATACAGCAGAATAAGAATATAAAGGTCAGCGAGAACATGGCTTTCACATTATTGGAAAGTGAAGTTGCGCTTTCTTCTTTTGGTCTTGGAAAAACTTTTCCGTAAAAAATAATAGCGTATAAAATAGTTGGGATCATGATAATCCACATTTGAGTTTGCCAAGTTGCACCCATTTTTGTCATGGCCAAGGAAATCAAACTACCCAATACAATTCCTCCTGGGAACCACATATGGAACCTGTTCAACATCTTGTCCATTTTCTTGCCTGAATATAGATCCGCAATCAATGGATTACAGGCGGCTTCTGTACAGCCGTTACCTAAACCAATAAATAATGTGGAGATCAATAAAGTGGAATACCCAGTTGCAAAGATGGTCAACAAAATCCCAAGGGTATGGGAAACAAACGCAAAGCGCATGATGTTGCTAGGTCCAATTTTGTAATAGAATATACCTCCAAGGATCATCGAGATCGGAAAGCCGAGAAACCACATGGAATTGATAAATCCCAGTTGTTCTGCAGATAAATTGAAGCTTTCGCCTAACTGAGGTAATATCCCAGCACGAATTGAAAAGGTAAGACCTGTAGTGATTAGGGCTAAACAGCTTCCTAAAAACAAGGCACTAGGGTTAACTTGTTTACTCATAATGTGGTTTATTTGTGGTTAAATTATTTTGTGTTGATTATAAATCAATCAACAAGATAACTTATTTTTTTTCAAAATTCGCTAGATTATTTTTGATAAAATGATAACCATGCTCAGCAATCTCCCATGGATCGGAGTATTCCCGCCAAACATTAATGGCATTCGCAAAATCTGGATCTGCCCTGGAAAAAGCCTCAATGGTGTACCAACCTGAATAATTAACTTCGTTCAACGTTTGAAAGACTTCATCCCAATGCACTAATCCCCGACCTGGTGTACCTCTGTCATTTTCGCTGATATGGACATGGGCTAAAACCGGAGCTATTTTCTGGATAGAATTTCGAACGCTCTTCTCCTCAATATTGGCATGATGGGTATCATACATGCCTTTTACATGGGGATGGTCGGTCAGGTTGATCAGATAAGCCAAATGATCAATACAGCTTGCCAAATAGTTTTCAAAGCGATTCACCGCTTCGGGAGTTAGGGTTATGCCAGCCTGCTGGGCATGGTCACCCGCTGCTCGCAAGGTTTCAGCAGCCCATTGGTATTCCTGGTCTGTAGGAGCCGCCCTTGAAAAATAACCATGGGCAGAGTGAAAGGGTCCGCATAAAATCGTCGAACCCATATCGTGTGCCCGATCAATTACCCACTTTATTCTATCTAATCCTCGACTTCTACTTGCCCTGTCCGTCGAGATGGGACTTTCATTTTCACCAAGTGTGGTAACCGCATTGACTTCCAAACCTAGGTCATGTGCATGTCTTGCCAATGCCTTATATTCTTCTTCATCCGGAGAACCTATAAAGACCTCAACACCATCATAACCTATTTTCTTCAAACGGTCTAAGATGGGAAATGCCTTTTCGGTAACTCCTGCTGTCCATGGTAAAATGTTGAATCCTATTTTGTTCATTCTCTATATTTCTTTTTTATAAGTTTTTTTACTTCTCTAATGGATGCTCTTTTAACAGCTCATCCGGTGTATAGAATCCCTTCTTGTCCTTAATGGACTCCCGGATTTCCTTCACTTTCGCAGCAGAGATTGGGTTAGCCTCATTTGTAAATGAATTTCTAACATAGGTCAGCACATCTGCAATTTCCTGATCGTTCAGCATCATGCCAAATGGAGTCATCGGTACCTGACCAGGATATTTTTTGCCGTTCACTTCAATTGGTCCTAAAAGACCATTTAAGGTCAATTTGATCAAGCGGTCTTCACTTCCTGTAACCCATTTACTTGCATTTAAAGGAGGGAAGCCAGAGGCATCCAATCCTTTGCCGTTCGGTTGATGACAGGTAACACAGAATCCTTCTTTTGCATAGATCACTGCACCTCGTCTGTATTGTTCCAATGCCGGACCGGTCAGCTTAGTTGCTGTTTTACTGGTTTCATTTTTCTCCTTAACCGATTTGTTGTTTAGATGAGCAACAGAAGTTAAGTATGCCGGTTTATTCCACTTATCTAGACTTGTGGTATCGATCGCATTCATCAGGTCTATTCCCTCATTAGGTGACAACCAAGAAGCCGCTGCAATCAACTCTAATTTTACACGTCCGTTTTCATCTTTTGTTGCCTTGGCCATTAGATCTTTATAATTTTTGATCTTATCGGTGTTATATCGGATGGCATGGATGGCAGCTGCTCTCGCATGATAATCATTTGATTCCAATAGCTTTTGGACCAGGTCTGCATTGATCTTATTGGCTCCCCAAGTAACCCACATGGCTTCCAATAGATTGTGCAGGTACTTTGGATCTTTAGTATCCAACTTTTCAGCCCAAGCGATAGCTTTCTTAGCCACTTCATCATTATCACGCATCCTCAGTTCCGTACGTGTTCTGTAACGGGTCCTGATTTCCGGAAGTTTTAGGTTCTCAAGCAATTCATCAATGGATGCTCCATCAATCTTAGCAGGTTTTACCAATGGTCTGGATGGATAGGTAATCCTATAGATGCGACCATGAACATGGTCACGAAGGGGATCCCTTGCGTTGTGCTGCATATGTCCGATCAGCATATTATGCCAATCTACAATGTATAGAGAGCCATCCGGTGCTATTTCTGCATCTACAGGGCGGAAGTTCTTGTCATCTGACCAAAACAGGTCCTGCCTGTGTCTTGATTTGTAACCGGTACCATCATCCTCAAAAGGTATGCTGCTTGCCGCCTAAAAAGCCGATCGTATTGTTCAATAGGTAATCTCCTTGAACAGAGTCAGGGAAATGACTGGATGAAATAAATTCCAGACCTGAGGTAGGACGGACACGATGGTTTTCATCAACCAGAGAAAAAGATTTATCATTAGCTTCTCCATATCTTGGCTTCATACTTCCAGGCAACATCCATCTCACATCTGGACCGGAAGTTTCCAGATAGATCGTCTGGCCCCATTCGTCTGTAGCAATTCCCCAAGGATTTGGAATGGATACCTGCGCCACGCGTTCCAGTTTTTTGGTCTGCGGCGCATATCTGTAAAAACCGCCATTTACCCCACGTACTGGACCATATGAGGTTTCTACATTGGTATGTAGGAACACGCCTTCAGCCATTAAGATGGCTCCAGATGGATCCATGCTGTAGGCACTGTGGGCATGGTGCGTATCGTGATCATCAAAGCCACTTAAAATAACTTCTTTATGATCAGCTTTTCCATCATTGTCAGTGTCTTTCAATAAGACTAGATTCTTTCCTTGGGATAGGTAGACGCCTTCTGGAGCAAATTCAAATCCGATCGGTAGGTGTAAGTTGTCTGCAAAGACGGATTGTTTATCCGCTTTGCCATCACCATCGGTATCTTCAAGGATAATGATTTTGTCGTTAGGTTTTCCATCACCTGCTTTGTAATGGGGATAGCTCGGCATGGTTGCCACCCAAAGCCTTCCTTTGGAATCAAAGGAAATCTGAACAGGATTGGCCAAGTCAGGGAATTCCTTTTCCGATGCAAATAGATCGATCTTATAGCCAGGAGCGGTGTGGAATTTTGCCAATGCATCTTCTCCGTACAGATATCTAGAATTTGGATCCTGTCCAAAATC
Organism: Sphingobacterium sp. LZ7M1; assembly: GCF_024296865.1. Lineage (GTDB taxonomy): Bacteria > Bacteroidota > Bacteroidia > Sphingobacteriales > Sphingobacteriaceae > Sphingobacterium. The sequence goes on along the minus strand of NZ_CP101134.1, from coordinate 4,138,613 downwards.
ATAATTTGTTTTCACCTCCGGTAATTTCAGCGTATTCTTATCCATCGCCGCTAAATCATAGAATTCACCTTTAGCTGCTTTCCAGATGGCAGTATCGCGGATATAACCCATCTCGCGAAGTTTCTTGATCTCAAAAGGATAGTTTTCTGGACCAAAAGGATTAAAACGACGACCATAAGCATGTACGCCATTTGGAATCTTGAAGTCTTGGGTCCAGATCCAATCTTTCTCCAATACCGCTTTCTTGATCTCCGCTTTGTGGCTTGACGCTTTTCCTTCACCTTTGCCAAAAATGCTGCTCACCAAGTAATCAGCAAATTTCTCATAGGCTTTTTCTGAAAGCTGCGAGCCATCGATGGTTAAATAATCTGAGCTTTGCTCATACCATTTTTGGCTAATGTCAAAAACATCCAGGAATGGAACGTTTTTGTCCTTAGCCACCTGTTGCATTGCTGCAGCATAGAGCTGGATGTTCTTGTTGAATTCCTTGCCGTCAGGAAGGTCGAATTTATCGGTCAGGTCTTCGAATGCAATGGGAGAGATCAGGACCAAAGTGGTGCCCTTGCCACCATTGTAATCTTGACTTTTTGTATGGTCAATAAAGGCTGCAATTTCGCCTTTGAAATCTTCAATGCCCTCAGGTCCGCGGAAGGATTCATTATAGCCAAAGAATCCCAAGATCACATCAGGTTTCAGTTCGATCAGCCATTCATCTTCTGTAGGGAAGTGTCCTTCGCTGCCTGTATTGATGTCAAATTCTGGATTGAACTTTTCTGCGCCAGGGAATGCCCAAGGCGAGTTCCGAGACGGATGTGGTCTAAAGCCTGGCGTATTGCCCGGACTACAGATATTACGGATGAATAAATTATAATCAGGAAATCGTGTTTGCAGTTCAGTGTCAAAATCACCATATTCCATCATCCGCGAGCCCAGATTGTTCCCAACAAGTACGATACGGGAATCTTTTTGGATTTTTACTGGCTCCATCGTTGGCTTATGCGTACAACCGAATAGAACTAGAACCAAAGAGATTAAAATAAAATGCCTTAGACGGTTCATATTAATTTTTGTAGTGGTTTAGTTTAGATTTATAAGAACCGATTGCAAAGAATGTACGATTCTGGTTAACTCAAAGATAACTTTATAATTGATTGAGGGTATCCTGTACTGTCCTGTTATATGAAATTTTTACAAAGAAGGGGCGGGAAATGGTCTTGTGCTAAGGCTTTTTTGATCATGCTGATAGGCTTTGTTGCATTGGCGAACTGTTCCAGTTGAGGGTTTAGGGCGTTTTGCAATATCAATAAGTTAGGGATTTTTGTGTGTCATACTGAGGTTCATCCGAAGTATCTCGGAACAATGCAAACACCTAAAATTAAAAACATCATTAATAGCATTGGCGAACAGGTCTTCTATCGAAGATGGAGGATGACAGCAGGTTATGGGACATTGTCATACAGATTCTTCACGAATTGTTCAGAATCCAAATTTCCATAGAGGGATTCAGAACAAAGTGAAGAATCTATTTTTGTTTTTTTAGGATTGCTGTCATCCGGAATCGTAAGATGATGGAACCATTTTTTATTATTTTATGCCAATAAAGGGGATTTTCGGAAAAACATTCCAGCCCCGCTGGGGGTATCCAAAAAAGAATGGACAGTTCCGGGACCCTTCGGGAAACCCTCAGGGTGACACAGAAAGGATAAAGAAAAGATGTCACCCCTGCTGGGGGGTCCACGGAAATTATTTTGACCATGTTTTTTAGGTTTCATATTGACCTTATTCGAGACACATTCGGAATTTTCGCAATGTGTCTCGAATATGTCTCGAATGAGAGTCGGAGAGATGTCCAAGAATTTTGATGCATACATTACCAAATCGAAGAGCAAATCCTGACCATTTAGTATGATTTTATTGACCTTATCCGCTAATTTTGTTCTGATTCTGGTGGATAATAGAATAATATCATACCCCGAAATCAGCCTTAATAAAAAGTAAACCTTAATAAACCATCATGGAAATCGCAGAAATTCTTTTTGATAGTGCTTATCTCGTTGCGGTATTGACGATGGGGTTTATCCTTTTGATCCGGTCAAATGGCAGAGAACAGGTCAGGTTATTCGGAATTATGGCCCTGATACTAGGGCTTGGGGACTCCTTTCACTTGGTTCCCAGGATATATGCGCTGAGTACCGACGGACTGCAAAACCATCAAGCTGCATTAGGCTTTGGAACTTTTGTGGCCTCCATTTCCATGACTGTTTTTTATGTTATCCTATACCATATTGCAAAAATTCGATACTCCTTAAAAGATGGTTTCTTGACATTGTTGGTGTATGGTTTGGCAAGCATACGGATCTTGCTTTGCCTGTGTCCTGATAATAAATGGACCTCTGAAGCCCCATCGTTTTCATGGGAAATATATAGAAATATTCCTTTCTTGATGTTAGGGATAGTAATCATTATCCTATTTTGGAGGGAGGCAAGGAAGAATAAGGACAGGGTTTTGCGTTGGATGTGGTTGGCTATTGTGCTAAGCTTTGCCTTTTATATTCCGGTTGTCATTTGGTCAAGGACCTTTCCGAGTATTGGGGTATTGATGATCCCGAAGACGATTGCTTATGTTTGGATGGTTGTTATGGGAATGAACCTGTTAAAATCGGAAACGAGTTTTGAACAATAAGAAAGAAAGGGGCGATTGGATCCAATTGCCCCTTTCGTGGATTAATAATAAGTATATCTCCTTACACCAGCGATATGTCTTGCCAATCGCATGACTTGGTGAGAATAACCATATTCATTATCATACCATACATAGATAATAGCTGTTTTTCCATCTTCCGAAACGATGTTAGCAGGAGCGTCGATAACTGAAGCTGCTGAAGTTCCGATGATATCTGAAGAAACGAGTTCTGAATTGTTGGTATAGCTTATCTGTTCAACCAGGTCGCCATCTAATGCTGCCTTTTTCAGGAGGTCATTCAATTCGGTCAAGGTTGTTTTGTTTTTTAATTCTAAGTTGAGGATTGCCAATGATCCATTTGGTACCGGAACGCGGATGGCATTGGAAGTTAGTTTTCCAGCCAAGGAAGGCAATACTTTTGCCACTGCTGAGCCAGCACCGGTTTCTGTGATCACCATGTTCAAGGCAGCTGCACGGCCCCTTCTAGATTTCTTGTGCATATTATCGACCAAGTTTTGGTCATTGGTATAGGAGTGGATGGTCTCAATATGACCCTTGCTGATTCCCAATTCCCTTTCTAAAACGGCCAATACCGGTGAGATAGCATTGGTCGTACAAGATGCTGCTGAGAACAGTTGGTCTTTCTTAGGGTCTGCATCCAATTCATTTACCCCGTAAACAATATTAGGTACACCCTTACCAGGTGCAGTCAAAAGCACCATGGATGCGCCTTTTGAAGTCAGATGTCTTGAAAGTTCTTTATCATCCCTGAAAGCTCCTGTATTATCAATAACCAATGCATCCTGTATACCATATTTTCCATAGTCAATATCTTCATGGTTTTTTGCTGAGATAATATATACAGGAATTCCGTTGATGATCAAGGCTCCATTTTCAGCATCAACAGCTACTTCGCCATCAAAGTTTCCATGAATGGAATCTTGTCTTAATAGGGAGGCCCTTTTCTCAAGCGTTTTTTCATTTACCTCATCTCTGGTTACAATGGCTCTCAATCTCAATTGTCTGCCAGCTCCAGCTTTGCTGATCAGTTCACGGGCAAGCAATCTTCCAATCCTTCCGAAACCATAAAGTACGACATCCTTTGGTTGGAAAGGTAAATGTTGATTGGCAGGTTCCAATTCCTTGCGGACAAACTCTTTGATGTCAGCCTCTTGGATTCCCTGTTTACGGATGTTGAGTGCCAATTTTCCGATATCTAACCTAGAAGGATTAAGATCTAGGGCATAGATAGCTTCGGCAACCTTTAGGGTTTCCATAATATTCAATTCTACACCGGCATACTCTTTTGTTTCTTGGTGTAAATTCAGAATAAAGCTGACCCTACGGTCGATCAATTGGTTTCTGAAGAGCACGAGTTCAATGGATTGGTTGAACCATAGGTCGCTTATGATTTGGATAAGCTTAACGCATGCATTTTGGTTTGATTTGTAACTTTTGATCTGGTCCTCAAAAGTAGAATTGTGTATCATAATTATTGATTGAAAGAAATTTGACGCAAACTTAGAGCTTTTGTATTGCTTAAAAAATAAAAATTGAAAATATGGCAATTTTAAGCTACTTAAGCTTCGTGCTTTTTGTAATTTTTTAAAAATGACAACGTCTTATTGTTAATATGACAACTTTGTTCCCGTAGCTGCTAAACGCTTTTTGCTTATTTTATTTATTATTATGCTTTTGGGAAGAAATAATTATTAATCTAGGTTTATTACACATTTTAATGAATTGTAAAGAATTCCTTACAGAAGTTGCTTAAAACGTTTTAGTTACTATCTTTAAGCTAATCGATAAGAGATAATAAACCTTTAATCCAGAATTTTATTTTCATCAAGAGTACCAAGAATTCAATGAATTGATCTTTTGGACTTCCGATACATTTTATAAAAGATTTTAGACGGCACCTATGATTAATAAAGCAAATGTCCTTGGGGTTTTTATGTTGTTGCTGGCACACTTGCTGCCAGCACAACATATCAAAAATGATTTGAGAGCCCCCGCTTTTCCATTGATTACCCTAGACCCAAATACGAGCGCATGGTCTTATACCAATAATCTATATGATTCCAATCCATCCCATTGGTCAGATAAGAACCTGCCTTTTATGGGGGTATTAAAGGTGGATGGGAAATTTTATCGTTTTATGGGGGCAGAGGATGTAGAGATGCTGACGGTCATTCCAAATGGTGAAGATAAGGCTTGGGAAGGGAAGTACTCAACGACAGAGCCTGCAAAAAATTGGTTTGCCATGGATTTTGATGCCGCTAAATGGCAGACTGGAAAAGGTGCTTTTGGAACAACTGAAAATGAATCGCTGAGCAAGACCAATTGGACCACAGACAAGATCTGGGTTCGAAGGGATATTGAACTTGGGGAAGACCTGAACAACAAAAACGTGTTTCTGGAATATTCGCATGACGATGATGTTAAGATTTATGTGAATGGAATAGAAGTGGTCAATCATGGTGGAACTGGAAAGAATAAACGTGTCAAATTATCGGAGGAGGTAATCAAGACCTTGAAGAAAGGTAAGAATAGCATTGCTGCCTATTGTTTCAATGGTGGTGCAAATGGATTTTTGGATTTTGGATTGTTGGTTGAGCGTAGTGATAAGGCTTTCTTTGCTAATACGGCAAAGCAGATTTCTGTAGATGTACAGCCTATGCAGACGGTATATACCTTCCAATGTGGCGATGTGGAACTGAATGTGACTTTTACGGCTCCGGTATTTTTGGATAATCTGGAATTATTGTCTAGGCCGATCAACTATTTGAGCTATGAAATCAAATCTCCACAAGCCAAAGACGTTGAGCTGTATTTTGAAGCCTCTCCAAATTGGGCACTTAACCTTCCGACACAAGAGTCTGTTTCAAGTACCTTTCAAAAAAATGGAATTACTTACCTAAAGACAGGTTCTACGGCACAAAAGATTTTGGGTAGGACCGGAGACCATGTGAAAAACGATTGGGGATACTTCTATTTGGCCAGTGAAAGTGCCGGAACTACGGCAAAGGTAGGTTCTAGTACGGCCTTGCGTTCTGCATTTGCATTAGGTAATGCCAACGATGCAGACCAAAAGGGCGGAGTAAAGCAATTGGCTCTGACCAAGAAATTAAAAGTTAACGGTACGTCGAAAGGCAAAATAGCCATTGGTTATGACGATGTATATGCCATTCAATACTTCAAAACCAACCTTAGACCTTATTGGAACCGCAAAGAAAACAGCAGCATTGAGAAACAGTTTGAAATCGCCTTTAAGGAGTATGGCCAATTGATGGCTGCGAGCAAGAAGTTTGATGATAAATTCATGCAGGAATATCAGCCTTATGGAAAAGAATATGCAGAGCTATGTGCTTTGGCCTATAGGCAATCCATTGCTGCCCATAAACTGGTTGAAGCTCCAAATGGCGACCTCCTTTGGTTGTCTAAAGAAAACGACAGTAATGGTTCAATCGGAACGGTGGACATTACCTATCCTTCATCGCCCCTGTTCTTGATCTATAATCCTGAACTGGCAAAGGGCTTGGCGAACTTTATCTTTTACTATTCAGAGTCTGGAAAATGGCAGAAGCCATTCCCTTCGCATGATATCGGTACTTATCCTGTTGGAAACGGACAGACCTATGGTGGGGATATGCCGATCGAAGAGGGTGGAAATATGTTGATCCTGACTTATGCCATTGCAAGGGCAGAGGGAAATGCTGACTATGCGAATAAGCATTGGAACACATTGACCACTTGGGCAGATTATTTGGTCGAGAAAGGTCTGGACCCGGAGAACCAGCTCTGTACAGATGATTTCGCTGGACATTTTGCCCATAATGCGAACCTCTCTGTCAAGGCTATCATGGGAATTGCATCCTATGGTTATTTAGCGAAGATGTTGGGCCTAGATGAAGTTGGTACTAAATATATTGCGAAAGCTAAGCAAATGGCGAAAGAGTGGGAAGAGATGGCAAAGGATGGCGATCATTACAAGCTTACTTTTGATAAATCTGGAACCTGGAGCCAGAAGTACAACATGGTTTGGGACAAGATCTTTGATATGGGGATTTTTGATCCGAAGATCAGGGAGACGGAGATCAAATACTACTTGACCAAGCAGAATAAATACGGGCTTCCTTTGGACAGCCGTGAGGCCTATACCAAGACGGATTGGATTTTTTGGACAGCTACCATGGCGGATAAACATGAGGACTTCCTGAAGTTCCTAAAGCCTGTTTATCTGTTTATGAACGAGTCAACTACACGGGTGCCGATGTCGGACTGGATTTGGACGGATCGTCCTGAACGTAGAGGATTTAAGGCAAGAGCGGTTGTAGGCGGGTATTATATCAAACGTTTTGAGGATTTGATTAAAAAAGGAAATTAAGATCAGGTTATATATTAGGTTAATTAGAGAGGGGGGATGCGAAGGCATCCTCCTTTGTTGTTAATCGACGATAAATAATTCGGCTGCAATCTGATCTGCCAGTAATTTTCCGGATGGGCTTAAACTGATGATGCCTTCTTCTGAGATCATTACTTCTTGGTTGTGAACATATTCCTCTATGTTTTTAAGGATGCTGCTCAGGTAATCGTTGCCAAATTCCTTTTCCACGTAGTTTTTGTCGATTCCCCATTTGGTCCTTAATGAGGTCATGACATATTCATTGAAGCGATCGTTCTTGCTCAGTTGCTCCGTTTCCAGCGGTAGTTCTTTAGCTAGGATTCCTTTGATGTACAGGGCATTGTTGGCAATGTTCCAAGATCTGGAAGTTCCGTTGAAGGAATGTGCTGAAGGACCAATGCCTAGGTAGGGTTTCCCTTTCCAGTAATTGCTGTTGTGACGGGCGTAACGATCTGGTTTGGCAAAATTGGAGATTTCGTAATGTTCGTATCCTGAGGAAGTCAGCGTATCGATGAGCATGAGCATCTGTTCGGCACTCTGTTCTTCGTTGAGTGCTGGAGTTTTCCCTTTGTTGATAAGATGTGCCAATGCGGTTTTCTTTTCCACCGTCATGGAATAGGAGGAGATATGTGGGACTTCCAGTTCAATCAGTGATTGCATATTAGATTTCCATTTGCTATTGGTCAATAAGGGGTAACCATAGATCAGGTCGCAGGTAATGTTTTCAAAACCGGCATCCTGCACGCGCATGATCGATGATTTGGCTTCTTCGGAATTATGGGCACGGTTCATCCATTTGAGGTCTTCCTCAAAAAAGGACTGTATGCCAATGCTGAAGCGGTTGATCTCGGTGTTGCGGAGTTCCTGTACTTTCTTTTTATCCAGGTCGTCAGGGTTTGCTTCCAGGGTGATCTCTGCATCGGAACTGATTTCAAAATATTTGGCGACTTGGCCGATTAGGGCGTCGATTTCCTTTGCTTGGAGGATGGAAGGTGTTCCGCCACCAAAATATAGGGATTCTACTTTTTTGTTCTCGAGGTAGGCGGCACGGAGTTCAATTTCCTGATGCATTGCTTGGAGCAGGTCTTCCTTGTACTTTAGGGAAGTGCTAAAGTGGAAGTCGCAGTAGTGACAAGCTTGTTTGCAAAATGGAATGTGGAAGTAGAACATGGAGTGCTTTTGGGGAGTAAAGGTAAGGAAATGAACTCAAGTATCTAGATGGATATTTGAGAATGATCGATTAAAGTTCTTGGGATTAAATAAAAATTTTTGATGGTTAGACTGATTCTTTACAATTGAATTTTGGGAATATTCTAAAAGAAGAAGAGCAAAATATTAAAAAAGGTAATAAGTTTTTTTTTAATCAAAAAATCACATACAAATTATCAATTGGGAATTGTAATTGCAGCATTGAAGGAGAATTTTGTAAAGAGTTAAAACAAACACTAAATGAATAAAAGGAAGTTCCTCGGAATATTAAGCAACTATAATAACATATTAATGTCATGATACCTAATTCAAAAATTGAGGTTGATTGTGGTGAATTGAAGCAATATGTTGAAATTATTTTTAAACACCTGCTGAAATATCTAATCAGTTAAAGAAGGCTTTAGAGAAATTTTTCATAATTGTTATTAATTGCTGTTTTTAGGCTTACCATTAATATCCTCAAGTATTTCAATTTATTTTGCATACTTGGCAATACCTTTCAGTTAATTATTTATCTAAAAAATTTAAAATTATTGGGATATCTGCATCAGCTAAATCATACTGCAAGATTTCATTTTTGTTGCACCACTTATAAGCAAGATGATCATTAAGAATAATTCTTCCAGATTTAATATAACAAACAAATGGATGAAGCGTAATTTCTGCGAAAGAGTATTTATGGAAATGTGAAGGAAGTTTTTCAACTATATCTAATTCTATACATAACTCTTCTCTTATTTCTCTTAATAGGCAATCTTCCAGTGTTTCATTTATCTCTTGCTTGCCCCCTGGGAATTCCCATTTAAGAGGAAGAGATTTTTCAGAGTTTCTTTGGCAGATAAGAATTCTAGATTCTTTTATTATTATTCCACATGCAACATTCATACTCAAATATATAATATATATAAAACAATCTTTATATTTGTGATGTTAACCATTATTATAAATTGTATATATCATTTGAATCAGAAGATATTCGAAATATATGTGAAAATGAGGATGAAGCACTTTCTCTTTTTGAATACAATGTTGTTGAATCTTTAAAGTCTAGATTAAGTGAAATAGTTGCTTTAGATAATCTAGACGACTATGTTTTTTCTAATCGAAAGAGTGAAAGGTTTTTTATTAAATTATCGAAAGATTTATATCTTATTCTCGAATTATTAGAAGTAAATAGGGTGAAAATCCTTAATATCGAAAAAAATGAGTTTTAATCCTAATTGGGTTTCTATACCAGGTGATACAATTAAAAGTATTTTAGAATTTAAAGGTTCTAATATTATTGAATTTTCTGAAAAAATTAATAAACCAAGTTCTTTTATTGAAAATTTAATCAAAGGCTATGTTAGTATAGACAATGAATTAGCTGAAGCTTTATCAGAGCAATTAGGATTTGATAAAGAATTTTGGCTTAAAAGGGAAGAAAATTATAGAACTAAGTTAGTAGAACTCGAAAAAGAGTGGATATCGAATTTACCAATAAGGAGCATGCAAAAGCTTGGTCTATTACCTTTAGTAAATAAAGATAAAATTGTAAACTCTTGTTTACATTTTTTTGGTGTTAATACCTTAGATGAATGGAATAAGAATTATCGCAATCAAATATCACAATTTGCATTCAGAAAATCCCCCACTTTTAAGACTAGTCCATATTCGATTTCAGTATGGTTTAGACAAGCTGAAAATTTTATAAAAAAGATTAAGGTCGGCAATTGGGACAAAGTAATATTTGAATCAAAATTATCCGAGATTAAGCTCTTAACAAGAGAGAAAAAACCTATAGTTTTCATTCCTCAATTGATTAAGTTATGTGCCGAATGCGGTGTATATGTAGCTATTGTTAGAGGTTTGGAAGGAAACCCAGCAAGCGGAGCTACAAAATTTATTAACGGAAATCCTTTAATTATATTAAGTTTTCGATATTTAACAGATGACCATTTTTGGTTTACATTTTTTCATGAAGCAGGACATCTTATCTTACACGGAGAGAAAAAGCTTTGGTTAGAATTAGATTCAAATATAAATGAAAATGAGGAATATGAGGCTAATCTTTTTGCTCAGGCATGTTTAATCCCTCATGAGTTAGAAAACAGATTGCAATATATTTCACGTAATAAGAGAAGTATAATAAAAATTTCAATGGACGCTCAAATATCTCCTGGAATATTAATTGGTCAGTTACAACATAGAGGTTTTATATCAAAATCGTATATGAATGGCTACAAAAGATACTATACAAAAGATAGTATTAATGAAGCCATCCATAAAGTTCAAGAAATATTTAACCATTAAAAGGAATATAGTTTTGAGGTGATTTCTGCCAATTACAAACCGCATCTTCCATTATCTGCATTGTAAATTTAAGCCCCAAGTCATTCTCTAAATGATCGCCTAAATCTTTTAAGAAATCATCTAAGTCTTTCGGAGTTGTATTACCTGAAGTGTTAAATAATAATTTTGTGCCCTTCAAAGGCCCTGTAGAACAATTAATATACGGTGACTTTGGTTCACATTCAAAAATTCCTACTTTACCTAGCATGGTTATGAAGTCAAAGCAAGCCAATCGCCCAAATCCGATAATATTTTTACTTGCTTCCTTATATAGGTATTCAAAAAGTAAATATCTGTCATTTAATATTGCTAGGGGGATTCTCGCTAGAAAATCATTAAAGTTATCTCCTACCCAATTGATAAAGCTTTCAATAGTATCCCCTGTTCCGTTTGGTGAATAAGAATTTAAGGACTGATATTTTCGATGATTAGAAAATTTACCTGAATTCTTTAGATTAATTTGATTGTTATTCATCCAAAATTTACATTCTGTAATATCAGCCTCAACCTCTAGATAATTAAATATATCGGCCGAATTATTTTTACTATAAAAACATTTTAGAAGACCATATTTTGTAATGTTGTGTTTTCCAAAATGAGTAAACAAGAAAATTAGCCAAAATGCTTCTAATTTATTTCCCTCTTGATTATATAATATTGAAGCTCTAATAGGATCAAAGATATTTGATGTAGGATCTTTTCGAATTTGAGAAATTGGTCTAGATTTTATTGTTTCAATAAACTTGACTCTTGATATACTATCAATTAATTGGGAGATAAACGAATTTTCATTTGCAGGTGTATTAATTCCAGGCAAATCGGTTGTCAATTGATATTCATCTAATGAATCTTTTATTTTATTATATAAACCTGGTCTTTTCATAATGCTAATATTTTTTCTTCAATATACCTTTGATAATAATCATTGCTAAACCTTTTATTAATATTTAGTAATAACGCTTTTTTTTCCTCAGGAGGAATTGATTTTTTTGTAATATTAAAAGCTTGAAGGACTCTCAATATATCTTTCCAATATTGAGGTATTGTTCTACTTTCAAAAGAATAGTCGCCGTTTCTAATTTTTTTTTCATTTTCCAAAAGTTCTTTAATATTTGAATCAATATTTTCACTTGGCATTATAGGCATTTCAATTATCGATGATTGCAAACCTTCGTTTAAATATTTATTTGCTTCTTCTATTTTATCTTCATATAAATGAAGAGATGCAGTATAATGATAGTAATTCCCAAGTTCAATTTGAAGTTTTCTTGACATAATTTCTTGTAGAAATGTAAAACAAAAGATATCATGAGAAAGACCATATAAAACATCGTTTGATCTCATATTAACATACATATTTAGCTTTTTATCTCTAATGAGAAATTGGACAGAATTTGTACAAGGTAAATCATTTGTAACCTTGAATAAATCCTCACTATGCAGTATTTGAATTACTGCATGCTTAGTGTCTGGTTTTTCACTTAATTTTATAAAACAATTTTGGAACTGATTTTTATAGTTCGATGAACCAAAAATTCGAGGGCCATATCCACCATATAAACTAATTCCATCATCACTAAACTCTATATATTTGTTGATATAATATTTAATAAATTCTAATTCATTATTTCCATTAAGATACCATAATAATTCCCCCAAGGGAGAAAAGGATTTACCCCTGTTTTTTGATAAACTTATTCGGGCAAGTGGGTTTTTAAGGATTATTAAACTTGGGCTTATTTCAAAGTTTGGCCCTTTTGAGGAGTTTTGTACATATATGCCATTCTTCAAGATGGATTTTATACTACTATATAATATATCATCAATTGTTTTAGATTCAAATATCATCACATATTAAATAATTGGTTAATTAGGTGTTAGATTCCAAATATATACAAAAATATAGTCGTGTAGTCACGAATCGGATACTTTTCAAACTTTCTTTAATACCTTATAACCCAAATGTCAAAAAACAAAATGGAATCTATGTTTTTTATTTGTAACTTTTTATATGTAAATGTCTGATTTTTAGGCGAAATAAACATTCTGGGGGTAAAGGTAAGGAAATAAGGATAAACAGAAATTAGCAATACACATTGTACTTAACCCTAGTAATTTCATTTTCGACGAGGATAAAACCTAATGAGCTATCTAAGAAATCAAATGGTTTTTTGTTTCCTAAGGGTTTTGAATGGGTAAAAAGCCAATTTTTAAATTTTTCGGGACTATCAAATACCTCATATCCCAATCCAAATAAGTGGGATATCTCATAGATTCTTTCTGAGGTTTCTTGATTGAAGATGTTTTTATTTTGCATTTTTCTTTTGGAGTTTGGTAATATTTTTTCAAAATCCTTTTCATCAGCTTCTATATACATAATAAAATCTTTCCATTCCTTTTTAGTTACTCCTGTTCGGATCTTTTCAATTATAGCTAATTGCTCTGCAGGTGAATCTTTCAGCTTTCTAACTAACCAAGTGGAAGAAAGTTTTGTATTTGTTGCTGTTGGAAAAGAAGTGGTCTCTTTTATTATGCTTTCGTGAGGTTGGACTTTGTTTTTTGAACTCATAATGTTTGGGAAATCTGCCTTATGCTAATTGTGTTTAATTATCGACAAGTTGTTCATTACTAGTGATAAATCTAATGATTTTCTATTAAGTAATTGATTGTTATTTCCACATAGCAAAGAGCATACATGTAGGTTACTCTATCCCTCTGCTATACCTAAATTATATAATTCAGACATCCCAAAGTTTTGTTGCGGTTTTCGTATTCTGTTATTTCGGTTATTCATTTTAGGAAATAAAACATGAACAAGAGATTTTACCTATTCATATTATTCTGCTTTGCGGCGGTGCTGACAAGCCTTTTTTCTTGTAAGAAAGATTCAAACAATCCCGAATCGGAAACAGAGGATCCGGGTTTTGAGGAATATGCAGGAACGGAGGTTTTTATTGCCGGTGACCTAAAAACCCATATCCCCGTTTTATGGAAGAATGGAAAACCTAAGCTGATTCTTGATAATGGGAATTCGGGGATGGCTCATCATATTATGGGTTATGGGAATGACCTCTATATTGCTGGGATGACCCAAGAATTTACAGATGCAAATCCTTCAAACTTTAGGTCAGCAATGTATTGGAAAAATGAGGAGAAGGTCATTATCGATAAGGTAAATGATACTGAGTTAAAACAGATACATAGAGCAGACAATGGGGATATTTATGTATACGGATATAGGTACGGCGTGGATCCGACTTGGGATACCATCTGGAAAAATGGGGAGATCTATAAATTGGAACCTGCAGGGATACGCTGGACGATAAGTAATATGCTGACTATAGGCAATGATTTTTATGTGGCGGGGAACATACAAGAAAAAGGGAGCTCGCATGCCGTAGTATGGAAGAACGGTAAGATTTTTAAACATTATCCAAATAAATCCTCTATTGAAATCGGGACTAATGGGACAGATTTGTTCAATTACGTTTATTTTACGGAGGATCCGCAAACCAAGACGAAAAGCTATAAGGTTTATAAAAACTCCAGCTTGTTTTATAGTATTAACCTAACGGATACGGAATGGAAATTTGCATCAAACAGGGTCATATTCCAAGAGGGGGATAACAGCTATGTGGCTTGGGCAATTAGTTCGAAGAACATTACAGGGCTGAATGATGTACGGGTTTGGAAGAATGGGAAGCCACTGGATATTAAAATTAAAGATGTCTTCATTCCCACCGCTTTGTTTGTGAAAGGGAATGATGTCTATTTGGCTACCCTAAAAGAAGATGAGGCCTTTGACCTAAAGCCTGAGTTATTTAAGAACAATCAGTTGATGCCAATGGATTTTGGGGGCAATAATAGGGCGAGATTTAATTCCATCTACGTAAAATAGTGAAATTATGAACTTAGGTTCATTTTAACTGATTGTAGGACCGGTTAATTTGCTTATCAGGAAGATAAGCAGATGAAAGATTCTTTTCATCCAAAATATTCAGAAAGGGGTTTAAGTGTTGTTATTGCAAGTTACATGCGCGGAAATATCCTATTTGTAAAAGGAAAGAAGCGATAAGGGCTTTCCATTGATTTTTGTCCATGATTTATATAAATCATGCAGCTATTGATTTTTTATTTATTCCTAAATTATTTTCTTCGTTTTGAAGAAAGGGAATGGATTTTTCTTTTAATTTTATAGTAACTGCACTTTCTGGAAAAAAATGGAAATATCATCATCTTATTCCGTATTTTAAATCTTAACTAATAACAAGTAATCTATGTTCAAGCATCTTAAATATATTGACGGCAATTCAGATAAGTTTTGGGAAATTGAAACCTCAGGGGCTAGCCATACTGTTACCTACGGTAGAAATGGAACGGATGGGCAATCGAAGACCAAGTCCTTTGATTCTGAAGAAGCTTGTTTAAAAGATGCGGAGAAGTTAATCAATGAGAAGACCAAAAAGGGCTATTCAGAAGATGGGACTGTAAACCTGGAAAAACAGCTGTCCAAGGATGGTAAGCCAGCCGTGAAATCTGCTAATCAGCAACAGAAAGAGGAATTGATCAATGAGTTCAGAGATTTGGTTAAAAGAGCAAATGTAGATGGAATCGTCCCTTTCTTGGAAAAGCATGCAAGTGGGAATTTAGAGTTGCTCAGGAAGGAATTAAAGGATATAAAAAAGTACTATATGACCTATGTGGATCTAGCTAAAGAGCCTCAGTTCAGATCTCAGAATTCTGGTGATTGGGGGTATCGGGCAAATAGGATCCAACAGTTCGTCATTAAACTCCTTGCTCTAGGGCTGGTAAACCAAACTGAAGCTAACTCCTGGTTTGAGCTGGTGGAGTTGTTGAATGAAGCCAAAAATCCTAAGATGCTGCGGGTTTTGGAATATGCGAAGCCGACCTGGATAGTTGAATTCTTATTGACACAGATTAAAAGGAACAATTGGATAAATGTGAAATATTGGAATTTAAGGATGTATGAGGAGAAGGGGTTAGTTTCATTTAACCCTGAGCTCTATGCCTTGACAATCCCTGACTTTTATGAAAATTATCCTTCCGATATCAATGAAGAAATGTTGGAGGAGTTTTGTTCTGATCCGATCGTTTTGCAACGCGATATCCCTTTGGTATTTGAATATGAAACCGGTATTCAAGGGATTAACTATAATTATGACCATAAAACCGGAACCAGTATTTCTCTTTGGAAAACAATCTTTGAGAAGTTGGTAAAGGATGGAAAGTACAGTAAGGAGTTCGTTCTGAATGGTGCCCTAGAGGTGCAGACAAAAAATTGGAACCCTAACCTGAAGACCTTTTTTAGGGAGCTGATCGTGAACATAAAACCTGAAGATGATCTGTTGTTGAAAGAGCAACATGCAATCTTTCCTTTGTTTCATGCAGAGCAAACCGGTTCTATCAATTTTGCCATAAATATCCTTAAACCCTTATTAGATCATAAAGATTTTGATATCCAGGAATTCCTGACTTGGATTGAACCTGTTTTTATGCGTGTCGATATGAAAGGGGGCGTGAAGACCATGATCATTCAATTGGATAAATTGTTGAAGAACAAGCCTGAGCTCAGTGATCGGATTTCGGCAATGGTCGCGGATACCTTTATGATTCCTGACCTTCAATTGCAGGAGCGTGCCACTAAGTTTCTGTTGAAACATCAGAAGAATGTATCTGTAACTGTTCAGGAAAAACTATCGATGTACAGTACACAGATGTTAGGGGCTACATCTAATGATCTTAAGGAGTTAATAGGAGAAGAAGCTAACTATTATTCTGAAGATGATATCCTAGCTAGCTTGGCGGGTGAGGACCATGAAAACTACAAATATGATCCAGTGGCGGTAGAAAAGTTGGTTGAAGAAATCAAGGTTCCATCTGACTGGAATGATATCCTGTTTCTGTTAGGGCAGTTTATCCATAGTAAGGATCATTTGGATATGGAAATCTTTTTGAATGCATGGACCTTACATTTAAAGGATTTTCCAGAAGATTATAAAAAACAATTGGAGCCGTATATCAATAAATTGAAGAATACCTATGAGGATAGTGCTTTCATTGGAATATTTTCTGAGGTTTTTATTAATTATTTCCATCGACCGGCTAAAAACTACATATTCAATAACAACTATTATTCTAAAAGTAAGACGGTCATGTTATTGAATCTCTTATTGGTAACTCTTCAAAACCGATGGAGATCTGGAACGGCATTGCCTCTTCTGTCATTGCCGACGCATAAGCCATATTGGATCGATCCATCTGTCTTATTAGATAGAATCCTTTTGTATGAAGAAATGCGGGAAGACATCAATATCGTGGACCTGAGTATTGCACTGAGCCGTACCGTTCGTGAAAATTTGCCTGATGTTGAAGGCAAGATTGATAGGCTGGAGCATGAACAACTAAGGGAAATCCTTCGATTTGCCTTAGGCTTTGATAAACAGATGTCTCTAGCTAAAAAGAATTGGTTTTCTAAATTGATGGGTAAAACGGAAGGGGAGGATGATTGGATAGGATTATGGGCGACCGTGGCTAGGACGCATTATCCTGATGCAGTTTTTGAGGAATTTGATGCAACGGTCTTAAAGGCGGCCCCTTTTGCCGTAAAACCCTTTGAAATGGAGATTAAGGTTGAGCCGTATATTGTGCAACAAATGAATTGGAGGATCAATAAAAAGGAAGATGTTTTTATCGGGAACCAATTGCAATATGCCTTTCCGCCTAATGGAAAGTTCCCAGAAACCTTTTTATATGCATTGGATTTATTCAATCGCGTAAATGATCAATATTACTCCAGTTATATTCATGCTTTGGATGTGCCTTTTGTGTGCAGTGTAACGCCTCAAAATACGGAAGCTACCTGTATGTTTTATACCGTTCAACATAATCTCATGGCTGAATGGAGTGATAAATCAAGCAAACCGCTCTTGGAACAAATGTTTTATCCTTTCTTCAAAATGAATGAATATGCCATTTGGTATTTAGCAACAAACTTTTATAACAAGGATAAAGCGGTCCGAGCAACTGTTGTAGAGTTGTTGATTCAGCTGATCGAACAAAATAGATTACCAACGGAAGCACTAGGGAAAAAGCTTATGCTACTATTGAATAGTGATTATGGACCGATAGGTCGAATGGCGGAAATATTAGAACAATGCAAGGATATTTCTTCTAAACACAATCAAGCAATCCTGCAAACACTGAGTAATGCCTTTGAAGATGTAGTGATAAAGGATAAAATGCCCACCAATTTTAAGAAATTAGTGGAGCTGTTCTATGATCTTCAACATAAGTGCAATTGGCAGCTGAGTGAAAAACTGAAGGAGTCGATGCAGAAATTGGAAGGATATAAATCCCTTCAACCAATCTTAAAGAAAATATTGAAATAGATTATGGCAAATGTAGATCTAGATATTGCGTATCAAACGAATTCAGTTTTGACCCAGAAGTCGGGAATTCAACAATTGGTACTGTCGCACCAAGCGGAGCTTAAGGAAGTAAATGATGTTCCTTGTTTCTTTTGGGGTAGTTTGACAGATCCGCTAACTACCTCTAAATGCTTAATGACCCTTTCCAAAGTGGTTAGGTCCAGTTTTGGACCTATTCCCCCAAGTCTTCGTGATCCTATTGTTTCTGCCGGTACGGATCAGATCCGCTTTGAGGGTTTCTCCTCCTGTAATGGGGTTTATGCCCGCTTAGACCTATTAGAAGAAGCCATTGACGGTGAATTCCTAGCTAGCGGTACCACGAATGTGGATTTTAACGAACCTATGTTGAATGCATTGAATGCTGTTAGGAAAACAGAGAAGATGGTCCTAGGGGTAGGCAGTAAGGAAGTCTCCATCAGTACAAATAAGGGGAAGGTAGTTGAGAAGAAAGTTCGATTGCCAGAACGTTGGATAAAGGGATTGACCTCGGTGCAGTTGTATTTGGCTGGTATGGAGGAGAAATTTAGACTGAACAAGGTTCAGGTCATCCAATTGTTCCAAGCTATTCCCAAAGGGAATGTGAAAGGTGAGTTTTTTCTTACCAAACGTGCTAATCGATTTGTGCTAAGTCCGCTTGCCAGCCCTGATTCGGTTCGAATTGGCGGTGTTCAACGGTTGAGGCTCCTGGAAGGTATATTGCCGTACATCGATAGTATGGTAGTCTATCAAGAGCAAGGCGCTGAGAGCTGTTCAGTTGTCGCTGATTTTAAGAACATGCGATTGACCCTGTCACTGTCGCCTGATAATTATAGGGGCTTTTCGGGAGAAGGGAATGTATTGGAGAATATGGTGCAATCCGTTCCTGATGAATGGGTTTTAGGGATAAACTCGTTGTTGAAATCCAATGAGCTTTTTGACCCTACAATGCTATCAATTGAACATGATGTAGATTTTGGAACGATGGATAGCTTAACTGCCTCGCTCTCCTCCATTGGTCTTTTGGGATATGACCTGAATAGCCATCAGCATTACTATAGGAGACTGCCCTTTAAGTTGGAGAGAATTCTTTCCTTGAACCCTAGGTTGAAAAACGCCAAGAAGTTACTGGAGCATTCAAGTGTTCAAATTGTGAAATCTTCCGAGAACTATATTGAAGCCAGGGTAGAGGGCTCAGGAGTTCAGCATACAGTCATCATACAAAATGAACAGGGTAGATGTACCTGTGATTGGTTTACAAATCACCAAGGGAAACGCGGTGTCTGTAAGCATATATTGGCTGTGAAGATGTTGAATAATGGGTAGTTTATTTATCTGATACTAAATCATATTCTTTGATTAGTAAATCTGCCGGAATATGTAATTCTTTGGAAAATACTCTTATGTAATTTAAAGAAAGAGGCCTCTTATAATTTAATATTTTGCTGATTAAGCCTTTATTGGTCACCTGAAGATCCTTTTGTTTTAGTCCAAATTCTTTCATTCTGATTTTGATTAATTCAATAGGGTCAATATCATCAAAATGGTAATTCGACTCCTCATAATCAGAGATCAATTTTACCAGTAGTTTCTTTTCTTTATTTTCAGTAGTACCCGGTTTAGAGTGTTTCAATTCCTCAAAACGCGCTATCGCTCTATCGTATTCCGTTTCATTCTCTAAAATATACCACATTCTATACCTCCTTGGCATTAATTTTTTCATATTCACTGTGGGTTCCAATAAATCGAATGTCCACGTATTTTTCTAAAAAATCTACTTCAATAATTAATCTATACTTATTTCCTACAATCTTAATCTAGCTCTGTTTGTAGGAATGATTTTGGCCTTGGGGAAATCTTCAAGAACATCTGCAGATTTTGTCCAATTGGCTAATTTTACAATTGCAACCCATGTGTTAATGGATTTTGAGCTGTCAGCATGCTTTCTTTTGAAGTCGTGTAACTTCTTTAATTTCAATTATCATGCATTGTAAAAATAGCAATAAGTTGTCGATTTGACAACTTAATAGCCTGCCTATTTCCTACCTTCATTATAGAAAATATACAGTCCATCCTTCCCGGCGACTATCACATCTTTTCTGCCTGAGTTTCTGAGGTCTGTCACTGAAAAATAAATCCCTGCACCTTTTCCTTGATCCAACGGTCCATAGCTAATGATGTTTTTCGTAAAGGACTCGCCATTCCATTTGAAATAATATAATCCCACAGGATCATTTGCACCCGGATCTTTTCCATTGTGTGCTCTATATCGTTTTCCGCTGATGAGTTCTTCTTCTCCGTCGCCATCAATGTCTACCCATTCCATGCTATGGTATTGTGAATTGTTCAGGTCAATAGGGTGTTCTATCCACTCTCGCTTACCATTTGAAGCAACTTTTTGTTCATACCAATGAAGGCCGTAGGAATGCCCTTGTCCGACGATAAGGTCGTTTTTTCCATCCTTGTTGATGTCCAGCACCAATACGGGGATGCTCGCATCTCCAAAATCAAATTCCCGATGTAGCGTCCATTTCCCTTTAGGGTCTGCAGGAGCCTCATGCCAACCATTGTTAACAATGATATCCATCCGTTTGTCGCCATTTACATCTCCAAAGCCCATTCCATGCCCTTGCGTTGGGGCAACATCGATCTTACTGAATTTTCCAGTTCCTTTGCCATTGGCGTCGGTAATCAGCTTATAGTACTTCAAGGGATGTCCAGGATTGTTTGGGATAATTTCAAGGTTGCCATCACCATCAAGGTCAAAACCTCTAGCGGTTTCAATATTGCCGGTAGAATCAATGCTATGTTTCTTCCAGGCTGTATTGTCTCCAGGGTTCTCCATCCAATATAGTGTTCCCGCAAACCAACCCCCGGTGATATAGTCCATTTTTCCATCTCCATTGACATCCATTTGGATATGCATAAACTCATCCCAATATTCGTCGACACGCTTACCTCAGCAATAAAATGTCTTTGCACATAATCTGGCCCCTCATACCAAAAAGCCCCGGAGACCAAATCTGGCTTTCCATCTCCGTTGACATCGAACACCCCCACAGATTCATAGGTCTCCGATGAAACCTTCACTTTCTTAAAATGAACTGGTCCGACAGGGTTGGCCTTTTTCTGGTCCTGGCCAGAGGCGGATAGAATAAATCCTAAGCTAAAAATGGTTAAGAGGGTTAGTCGCATAATTTCAAGTTAAGAAACTAGCATAATTAATCCATCATGTAGTGTCATGGTTTTTTAAGATTGGTCTATTGAGGTCGCGGTTAAACCTCTATTTAATAGAGGGTAGCAAGGTCTTCCTTTCCTCAAAGGAAGACCAAAAGACCATTTGTTTTATTCCTGAAAAATCAAATAATTTATCCTTTGGTATAAAAATTGATTTGTGATTTACAACACCAACTATAAATTACATTTAAAAAGAACTCACTATGAATTACAAATTAATTATTGCCATGGGAATGGGAGTGCTATTAATGGCTTCATGTTCCAACTCGAACCAAGATAAATCCAACGAACAGAATGATAAGGATACCGTTGTTCAGGTTGTCCCAGAAACCAAAGTGGTCGTTGAGGAAGTAGAAAAAACTGATCCAGCACAAACTGCGCCTGCTGCCATAGCGTCCAAACAAGTTAATGATGGAACCTTGAGCGTTACGAAGGCTAGTATCGTCGGCAGCATCCTAAATGTTGAGTTAAGATTAGACAACACAGATAAAAAGGTAATAAACATCAACTTTCCTGGAGAAAACATTTATTACATCGATGATGCCACGGCTAAAAAGAACAGTCTGTTAAAGGATGACGCCGGTAAATTCATGTTCACTCCAACCAAGGAAGAAGGTAAAAAGCTTTGGTATTTAGGTTCAGATAAGATGGTATTGATAAACTTAAAGTTTGCTGTTCCTTCTCCAGAGACCAATACCATTAGTTTGACCCTTAGTGATTACGGTAGCTTTGATGCCCTGCCAATAACCAGGTAATATGAGAAAAATAGAAATATTATATGCCTTATCTTTCTTGGTTCTCGCCGCATCCTGTAATTCGGAAACAAAGAAAGAAGAGCCTAAAAACTCTACCGAATTGATTGCAACGGAGGGTTCCATTGAAGATAATGTCGAAGCTGGAGATACCTTGCGGGCAACTCGCGAGACGGTTAATCCTGGGAACAACACTTTGACAGCAACTGGGAGTGGCCTCAGCGCTGAACAGAGCAACCTCAATGTAGAGGCTCAGCTCGCCGCTGATCAGCTCTTTGATTTCAATAAATCGACACTGAAGCCTGAAGCTGAAGAGATGTTAACCCAGCTTGCTGCAAATCTTGAATCAATGGGTGATGAAAGCGTAAGGATAACCGGACACACAGATTCCAAAGGGGACAACAACTATAATAAAAAACTCTCCTTAGCTAGAGCCAATGCGGTCAAGGATTGGTTGGTCAATAAAGGATTGAAAAACCAGATCATTACCGAAGGAAAAGGTGAGGAGGAGCCCATTGCTGAAAATACCACGAGCGATGGAAAAGATAATGAAGAAGGTAGAGCCAAGAACCGACGGGTGGAGGTGAAATACCTAGGTACACAAAGTATCAGTAAGTAAAATAAAGAAAGGCCGGAAATCAGATCTCCGGCCTTTTCTATGATTAATTTAGAGTATTATTTTAACCACCAAGGTTTTGCTGTAATCACATCCGATCCAGAAAACTGACTGGCTATTGCTGCAGCTACGTTGGTTGCATTGGAATTGTATTCCGCTTGAGGGTACATCCATCTATATGCATAGTGGTTGGGGTTAGCTTTTGCAAAACTTGGATACCCAGTTCTCAAATGGTCATAATATGCAGACCAGCTTCCTTGATGGAAAGAACGAAGGTATTTCTGCATCAAGATACGCTCTATCTTCTGTTCCACTGTGCTTACTGAAGATAGCTTTACGGAGCTTTGAGCCAAGTAGTTTGCAGCAATGGCTTCATTTACATAACCTCTAAGTCCTTTCGCATAGGTTTCATAGAACTTGAACCCAGCCTTTACACCTTCGTTATAGTAATTGTCGGCATTGCCAGAGATCCATCCTCTCACGGCGGCTTCAGCTAAGATTAACTGTTGCTCACTATAGCCCAACAATACCGATGGTTCGTTGGTGGGGTCTTTCGTAAAGCGATCGGCAACCTTTGAAACATTACCATTAGTCGCTTTCTTGTTAACTTCATCATAAGGTCTGATCGGGTTACCTCCTTCGTATGCCGTGAAATCGTTAACTGCCTTACCAGCTTTAGCGGCATTTGGAGTCCTAGTGAACAACACGAATAAACGAGCATCTTTCAGGTCCTGCAATCTTTTGATATAGGTTGAATCCACATACATGCCCGAACCATAGCTACTTGAGTTGAACTCAGGATAACGGTTTCCGATCTGATCTAAGTACACTAATTTGGCGTCATCAGAACCCGAAGTGAACAAAGGTTCACTGCTTACGATCTGACTGAACTTAGCCTTCGGAGCAATATCGCCATCTGCTTCTTTCGGAGACAAGGTCATCAAAATCTTCAATCTGAAAGCATTTACCAATTTACGCCATTGAGAAGCCGTTCCTCCATAGATAATATCTCCACCGATCCTGTTCTCAATTTTTGAAAGCAAGGTGTTAGCTTCTTCCAGCTCTTTTAAAATCCCTACTAATACATCCTTTTGGCTATCGTATTTCGGGGTATAGTTATTCTCTTTCTCACCTTTCAATGCTTCCGAATACGGAACATCACCAAAAGTCATCGTCAGGTTAAAGAAATAATAGGCTCTGAAGAATTTCCCCAAGGCAATATAGTCTTGCAGATTTCTCTTTTCTGCTTCTTCGATCATTTTGGTAACATCGCGAAGCTGGCCATAGGCATCAAAGTCGCCACGTTGCCATACATAGATCTGATTGGAGTTTTCACCATCAGTCTGCACAATCATTTTTAGGGCATATAAAGGCCCCGTGCCTTTAAATGCATTGAACGCCTGCCACTGTATTTTTGTGAGCAAAAACTGTGGGTGAGTTGTAGACGATTCGTTGGGGTTGATATTGATCTCTTCCAATTTTCGGCAGGAAGAATTCAAGCTCACAAACAGAGCAAGAAATCCCAATATGATGATATGTTTGATTTTCATTGTTTAGAATTTAAAGTTTAAGGATGCCCCAATGTAGCGTGCGGAAGGATCTTGCAGGTTGTTGTCATCACCATAGTCAGGATCCAAGAACGGAATGTTTTGCCACATCAATAGGTTGTAACCGAATACCGTTGCATTGATTGACTTCACCTTTGAGGTTTTGATGAATTTATTGAGGTCATAGCCTACCGATAAGCGGCGTAATTTTACAAATGAACGATCAAAGGTATTCGCAAAGAATTTGCTCTCATCTTCAGTTACCCTTGCTTGGTAAGGGTAGATCTGACTCCAAGTTTGCCAGCTCACTGCCTGTGTGTTTTTCTCGTAGGTACGCGTATCGGAAACAACGTTTCCATTTACATCCCTTACCAGTTCACCACCCGTTACGATTACACCTTCAGGGACATAAACATATTTTCCAGCAGTATATTCTGCATCTCTATATTTGGTTGAAGATGGATGCTTACCACCCCACCACATTTTCTCGTGGGTAACGGAATTGATCAGACCGCCAATGGACCCATCAATATCTAGATTCAATGAAAATCCATGAAGATTGAATCTGTTCTGGAAACCAAATCTCCAATTGGGATCAAGGTGTCCTACGTTTTTGGCATAACTATCACGGATAGGCATTCTTGTGTCATTGTTCAAGATAACTTGACCATCAGCTGATTTCTGCCAAATCGTTGCATAATAGGCATCAGCACGGTCGCCTACCATATAGTTTCCGAATTTCTCAGAACCATGTATCGCAGCGAATTTTTTCACCTGTCTGCTCCAGTTTACCGAGAAGTCCCAGCTGAAGTTCTCGTTCTTGATCGGATAGATGTTCAACATTAACTCTAGACCCTGCGTCCTGAAATCCAATACATTGGATTTTCTCAACGGGAATCCAGAGGCCTGTGAGATCGCTAGATCCCGAATCTGGAATTCATCATAAACATTATAGTAGGTCGCTTCTGCACTTACTTTATTGTTCAAGAAAGATAGCGCCAAACCAGCCTCGAAAGCGGTCGACTGTTCCGGCAAAATAGCAGGATTTGAAAGTACGTCTCTATAGGATACAGATGGAGTAGATCCATAGGTCAAGTTCTTTCCATAGGTCAAATAGGTACTATATGGATCCAAGTCGTTGGATACCTGTGCTAAGGATGAATATACTTTCAGGTAGTCGATTCCAGCCGGCAGTTTAAAGTAATCCGATAGGATGGAACTCAATGATACTGCAGGGTAGAAGTATGAATTGTTTCCTTGTGGCAAGGATGAAGACCAGTCATTTCTTCCAGAGAAGTTGATGTAAGTCGATTTAAATAAATCTACGTTCACCGATCCATATACCGAGCGGGTTACCTTTTCAGAATTGAAGGTTGTAGCGGAAGCCGGACCTT
The DNA here is from genome assembly GCF_024296865.1 of Sphingobacterium sp. LZ7M1. Lineage (GTDB taxonomy): Bacteria > Bacteroidota > Bacteroidia > Sphingobacteriales > Sphingobacteriaceae > Sphingobacterium. The sequence continues at coordinate 4,113,015 of NZ_CP101134.1, read as the reverse complement.
GCGTATTGGCCAAACTGTAAAGGTTTGGAACGATCAAACCATCTGTTGCTAAATAAGAATTGTTCAATGAACGTTGATAAACCGAAGAACCCGCATTGACGCTGATCCCAAAGTTTTCGCCAAATTCCTCATGGTAAGTTGCCAGAACGTCTGCATCAAAATCAATTCTCTTGTTATTCCAAACTTTATAGTCACCATTTCTCGAATCACTATAGTTCATGTACGATTTCGGACTTTGCATGTTTTCAAATGAAGAATTCTGTCTTGCCGAAGCACGTCCCTGAACCGTAAAGTTTGGTGATACCTGCCAGTTCAAGGTAGATTGACCTTGTAGTACATCACGGTTATGTTGTTGGTTTAGCTCGTTGGCTGCAAAATATGGGTTGTTGTACCAAGCATAGTTATAGTTCGCTTGGCGGAATCCTTCCTGACCGGGAACATAATAGTGCTGACTTAAATCCTTACCGTTTACATCATTACCCATCCATAACAAGATCGTATACATGTGGTTTTTCGGTCCATAACCATATCTCGGATAGTTTGGAGAATAAACCTTGTTATACGATAGATTCACGTCCAATTTTAAAGATGGATTGAACATGTAGGAGGTATTCATGGTCGCGCCACCAGATTGTAACTGCGAATTAGGAACCTGACCTTGTTGGATAGCATATTTACCGGTAAAGAATACGGCGGCTTTTTGTCCCTTGTAAGCAATACTTACGTTATTATCATTGACAAAACCTGTTCTCAGGAAATCTTGAAGGTTATTATGGCTCACAAAATCCATCGGTACACGCTCATATAATGAACGGTCGTCATAGATGGTACCTTTCACATCGCCCCACCATGGAATGATTTCGCCAGTCTGTTTATTTTTGATTGGGCTGTTCCATTGCGGTACTTTCACACCGGCGTTCAGCTTTGGTCCCCAGGTCATATCTCCATCCGAGATACCACCGTCGGCACCATCCCAAAATTCATATTTACCATTCGATCCCGAACCGTATTCAGTCTGTGTTTCAGGGAATACCGTGAAACCTGCCGTCATCATGTTCGTTGTCGTGAAGCTTACTTCCAATCCATCTTCCTTCGCTGTCTTGGTGGTGATCAAGATCGCCCCATCTCTACCTCTAGATCCATATAGGGTAGAAGCTGCGGTACCTTTCAGTACGTTGATATTGGCAATGTTCTCGCTTGGAACATCAAAGAAGTCGGTTTCCACCACGATACCATCGATGACGATAATCGGGTTCTTCCCACGAAGGGAGAAATTAGGTTTTTGGAAAATACCTGTAGGATTGGTTACCGTCAATCCGGCAACCTGTCCTGAAAGGGCATTTCCGATATTCATGGTTTTAGATTGATCCAACACCTCCGTTTTCACTTCCTGTGTTGCATAACCTAACTTACGTTTCTGTTGTTTGATACCGATTGCCGTTACTACGACCTCTTCCAATGCCGATTCATCCTTCAACATCGTGATATTGATCGGAGATCCTGAATAGGTAATGGTTTGAGTAACATAACCGAGAGAGGTAAATTCTAATACATCCCCTTGTTTAGCGTCAATTTGGAATGAACCATCTAGTTTGCTTGCAGTACTTAGCTTGTTGGTTAGGTTTCGGATTGTGGTACCAACTAATACTTCGTTGGCTTCGTTTTTTATCTTACCAGTGGCTTGGGTCTGGAAGGATAAGCTGGTGGGAGTTTCATGGAAATGGGCTTCATCAATGCTACTTGCCGAAGCGGATTTTCCAATGAGTGCACAGCATAAGAGGGCATAGCCAATTTTGCTGTATTTCCGAAAATTTCGGACGGTTAATAAATCCATAAATAATATTTAGATTAATAATAGAACCCCTGTTCCATTTATTTCTGCAAAAAAAGCAAAGCTATTTTAAGGGAGTTTTAAATAAATGTTAAATTATTAGTTATAATTTATTAATTAATTGTGAACTAAAAACAGGCATGGCTAACATTTTCTTTAAATAAAAAATATTAATCAATAGTTGTTTAAACATGTAGTTTTTGAGGGGTCCCCAAGGGCTGAGAAATTCTCAAATGATGGAACGATTTTTGAAACCTGCCTGAAAAAATCAATCACATAAAACTATTTCAAATGAAAAAATTAGTATTTGCTGCATCCATTTTAATGTTAAGTTTTGGCGCTAAAGCGCAGAGCCCAGGTCAATTCAAGATCGGAGCTAACATTGGACTTCCAGTTGGCGATGTTGCTGATGTTTCCTCATTTACAGCCGGTGTTGATGCGGCGTACCTATGGAACGTTGGCGAGAAGTTCCAGGTAGGTCCTACCGTTGGATTCCAGAACTATTTCTTGAAGTCGGACTATAAAGATGCGGGCTTTACAGATTTCAACTACATCCCTTTGGCTGCGTCTGGACAATATTCTATCGTTCCTGAATTCTTCATCGGAGCCGATCTGGGGTATGCACTGACTACTTCAGGTGGTGAAGATGCTGGAGGTTTCTACTATATGCCGAAAATTGGTTACCAACAACAGAAATGGGAACTTTTCGGCGGTTACCGTGCCGTAAATAATGATGTCAATTTCGGAGCTATTAACCTTGGTTTTAACTTCAAGTTTTAATAATTAGACATTTGTGGAAAGCCGGTAAAACCTTGGGTTTTGCCGGCTTTCTTATTGCCCAAACCTTCCTCCACAGCACTGCAATCACCCGCAGAATCTCAACAATAACCTTATTATATTATTGTTAACTTATTGCTATTCCTGAAAATATTAATAAATTTAGTCTATATTTTATCCAAACTTATTAACACTAGATACTATGAGTAATATCAAAGAGAGAGTACTATTGATTGCCGAATCAAAGGGGATACACAAAGTCGAGTTTTTTAAAGGATTGGGTCTTTCCTATGCAAATTTTAAGGGCGTACAAAAAAACTCCGCCCTAGGCTCCGATGCAATAGCCACTATTCTATCTAGCTATGCCGATATTTCTCCTGAATGGTTAGTCTCTGGTGCCGGCGAGATGTTGAGAGAGGATAATCATCAACTTCATGAAGTCGCCATTACCCTTCCTTCTAAAATCGATAAACCTATCGATAATGGTACCTTGTCCGCTGCCCTGGAAAAAGTAATCAGCGCTCAACAGTCTACCATTCAATCACAAGAAATAACCATTGCAGCCTTAACGGCAAGGATTGACCAATTGGAAAAAAAGAAGAAAAACAAGAAAAAACGTTAATGCATTTTCAATAAAAGTTCTTTCACAGAAAGCTGGTTTTTTCTTATCTTTTCTGTATGAAACTGCTATTAATTTTATGTGCTTTCCTGCTTCCTAATATCCTTTTTGCGCAAGTCAGTAGAAACCTAAAGGCATTCTACAATGCTGATTCTACCTTGGTCGGCTATCAAGATCGGCAAGGAAAAGTTATTGTTCCACTCTCCCTACAAGCTGTCAGTAGGATCCCAAGTTCTTTTGACAATATCATTTCGGTAACAGAGGTCAACGATCAGGAAGAATTTCGTTCTTATTTCCTGACCAAGACCGGAAGAAAGGTTGGCAATGACAGCCTCTACTATTTCGACAATGTTCCGGATTGCGAGAGTGAAGGCTTTATCCGTTTCTATGATCAAGCAAATGACCTGGTAGGCATGCTTAATGCCGAAGGCGAAATTCAAATTCCTGCTATCTATAATGGCTTAGGACGTGTCAAAAATGGAATGATCCCTGCCTTAAAGGGTGCCCAAAGAAAAAGGGATAGTCCTGATGACGAACATTCCTATTTTGTGGGCGGAAAAAGTATGTTGATCGATACGAATAATCAGGTCCTTATTGAGGATTTCCCATACAATGATAACCTGAATTTTTACCAAGTGAGTATCAATGGCTCTTTACCTGAAGATAGGGCATGGGAAAAATTTAAGGGGAAAAATGGTAATACTTATGCCTTTATGGACTATGTAAAAGAGTTTGAACAGCTTTTTCCTAAATTATTTTCCAATGAAATAACAAAAGAACAATTGATCTCCCATTCCTATGACAGCATCGCCTATTGGCATGAGGACCAAAATCAATGGGTATTTGAGGAAAGTCCTAAATACATCAACCGTCAAGGTGATATATTAAAGGAACTGTTCGAGTCTGTTATCAGCGGATCGAAAAAATACGATATCTCTAAATCCAGCTTAAATTATTTCATATTTGAAGGCGAATCCTATAGTAAGTATCTCGATCAATGTGGTGATTCATTAGATGCAAAGTATCCGGTCATATCCCTGTCTTTGTACGACGAATTCCCATATGTATCAAAGACATTTGAGTTTCTCCGGACGGATGAGGGATACAAGCTCATCCTCGTCAATTTTTAGATTAATTTTTATCTTAGGGCAAAATATTATTTTAACAATGATTATTAGAAGAGGATTAAAGCAGGATTCGGAACAAATAGCAAGTTATTTATTGTTGGCCATGGAAGAGATTGCCTACCGTTTTATTGGAAAAAGAGACCAGCAGCAAGCCTTGCATTTTTTGACAGAATTGGTAAGACAAGAAGGCAACCAATATTCCTATAATAATAATTGGGTCATCGAAGAGGCCGGAGAAGTTGTGGCAACTGCCCTCATTTATGACGGTTCAAAATTGCATGAATTAAGAAAGCCGGTTGCACAGTATGTAGAAACCCAATTCCAACGTGATTTCAACCCTGAAGACGAAACACAAGCAGGCGAATTCTATATTGATTGCATCGGGGTCAATCCCAATCAACAGGGTAAAGGTTTGGGATCGAAAATTATTGAATTCCTGATCGGGGAATATGTTACGAAGAATAAAACGGTATTAGGCTTATTGGTCGATGATGATAACCCGAAAGCTAAAAAACTATATGAACGTCTAGGCTTCCAAGTGGTCGGCGAAAAATGGTTGATGGGAAAACATCTGGAACATATGCAGATTAAATAATCGCTTAAAAATACTGGAAACGCCCATGCCCTCGCATAGGCGTTTTTTTATGGGTTATTATTCCCTAAATTATTAGCTAAAACCTTTTTACTACCTATCTTTTTTGTAATTTTTTTTATTAAATTTGATAGTGGACCTGTTGTAAACCAATCAATCTAATGCTTATTTCGAAGTCGGTATAACAGTAAACGGTGTTTTTTCAGATTACATTACTAGATCACTATGTTCAAGAGTCAAATTCCGCGAATTGGGAAAATTTGGAGCAAAGGGAAGAGCTTTGCAGCCATGGCAATGATTTTTATCTCTGCAACCCAAGCCCAGGCCCAAAAGTCAGAGGTAGATTATGTCAATCCTTATATGGGAAATATTTCCCACCTGTTGGTGCCAACTTACCCAACCGTTCATTTACCAAATTCCCTGTTACGTGTCTATCCTGAAAGGGCTGACTATACCTCGGATCGCATCAAAGGCCTTCCTTTGATCGTCACCAGTCACCGCGGAAGCTCTGCCTTTAACCTGAGCCCAATTGTCTCGGGAACCCGAGGTTTAAAACCGGTATTGAACTATAGCTATGATCAGGAAATCATCAATCCATATAGCTATTCCGTTTATTTGGATGAGGATAATATTCAGGTTGACTTTGCTGTTTCCCATCAGGCCGCAATCTATGAATTGGGCTTTGAAAAAACAGGGCAGCCACAACTGATCTTTAATTCTCGCAAGGGCGATGTGAAATGGGATGGAAACGGTGTATCTGGAAGTCAGGATATCGGGAACAATACAAAGGTCTATATCTATGCAGAATTTGACCAAAAACCTACCGAAGTTGGTAGCTTAAACAATGGTCAGGTCAGCAAGTCCACTGAAGCCTCAGGCGATCAGGCGAATTTAGTCTTGACATTCCCAACAGCGGCTAAGACTTTAAAAGTTCGTTATGGTATTTCCTTTATCGATGCAGCTCAGGCTAAAGCAAACCTAAACCGTGAAATCAAGAACTTCGATTTGGAAAAAGTGAAGACAGATGGAAAAGCAACCTGGAATAAGGCCCTTGGTAAATTGAAGGTGGAAGGGAAAAATGAAAATGATAAGAACATTTTTTATACTTCCCTTTACAGAACCTTTGAAAGACCAGTCAATATTTCTGAAGATGGTCGCTACTTCAGTGCCTTTGACGGCAAGGTCCATTCAGATGAGGGAGTCCCATTCTTTACAGATGACTGGATTTGGGATTCATATCGTGCCCACCATCCTCTCAATGTCTTGATCGATACCAAGAAGGAAGGCAATATCCTGCAATCATTCGTTCGCATGTCAGAACAGATGCCTAACTTCTGGTTGCCTACTTTCCCTGAGATCACTGGCGATAGTCGCAGAATGAACTCCAACCACGGGGTAGCGGCACTCTTAGATGCTTACGAGAAAGGTGTCCGTTCATTCAATGTTGAAGAAGCTTACCGAGCTGCAAAAGGTGCTATTACAGAAAAGACTTTGGCTCCATGGTCAGGTAAACCTGCTGGTAAGATGGATCAATTTTTCTTTGAAAAAGGTTATATCCCAGCTCTGCATCCTGGTGAAAAGGAAACCTATCCAGAGGTACATAGTTTCGAGCGCCGTCAACCAGTGGCCGTTACTTTAGGTACTTCGTATGACCTTTGGTGTTTGGCGCAACTGGCTAAACATTTAGGTAAGACAGAAGACTATGAGAAATTTATGAAACAGTCTTTCAATTATAGGAACCTATTCAACCAAGAAACAAAATTCTTCCACCCTAAAGATGAGAAAGGGAAATTCTTGGAACCATTCGATTATGTGTTTTCAGGAGGCCAAGGCGCTAGGGAATATTATGGAGAGAACAATGCTTGGATCTATCGTTGGGATGTTCAGCACAATATCCCTGATTTGATCAATCTGATGGGAGGAAATGAACAATTCGTCAACTATCTGGATGAAATGTTTGTACAGCCTTTAGGCAAGTCCAAATTTGATTTTTACCAGCAATTACCGGATCACACCGGAAACGTTGGGCAGTTTTCCATGGCAAACGAACCATCTCTACATATCCCTTACTTGTACAATTATGCTGGTCAACCTTGGAAGACCCAAAAGAGAATCAAGACCTTGATCAAGCAATGGTTCCGCAATGACCTCATGGGGGTTCCAGGAGATGAAGATGGAGGTGGACTTTCCTCTTTTGTCGTGTTCTCCCAACTGGGTTTCTATCCGGTTACTCCAGGCTCTGGAATGTATAGCATCGGTTCGCCATTCTTTGAAAAGGCAGTCATCCAATTGGAAAACGGAAAGACCTTTACGGTCATTGCAAAAAATGCTTCGGATAGATTTAAATATATACAGTCTGCTAAATTAAATGGCAAAATCTTAAATAAAGCCGAGATCTCCCATAAAGATATTTTAAATGGTGGAGTCCTAGAATTCGTCATGGGCGAAAAAGCCAATAGAAACTGGGGTACCGGTAATTAATACACAATTAGAAAAAACTGAAAGGCTGCCTCATCACGGGCAGCCTTCATTATTTCCCCCCTTTTCTGCTCATTTCAATAAAATCTGTATATTCGGGTATATTCTAAACCCAATCATTTCTATGAAAATCCTTTATTTAAAGCTTAACCAAGCTTTATTCTTGCTATTATTCCTCCCTTTATTGAGTTTCGGCCAACAGAAACCGAATGTAGTCATGATCTATGCAGATGACTTAGGCTATGGAGATTTGAGCATCTATGGGGCAACGAAAATCAAAACCCCCAATATTGATGCACTAGCTAATCAGGGCATCCGGTTTACCAATGGACATTCCTCTGCTGCAACCTGTACACCTTCTAGATATTCCCTGATGACAGGCAAATATCCATTCCGAAAAACCGGAACAGGGGTATTGCCCGGGGATGCTGCCCTGATTATCGATCAGGGGCAGATGACCTTGCCAGAGCTCTTTAGACAACAGGGCTATGAAACAGCAATAATCGGGAAATGGCATTTAGGATTAGGCTCTCAGGTTGAAAAGAACTGGAATGAAAGTATAAAACCAGGACCATTGGAAGTAGGCTACAATTACTCCTATATCTTCCCTGCGACGGCAGATCGTGTCCCAACCGTTTTCTTGGAAGGGCATCGCGTGGTAGGGGTGGATCCAAATGATCCCATTGAGGTTTCCTATAAACAGAAGATCGGAAACGAACCGACAGGGCTTGAAAATCCGGAACTATTAAAAATGAAAGCTAGTCCCAACCATGGACATAACCAAACCATTATCAATGGAATTGGAAGGATAGGCTGGATGACTGGCGGCCTGCAGGCCAGATGGGTGGATGAGGAAGTAACCATGACTTTTGCCGATAAGACCATTCAATATATCCGTGAAAATGCCAGGAAACCATTCTTCTTGAGCTACCATGCTACCGAACCTCATGTCCCAAGAATGCCTTCTACCATGTTCAAGGGGAAGAGTGGCTTAGGTTACAGAGGCGATGCGATCCTACAATTGGACCATACCGTAGGCGAGATAGTCCAAGCTTTAAAGGATAAGGGGATCTATGAAAACACGATCATTATCTTTACCAGTGATAATGGGGCCGTATTGGACGACGGCTATGTAGACGGAGCAGTGACCCAGCTGAATGGACATAATCCATTTGGTCCATACAGAGGAGGTAAATATTCGGCTTTTGAAGGAGGTACCCGTGTTCCCTTTATTATCAGCTGGCCAAAAGGCATCAAGAAACAGCAGGTGTCAGACGCTTTAGTCTGTCAGATGGATCTTCTTTCCAGTTTTGCCAATTTCTTTAAAAAACCGTTGTCCAATCAAGACGAATTGGATAGTGAGAATATCTGGAATGCATTTATCGGGAATGATAAAAAAGGAAGGGAATTCCTTGTTCAATCTGCAGGAACCTTCTCTATTACAAAAGAAAATTTGAAATACATCAAGCCTAGCAAGGGGAGAGCTTTCAATGAACTGACCGGAACTGAACTGGGCAATCATCCCGAAGATCAATTATATGATCTGTCAAAAGATCCGGGAGAAAAAGATAATATCGCTAAACAAAATCCAAAAGCAGTCGCAGAGTTAAAGGAACTGTTGGAAAAAGTACTGAAATAATATTTGTTGAGCCTGAAGTTCAAAAATTTTGGCATGGGCTTCGAGATTCGTTTTAGTCTTGTTCGAGACATATTCGGAAAATTCGGAATGTGTCTCGAATGAGACTAAAACAAGGTCAAAGAAAAGTTACTAATAAACTGACCATGGAAATTAAGTAAAAAGGCTGTTCCCCATCATGGGGAACAGCCTTTTTACTTGCTAGATTTTTTAATATTTATAAACCGTAGGCATTGTCATCGTAGTTGATGTCAGCAAGCCTTTGAGTAGGGTCAATCCAAGCTTTTTTCACTTTCTTGGTAACTGGCACTGAATAAGTTGGTTTTGTCCAGAACCAATCCGTAAGGACCGTGCGCTTTACACCTTGGTAAATATCATATTGCTCAGCCGGTTTTTCACCGCGCATTTCACGTAATGGGATGTAGAAAAGTTCCTTGCTTCCATCTTCATATTCTACCAATAGGTCGATAGGCATAGCCAAGTTCGATTTATTTTGGATTTCAATGCTGTTTTCAGAAACATTGGCAATGGCATAGTCAATTGTTCTCGTAGTATTGATAAACAAGTTGAAATACCATTTCAAATTGATTCCAGAGGTCTCTTCCGCTACCCTTTTAAAGTCATTAGGAGTTGGGTGTTTGAATTTCCAGATATCATAGAAATTTAAGAAGGTCTTTTGCAAGTTTTGCTTTCCAATGATATAGCCCATTTGTTCTGCCAATACTCCACCTTTACTATAGGCTTCAATGCTATAGGCAAAGTTGGTATTGTAATAGTCTGCTAATAGACTCATTGGTTCCTCTTTTCCAGATTTAGCCAAGCGATAGTAAGAATTATAAGCTGAACCGATAGGGTTAAGTGCTCTTGCTTTTGGTTTTTCAAACAGTTCAGTGTATGCCAGTTCTTCAATATAACTGGTGAAACCTTCATCCATCCATTCATCGACTGTTTCATTCACACCAAACAACTGTTGGTACCAAGAGTGCGCTGCTTCATGGAAGATAACGCCAACCAATCCCTTCAGGTTTCTCCCACCTGTGATCAAGGTTGCTGTTCCATATTCCATTCCACCATCACCACCTTGTACGATCGAGTAGGTTTTCCAAGGATAGGCACCGAAGTTCTCACTGGTAAAATCAAAGAATTCCGTAGCTAATCCTAATGCTGTTTTCCAATTATCCTTAACCTCTTGGTCTGTAGGTAGGTAAATCGTATAGATAGTAGTTCCTAATTTTGTTTTGGCAGAATCCACTTCAAATTTAGGATCTGCTGCCCAAGCAAAATCATGGATATTCTCGGCTTTATAATGCCAAGAAGCCTTATTGTTTTTGGTTTTGATCTTGGCATTTTTTACATAGCCCTTTACTTCAGCAGGGTTCTGTAATTTTCCAGAAGAACCGATCACATAATCTTTGTTGATATGGATGGTAACATCGAAATTTCCGAAAGGGGCAATAAATTCACGACCAATGTATTCGTCCAGGTGCCAGCCGAACTCATCGAATTGGGCCATTTTAGGATACCATTGGGTCATGGAGAATGCTACACCTTCTTTTGAATTACGACCGCTTCTGCGGATCTGTTCAGGCACCTGAGCTTGCCATGTCAAGTCAAACTCTACCGTACTGCCATCTTTGATCGCTGTAGGCAAGGTTACCTCGAGGATGGTGCCATCTTCTTTGAAGGTTACATCCGTACCATTGTATTTTACCGATTTGATTTTTTGAAATCCGATCTGATCTGGTGACAGGGCAGAAATACGGCTTTGACGAACAGGTTGTTCTTTAGTACCAACATTGGTTACCATCCTTGCATCCGGGTCAGGAATGGTTTTCAAACGCTCATCCATCATGCTTCCAGGTTGGAAGGCATTGAAATAGAGGTGAAAGTAGACCTTGCTCAATTCTTGTCCAGAATTATTGCTGTATTTCAGGTTCATCTTACCATCGTATTGGAATGTCTTTTCGTTGACATCAATATCCATGGTATAATCGACTTTCTGATCCCAATACGTTTTGCGCTGTGCAAAGGATGTTAGGGAACAAAGAGCCAAGACTAGTAAGCCAAGAGTGTTTTTTAGATTCATAATGCCAAATATATAAAATTTAACATTTGAAAATGACAGGCTTATCCGATGACGATTTCGATTCCGAGGTCTTTGATTGTTTGGATCAATTGATCGAATTGATCATTGCTGGCAAAAATCTTGTTTCTCCAGATCCGTACGGTGCTCATTTTTCCCTTTTTATGAAAGGCTAAAAGGTTTCCTCCGGATCGGATATGGTTCTTGAGATAGGTGATTTCTGCGATGGGGATCTGGATTTCCTGGCCAAACTTGGTAATGTTAATGTTACTCTTATCGATTACCCAAGTAGAGTTCTGTTTGCTGAAACGGACCGCTGCCCACATGATGGCAGGGATAAAGAACAATAGGATCAAGATCTTATAGATTTCTTGTAGGGTGCTAAGTGATAAAAAATACCCAACCACAAAAAGGGAGCCTAGCAATATCCAGATAAATCTCCCTCGATGTAGGGTGTTGATTTGATAAGTCATGTTTAGGGGTTGTTAATGAATTTTCCTTTGGTATTGATGACCCTTTCTTCGGATTCACCATTTTTTAAAACGATAGCCTTTCCATTTTCAAAAGGATTTATATAGCTATATTCCAAAGGAAGAATAGTATCACCTTTTGAATTAATCAATCCGAAGTTTTCGCTATCTTTTGATATGATGAATAAGTCATCCTCATTGGATAATCCTAAATAGTAATTTCCTGAAGTAATCAGTTTATTGCCTTCAATTTGAAATATTTCGTATAGTCCATCCTTTTCTGAAACATAGTATTTGTTGTCATTACTTAAGATGACGTTCTCTCCTAAGGGCAATACGATATTACCTTTTTGATCTGCAAGTCCAAACTTTAGCGAAGTCATTACAATGGTGTAATTCGCTGAGAAAGGAGTGATATATTCAAATTCATTGTTCCAGATTTTATTTCCTTTTGCATCCATCACACTCATCATTCCTTCCAATGAGAAAAGATAAGTATTAAGAACGGGGTCATACTGGATATTATCAAATTTGAATTCAGTCAGGTTCTTACCGTTAGCATCGATCAATCCTGCAAAGTTTCCTTCGTCTACTGCCACAGCTATTCCATTGTTAAATGGTGCTATTGTCAAATAATTCGGTTGGGTGATGATTTCGCCATTTGGATTTTTTAAGCCAAATAAAAAACTTGTTGAATCGTAATATGCGGTCATTCCATCGCCTAGATCCATTTCCGTTAATTCTTCATCGGAATAATCTGAAGGGACTTCAAAGAAATTATCGGGAACCTGGGTTTTTGATATTTCCATCACCTGATACGCAGCACCTAACGCATTTACCCTCAGAGCTAGACCCGGTATTTTATCCAGGTATTGGTATTTACCCCAAAAAATTGCAGGTATCTTATCCGTATACCATACCTCAACTATTTCAGGTTCCCCTGCATTAGATTCATCCTGTAATTCTAAAATTGCCAATTTACTGGGAAATCCAGCGATCATTTCCGTCTTTTCAGAATCTAAGTTTACTCGCAGATTAAATTCACTCTCGGGAGCATATTCTTCCTTGGAAAAACTTTTTGCTAATGAATCTAAAAAAAATAGGGTTTTGTTTTTTGTATCTCTGAGTTGTAAAGTGGGTTCAAAGTACAGGTTATGGATTTTGTTTTGATGCTCACTGACCCATGCCTCCATCAGTGGTTTACCTTCCATTTCAGACAATAGAGTTAGAAACAATTCTAATTCTTCACTTTCACCTTGTCCCAATTCCTTGATGTTGGACTTGAAAGACTCATCTAAGGAGATGGTATAAATGATTTTATAAACTTCTTGTTGGGCAAGAGCAAACTGGAAAAGAAGAGTTGATACAATGAGGGAAAAAAGCTTTTTCATGTAATGAAATTATTACGCAAAAGTCCTCATTTTTATTGATTCTGCAAATTACTGAAAGCAATATTTTACAGTATTTCTGGATTTATTTAAATCAATAATATTTAACCTTGAATTTGTATATTTAATGTATGATTAGATTATCTACCTACCTGCTTTTTTTCGTTTTCGGAATAAATGTGCTTTTTGCTCAGAAGGCTCCAAATATCGTGATCATTATATCCGATGACCATTCTTTCCAGACCATTTCTTCATACGGCTCCAAGATTGGCAGTACGCCCAATATTGATCGTATTGCTCAGGAAGGCTTACTTTTCAACCGCGCCTATGTGAACAATTCCCTATGTGGGCCAAGCCGTGCAAGTTTGTTGACGGGGAAATACAGTCATAAAAATGGTTACCGGGAAAATGAAAAGTCCCATTTTGAGCATAGCCAGAATTCCTTTGTCAAAGAGCTCAGAAAGGCAGGGTATACAACTTCATGGATTGGAAAACAGCATTTAGGGGATACTTTGGAAGGGTTTGATTACTTTGATGTACTGCTAAACCAAGGGCATTATTTCAATCCTGACTTCAAGAACCAAAAAGGGGAATTGACCAGGGAGAAGGGTTATGTGTCGGATATTGTAACCGAAAAGGCATTGAACTGGATGGGGTCCTTGGATGGAGAAAAGCCATTCTGTTTGATACTAGGTCATAAAGCAACCCATAGGGAATGGGATCCAGACCCACAGGATTTTGGAAAGAATGACCATAAGAAATTCCCATTACCAGATAATTTCTATGATGATTACAAGGGAAGAGAGGCTGCTAAGATCCAGGAAATGCAGATCAGCAAGGATATCAAATTAGATTACGACCTAAAGCTATTTAAAACCGAAGAGGATTGGATGAAAGAGTCCAATTTCAGGAGAATGGATGAGTCCGATCGTGAGAAATACAGACAATATTATGCGAAGGTAAAAGCCGATTATGCGAGTCAGGATTTTTCGGATCCAAAGAAATTGGCAGAATGGAAATTCCAACGGTATATGACCGATTACCTGAATACTGCTGAATCAATGGACAGAAATATAGGAAAGGTATTGGATTACCTGGATGAGCATCACCTGACCGAGAATACGATTGTGATCTATATGTCCGATCAAGGGTTCTACATGGGCGAACACGGATGGTTTGACAAACGCTTTATGTATGAGGAATCCTTCCGTACGCCAATGATGATGCGCTTCCCTAAAGAAATCAAAAAGTCCAGGAAGGTCAACGATCTTTTGATGACCGTGGATATTGCGCCTACGATGTTGGATTTGGCAGGGGTGCCGATTCCAGAAGATATTCAAGGGGAATCTTTCAGTGCGATCGTGCATGGTAAAAAAGGGGATAGAAAACAATTATACTACCATTATTATGAGGATGGAATCCATAATGTTTCTCCGCATTTTGGTGTGAGTGACGGACAATATAAATTAATCCGTTTCTATAATAAAGTCAATTCTTGGGAGCTCTATGATATGCGCAAGGATCCAAAAGAAATGGAGAATCTCTACAATAATCCTAACTATACTGAGAAACAAGCGGAAATGATGAAAAAGTTAAAAGATGAAATCCAGAAACAGGATGATTCGGAAGCAATGCTTATATTTGAAGCTTCCTAAACTTTTAGAATACATGCGCATACTAACTTTTATCTGTTTTTGCCTATTCAGCTTGGCAACTTTCGCTCAGCGTAAGCCCAATATTGTAGTTATTATTTCTGATGACCATTCCTACCAGACCATTGGAGCCTATGGTTCCAAGGTTGGCCATACGCCAAATTTGGACCGGATTGCAAAAGAGGGGGCTATTTTTACGCGTGGGTATGTCACCAATTCGATCTGTGGGCCGAGTCGCGCCAGCTTATTGACTGGAAAATATAGCAACAAAAACGGATTTAAGGATAATGAGACCTCTAATTTCAACCATGGTCAGAACTCCTTCATTAAAGAACTTCATAACAATGGTTACCAAACAGCTTGGATCGGTAAGATACATTTGGGCAGAAAACTGGAAGGATTCGACTATTATAGTATCCTGACCGGACAGGGACATTATTTTAATCCCGATTTTATCAGCAGTAAAGAAGGGGAAAAGGAAGTCGTGGCAAGAGAGGATGGCTATGTAGCGGACTTGGTGACTGATAAAGCATTGGATTGGTTAAAAGGACAGGATAAGCAAGAGCCCTTTTGCTTGATCATAGGCCATAAAAATACACATAGGACCTGGATGCCGGCCGTTGAAGACTTCGGTAAAAATGATCATAAGCAGATCCCATTACCTGAAACCTTCTATGATGATTATGCAGGTAGAAAGGCAGCTGCGCAGCAAGAGATGAGTATCGATAAGGATATGCAGATGGGCTATGACCTGAAGATGTTTGAAAATATCGAGAAAATGCGCGCTGATGGAAATTTCAGCCGGATGACTGATGAACAATTCCAAGCTTACGTAGATTACTATAAACCAATCTATGAGGAGTTGAAAAAATCAAACCTGAGCGGAAAAGCCCTGGCAGAATGGAAATATCACCGTTATATGGTTGATTATTTAAATACAGCCGAGTCGATGGACCGCAATATTGGCCGCGTATTGGATTATTTAAAGGAGCAGAACCTAGAGGACAATACCTTGGTGCTTTATCTTTCCGATCAAGGCTTTTATATGGGTGAGCATGGCTGGTTTGACAAACGCTTTATGTATGAGGAATCATTCCGTACCCCCATGTTGATGAAACTGCCCGGCATGATCAAGCCAAATTCCAAAATTACGGGAATGGTTTCCAATGTTGATATTGGTCCGACCTTCTTGGAATTGAGTGGAACGAAGGTGCCTGCTGATATGCAAGGTAGGTCATTCTTGAGTTTGTTGAACGGCAAGAAAAAAGATATTCAAGATCAGATCTATTATCATTATTATGAGAATGGAGAACATGCGGTTTCACCCCATTTTGGTGTGAGCGATGGACGTTATAAATTGATCCGTTTCTATAAAAGAGTGGATGCTTGGGAATTATATGATATGAAATCAGATCCGCGTGAGATGAAGAATGTCTATGGGCAGACAAAATTCAAGAAAGTACAGGTTCGATTAGAGAAATTATTGAAGCAAGAGGTTGATAGGTTAGAGGATGAGGATGCGAAGATGATATTATCTAAAAATTAGATTAATGTAAAATTTTAATCTAATTGAATCCTTTTATTAGACTTTAAGCAAATAACTTTCACTTTTTTGTATATTTATTACGATTCACGTATTATATCTAAAAAGTATTGGAAATATTATTAGTCGAAGATGAGAGTTCAGTAATATCCCTTATTCAACGCGGGTTGAAATATGAGGATTTTCAAATTTCTGTAGCCACTGATGGAATTAGTGGGTTAAAATTAGCTAGCTCCAAGAAGTTTGATCTGATTATATTAGATGTTATGTTACCGCAAATGAATGGGTTGGATGTCTGCAGACAGATACGCAGCTTTGACAAGGATGTTCCTATTTTGATCTTGACAGCTTTGGATCAAACAGAAGATGTTGTAGAAGCTTTCAATAGGGATGCCGATGATTATATGACAAAACCCTTTCAGCTTGAAGAACTCAAAGCTAGGATTCATAGGCAATTACGTAAATCCAACAGTAACAATTCCAGCAATCATCTTATCCAGATAGGCGACCTGTTATTAGACAGGTCCAGTAAATATGTTTCACGTGACGGAAAGGCTATTTCCTTGACCGCTACGGAATTCCGCCTATTGGAATATCTGATGGTCAATAAAAACAAGGTGATTTCAAGGATGGATATCCTGGAGGAAGTTTGGGAGATGGATATCAACATGAGTACCAATGTGGTTGATGTCTATGTCAACTATCTTCGGAAAAAGGTCGATAAACAATACGAGAACAAGTTGATCCATACCGTTATTGGTATGGGATACGTGATGCGGAATGAAAATTAAGGCAAAGATCATATTATCCTTTTCCTTAATAGCAATTAGTTTGATCGTACTATTTGCCTATTATGTCTCCTATTTTACCAGAGACAGCTTACAGACCAAATTTTTCCATCGTTTAGAAGAAAATGCCCGCATAGTTGGAGAACATATCATCCAAAATGATGAGTATAACAATCAAATTTATTATGAGGTAAAGCGGAAATACCTGAAGCAGTTGGCAGAAGGAAATGATTACTACCTCAGGATTGTTAAAGGGAGCAACCAATTGCGGATCAGGCCTGACCTGCCCATGCCATCTGAGTTTTATAAAACAGCAATCGAAGAGGGTAGAGCTACCTTTCTCCATAAAAATGTTTCTTATTTAGCCCTGTTTTTTGAGGATAAGCAGCATGCCGAGAACTTATTGGTGATTTCTGAGGGGATTGATGATTATGGACATGGAGAGCAAAAGGACCTTGATCAAACTTTGCTAACGGGCGGTTTAATTTCCTTTGTGTTCATCATTGGGTTGGCTTTTTATTTTGCCAATAGGATCCTTAATCCGTTGAAAGTACTGAATGATGAGCTGGAAAAGGTCAACATTGCCACCCTTGATCATCGACTCAGCAATAAATTCAGTAGTGAAGGCGATGAAATTGATCAATTATATACTAACTATAATTCCATGCTTGACCGCTTGGATATTGCAGTCCAATTGCAAAAAAGCTTTATTGGGAATGCATCCCACTCCCTACGAACTCCATTGACCATTATCGGCGGGGAAGCAGAACTTGCACAACAACAAATCGACCGATCGCATGAAGCCTATCAGTCAATAGACACGATCATACATCATACCAACCGCATGAAGTTTATGATCAAAGACCTTTTGGTGATGTCGAGTTTGGGGAGCCAACGGAAAATTAGAGATATACTTCCAGTACGTATCGATGAATTATTGTTTGAAGTAATTAAAACCGAAACGGAGTTAAACAGCAACAGTAAAGTTCAGTTTGATCTCAGCAATATACCGGAGGATAGTGATGATCTGTTGGTGAAAGCAAACCCAGATCTGTTCTATATTGCCTTTAGTAATATATTGTCCAATGCCATAAAATATGGTGACGACAAAGCGGTAAAAGTTCTCATGGAATTTGATCAGGAGTTTATCATTATTAAAATTATTGATCAAGGAATCGGTATTCCAGAAAAAGATCTTTCCAATATCTATTATTCCTTTTTTAGGGCTTCCAATGTCGGCGAGATCTATGGAAATGGCCTTGGATTAGTTTTGGCGCGCAATATTTTCATCTTGCATGATGTTCAACTAGAGCTCGATACGGAGGAAAATAAAGGGACTACGGTCAGTGTGAAAATCCCTAAACCATCTTTCTAATCTCATTCTAATTTCAGGCTAATTTCATTTTTATATGTTGAAACTATATTTGGTCAGTACCGAATAATTTCGACATGAAAAAACATCTCCTGATAATCCTTTTTCCCCTTTTATTTTTACAGCTTTCCCTAGCTGAAGAATTGACCGATTCTTTGGTGAACGAACAATCCGAACAAGACAGCATTAGGCAAAAAGAACCCAAGGCTTCCAAGCTGATCAATTTAGATGTATTGCTCCGTGCCGGATTAAATGCCAACAACTTAGGGAATGATGACAGTAAGGTAAATGCCAATCTTGATGAAGCGCGTATTTTATTAGGAGGAGATTACAATGACCAACTTTCTTATAAGGTTAGGTTTAGGCTTAACCGCTCCTTTGCACCCACTAGTCAAGACAATGGATCTGCTGCATTAGATTTTGCTTTTTTGAAATACAAATTCGGCAAAGACAATAAATGGTCGGTTACCTTAGGAAAGCAAAGTGCAATTGTGGGTAGTTATGAATTCGAGAATAACCCCATTTATGAGTATAAATTTACAGACTACGTAGACCGGATCTTAAATCTATTTGTGGTCGGAGGAATGCTGAGTTATGAGGTCGATCCCAATCACTCCCTAAATCTGCAGGTCTATAATACCAGTAACCACAGTTTTGATAGATTATTGGCAGACAATAACCTTTCAGCATCTGGGTTGGAAGCATCGAAAGCACCGTTAGGAGCATACTTTACCTGGATAGGAGCATTTGCTGAGAAAAAATTCAATACAAAATGGTCTTATAATATATCTCAATTTGCAAAAGGCAATACCAACCATGCCGTTTCATTAGCGAATAAGTACAAGACCGATCGTCAAATGATCTATCTAGATCTTCAATATTCATATTATGCGGTTGATCATGCCTTAATCGGTTCCAATGTTATCAATGATTTCTATGCAAGGACCGGGGCTGCAAGAACCCTTTCGAAGGATATCGTTTATAAATCTGCCATTTTAAGGTTTGACCAGTTCTTGGCGGACAAATGGGAGATTGCCTTAAAAGGAGGAGTGGAGACCGCCGGGTCAAATGCGGATGATGAGTTAGGGAATGATTTCAGGACAAACTATACCTATTTCGCTGCCTTACAACATAAGCCATTCTTAACAAAAGACCTCAGGTTCTATTTGGGCTACATGGGAAATACGGTTTCATACAAAGATGTAGTAAACATGGATAGGCAACAATTTAACAGGTTGTCCCTAGGGGCTTACTTTACCATTCCAGTTTTGTAAAAGAGGATAAGAAAAAAATATATACAAAAAAACATATGCGATTAACACCGAGAGAGACTGAAAAGTTGATGTTGTATCTAGCCGGAGAGCTAGCTGCAAAAAGACTCCAGAAGGGGGTCAAGTTAAATTACCCAGAAAGCATAGCGTATATCAGTTCACAGATTGTGGAAGAGGCCCGAGTGGGAAAGAAATCTGTTGCAGATTTAATGGAGTTCGGCACTAAGTTGTTGACAAAAAGCCAAGTGATGGAAGGTGTCCCAGAAATGATCTATGATATTCAGGTGGAGGTAACATTTCCCGATGGGACAAAGTTAGTTACCGTAAATAATCCAATTCGTTAACCTTTAAAAAAACATAAGATGGTTCCAGGAGAATACATATTGAAAAAGGAGGAGATTATTGCCAATGACGGTCATAAGACCGTTGATATCTCTGTAAAGAATGAAGGTGATCGACCTATTCAGATAGGGTCGCATTATCATTTTTTTGAAGTCAACAAATTTTTGTCTTTCGATAGAGAGAAGGCCTTCGGCATGCGTTTGAACATTCCTGCCAGTACCGCTATCCGATTTGAACCGGGAGAAGAGAAGAAGGTCATTTTGGTGGAGATCGGAGGCAATAAAGAGGTTCATGGTTTCAACGGTTTGACCAATGGAAAGGTTACAGACTCCAAAGTGAAATCAGCTGCCATGGCGAAAATAAAAGAACTAAAATATAGGAATTCCAAATAACATAAAACACAGTAAAAATGGGAACATGGAATAGAAGAGAGTGGATCAAAGTGGTTGGATTGACAACCGCTGGAACTGCAGCAATGCGTTTGGATGCACTCGGATTAGAGAAATTAGGAATCGATAAATCATCGGTTAAATACATAGATGGCGTTTTACATATCCCTAGGGATAAGTATGCATCACTTTTTGGCCCGACCACTGGGGATAAAGTTAGATTGGCCGATACAGAGCTTTTTATTGAAATAGAAAAAGATTTCAATGTATATGGTGAAGAGAACAAATTTGGTGGCGGTAAAACCATCCGTGATGGAATGGGGCAATCTGCACGTGCCTTGCGTGATGAAGGTGTGCTAGATTTTGTAATTACCAATGCCATCATCATTGATCACTGGGGAATTGTAAAAGGCGATGTGGGTATTAAGGATGGAAAAATCGTTGGAGTTGGAAAAGCGGGTAATCCAGATATTCAAGCAGGGGTAACTGATGGCATGGTGATCGGTGCGTCTACTGAAGTCCACAGTGGTGCCGGAATGATCCTTACTGCTGGAGGAATCGATACGCATATTCACTTTATCAGTCCTCAACAGGTTGAAACAGCATTGTACAGTGGAGTTACGACTTTTATCGGTGGTGGTACTGGACCAGCTGATGGTACCAATGCTACTACAGTTACACCAGGGAAATGGTATTTAGAAAAGATGTTCGAAGCATTTGAGAACATCCCTGTCAATGTTGGATTCTTTGGGAAAGGAAATGTTTCCACGATGAAACCAATTGAGGAGCAGATTGAAGCCGGCGCATTGGGGGTAAAGATCCATGAGGATTGGGGTGCTACTCCATCTACCATTGACGCCTCGCTGAAAGTGGCCGATAAATATGATGTTCAAGTTGCCATACATACCGATACCTTAAATGAGGCGGGTTTCTTAGAGGACTCTGTTGCTGCCATTAATGGTCGTGTGATCCATACCTTCCACACGGAAGGTGCAGGTGGAGGGCATGCTCCAGATATCATCAAGATCGCTATGTACCCGAATATCCTTCCAGCATCGACGAATCCGACCAAACCATTTACTGTAAATACAGTAGATGAGCATTTGGATATGTTAATGGCGGTGCATCACTTGGACAAAAAGATTAAGGAAGACGTAGCGTTTGCCGATTCCAGGATCCGTCCACAGACGATGGCCGCTGAGGATATCTTCCAAGATATGGGCGTATTCTCAATCATGAGTTCGGATAGCCAGGCAATGGGTCGAGTTGGTGAGGTTATTTCAAGGACTTTCCAGACAGCGCACAAAATGAAAGTACAACGTGGTCCACTAGCGGAGGATAAAGGTAAGGACAGTGATAACTTCCGTGTGAAACGTTATATCGCTAAATACACAATAAATCCAGCTAAAGCGCATGGTATAGATGAATACATCGGGTCCATCGAAAAGGGCAAATATGCTGACTTGGTATTGTGGAAAACGAGCATGTTTGGCGTGAAGCCTGAATTGATCATCAAAGGAGGAATGATCCTGAGTTCAAAAATGGGTGATGCCAATGGTTCCATCCCTACACCACAGCCAGTCATGTATAGGCCAATGTTTGGTAGTTATGGACGTGCTTTGCCTTCTGTTTGCTATAATTTCGTATCCAAGATTTCCATTGACAATGGGAATATGGAGAAATTGAAATTGAGCAGAAAGAACTTGCCAGTGAAAAACTGTAGGACCGTTATGAAAAAAGATATGGTCCATAACAGTGCCACGCCAAATATTGTGGTTAATCCAGATACATATGAAGTAACCGTGGATGGAGTTTTAGCGACCTGTGAACCGGTTAGCGAAATTCCTATGGCACAAAGATATTTCTTGTTTTAAGTAATCATGCTGGTATCAAGAGCAATAAAAGGCAATATCCATCATTCAGGCTCTGGAGTTTTCATAAATCCCATAGAATATTTAGAACTGGAATGGTTTGATACAACCAAAAGAATAATCCGGGCATATAGTACAGGTGGGAAAGAGTTAGGCTTCAGGAACCTAGACTCTGTGGCACTTGAGGACGGAGATGTGCTATATGATGCGGATGGAATTTGCATTGTTGTACGGGTATTGCCCTGCTCTTGTATTGTTTTTGAGCCGCAATCGATCAAGGAAATGGCGATTGCCTGTTTTGAGATTGGGAATAAGCATATTCCAATATTTATCAATGACCAAAATGAGGTCATTACGGCATTCGAAAAACCTTTGTTTGATCAATTAAAAAGAGCAGGATTCCGGCCATTGATTGAAGAACGAGTTATTGAAAGGACTGATGTACTAAAGATGCATCAGGTATCAAATTTTAAGAATAAAATAATATTAGTAAAGGAAGATTAAGATGAATCCACTGTTGACCCTCATGCAAATTAACGATTCGGTATTTCCGATCGGAGGATTTACGCATTCTTATGGATTGGAAACCTACATATTTAAGGGGATAGTCAAGGATAGCAAGACTGCCCGGGAATATGCAAGTTCCATGTTGGAGAATAGCTTTTACTATAACGATGCCGCATTTTTCCATAAAACTTGGGAGATCTGTGAATCCAGGGCAACCAAAAAGCGGATTGCGGAATTAGACGCCTTAATAACAGCTTATAAGGCCCCGTTTGAGATCAGAGATGCGAGCAAGAAACTTGGGATTAGGTTCTTGAAGTTGACGGAGAAATTACATCCTGTTGCTCGATGCAGCAGTTATCTGAAAGGCATTCAAGCCAATGAGTACCATGGGCATTATGCCATGGCATTTGCAATGTATGCACATGCGCAAAAGATTGATAATAAGGATGCATTGAGTGCATTCTATTATAACTCTTTAAATGGCATTGTAACCAACTGTGCCAAACTGGTTCCTATTAGCCAAATGGATGCGCAACAGATTTTATTTAAACTTCAGCCACTTATTAATGACTTGGTTGAGAAACAGGCCGATTTGAAGGAAGATCTGGTCGGCAATTGTTGTGTAGCTCAAGATATACGTTGCATGCAACATGAAAAACTATATACACGGATCTACATTTCATAAAACATAAAAATATGCCAGCAAGAAATTACGTAAAAATAGGTGTTGCAGGGCCTGTTGGCTCTGGGAAAACAGCATTGATTGAAAGACTGACAAGGTCTATGTCTGAGGATTACAGCATTTGTGTTGTTACCAACGATATCTATACCAAGGAAGATGCCATGTATCTTCAACAAAATTCAGCATTACCTGCCGAACGCATCATGGGAGTGGAAACGGGGGGATGTCCTCATACAGCAATTCGCGAGGATGCTTCAATGAATATTGAAGCTGTGGAGGATCTTGCCTCCCGATTTCCTGATGCTGAGATCATATTTGTGGAAAGTGGCGGAGATAACCTAACGGCAACTTTTAGCCCTGACTTGGCCGATGTAACCATCTTTGTATTAGATGTGGCGGAAGGTGAGAAAATGCCAAGAAAAGGTGGTCCTGGGATAACCCGATCGGACCTCTTGTTGATCAATAAAATAGATTTGGCTCCTTATGTCAATGCTGATCTTGAGGTCATGAGAAAGGATACCCTAAAGATGAGAGGGGATAGGCCATTTATCTTTACCAATATGATGACTTTGGATGGATTGGAAGATGTAAAAAATTGGATTAAGAAGTATGCTCTTTTAGAGAATTAAAACTCAGTTTTATGGATAGTGCAATTAAGATAAATGCGGAGAAAGAAAACCAAAAAACTGTTTTAAAAGAGAGTTATCACAGTGCTCCCTATAAACTGACTTATTACGGTTCACCTACCTTCCATGAACATCTGGAGATGATCATCATGAGTGCATCTCCAGGTGTAATGGATGAGGATAAATTGACCATAGATGTCCATGTGAAAGAGGCTGCTGAACTTAAGTTGTTCACTCAATCTTTTAACAAGGTTCATCCCATGAAGATAGGAGCGGTTCAGGAAACTCAGATCCAATTGGAAAGAAATGCAATATTTCACTATATCCCACATCCCATAACTCCCTTTAAGGATTCCATTTTTTTGGCTAAAAATGAAATCCATATGGATAAGGATGCTGTGTTGATTTGGGGTGATATTATCTGTTCTGGCCGGGTACATATGAAAGAGTCTTTTGTATTTAGCCAGCTTCACTCCTTAACAAAAATCTATAAGGATAATAAACTCATTTTTATTGATAATCAGTTTCTAAGTCCAGCTAAGCAACCGATCCAGAAGATGTTGTTCTTTGAGGGCTATACCCATCAGGCAACCTTGCTGTTTTCAAGCTCCTTTGCCAAGGACCTGAAGGTTGAACTGGATGAGATATTGGTACAGGATTATGAGGATATAACATATGGATTCACCCAGGCAGCTAATGATGTTGTCATCTTTAGGGCATTGGGGAATAATGGAGAACTGTTGTATGATTTTCTATTGATGTTGGGGCAGTTATGTTGGGAGTTTTCCCAGCATAAAATTGAGGAGCTTAATGCCAAGATGGAGGTCATTGAAGAGGAGACAGCTGAGGAAGTTCCTTTAGAAGTTCCCATAAAAAAGAAGGCTGCAAAAAAAGCATTCAAAAAAGCAGAATCTACCAAGAAATTAGAAGTAATAGCCGAATAATATGCATGAACTATCCATTGTAAAAGATATTTTCCAAACCTTAGAACAGGCATATCCAGAAACCTTTAAGGATATCGTCGGGGTAGAGATACAAGCTGGCTTACTGAGTAATATTCAGCCGGTATTGATACACAATGCCTTTGAGGCCTATAAGGAGGAATTTTCGGAATATGCTGACGTTGAACTTGACGTTGAGATTTTACCGATTATAGCATACTGCAAAGATTGCCGGGAGGAATTTGAGGTGAAGTACCATCGCTTTGTTTGTGCATGTGGAAAAGGTTCGGACAAAATAGTGCAGGGTGAAGAATTGAAAATTAGTAAAGTGACATTTAAAAAGAAAGACCATGAGTAATCGTACAGCAAAAAGTAATCAGATGCCAGTAGGCTCTGTGCAATGTGATAATACCTCTTTGAATTTATTGAAGGCAAATGATTTTGTTGCAAAAGCCATTCGCGACAGAATTCCTAATATCTGTGTGATCAATATCTGTTCCTCTCCGGGAAGTGGAAAGACAACCTTGATGCAAGAGACTGGGAAGCGATTAGGTAAGGAATTAAATATTGCCGTATTGGTTGGTGATCCAGAAACCGAGCGTGATGCGGTCCGTATGCGAGAGGTTGGCATCAATGCCCTTCAGATCGTGACCGGAGGAATGTGCCATATCGAAGCGCAGATGATATTGCAGGCATTGGATCATATCGATCTAACAGATGTAGACCTTTTGTTCATTGAGAACGTTGGGAATTTGGTTTGTCCGGCAGCCTTCGATCTAGGTGAAGATTATAGGGTAACGGTATTGGCAGCTACTGAAGGCGATGACAAGCCCAAGAAATATCCAAGGATGTTTTTGACCAGTGAATTGATGTTGGTTTCAAAGGCGGATTTGTTGCCGTATGTTCCTTTTTCAGTGGAGGCCGCAGCAAAAGATGCGAGGGAAGTCAATCCTAATCTAGAAGTTATATCCATCAGCAGTTTGAAGGGTGAGGGTTTAGATGAATGGTGTGATTGGTTAAAGAATAAAGTTGCTGAGAAGAAGGCAATTTCCCAGGTAGTCTAATGATTATCATTGAAAAATTGGTCAGCAAGTCAATTCCTAAACATGATAAGGATGATTTCCTAGAATTGGAATGGTATGAAGTCAATAGGACTTATTTGAACAGGAAAACGGTATCAGGTCTTGCCGTAAAGATTCAGCTGCCTGAAAAGGCGACCTTTCAAGATGGGCAGTTAATCTATCAAGATGCAGAAATTTCCATTCGGATCCGGATCAAAGCCTGTCTTTGTATTCTATTGACTTCAACTTCGATCCATACCGTTGGGAAGTTCTGTTATGACGTGGGAAATCGACATCTGCCGATCTTTCAAGTAGCTGACGACAGGATTGCAGTTTCTTATGATGGACGTTTATTCCAGGCGTTGAAGGAGAAATTTGATGACCAAGTGGTCTTAGAGGAAATGACCTTATTACCGAGTGCAGCATTGAAAGCCTTCGGAAACTTTATTTAAGGAGGGTTAAGGCTTTTGAAAACAAAAAATGGAATGATTAAGCGATTGAAAGTCATCTTACTTTTTTTGGTTCCTATATTTCTTGTTATTTTTTCATTGGCATGGGGAAGTACGGGAGTGTTGGGAATTGAGGAGCTCTATGACCATATTGTTGCAGCTCTTCATCCAACTGGCGGCAGTGGAACTGTAAATGAGAATATGGCCACTATTTTATGGCAGGTAAGATTACCGAGGATATTGTTGACCTTTTTGGTAGGGGCAGCACTTGCAGTTTCAGGAGCGGTATTGCAAGCGATTTTTAGGAACCCTATTGTGGATCCTTTTTCACTGGGGATTTCCTCAGGGGCAGCATTTGGAGCCGCACTTTCCATGCTGGTTTCCTTTTTTTCCATTACTTTTTCTGCTTTTTTATTTGGAGTCTTGGCTGTTGGCATCACCTACTTGGTATCCTATTCAAAGACCAGAACGACTTTGATTACCATGGTCTTGTCGGGAATGATAATTTCCGGGGTATTTACCGCTTTTTTAACGGTCTTGCAATATATGAGCGACCCCTATAAATTACAGGCTATTGTGCAATGGACCATGGGAAATCTACATACAGCTTCATGGGCAAAGCTGAACAGTTCAGTCCTACCCATTGTTGGAGGGATATTGTTGATTATCATCTTCCGGTGGAGATTAAATTTACTGGCTTTAGGGGATGAAGAGTCTATGGCGGTGGGTGTAAATCCCAAGGGAATGAAATTATTGATGATAGGTTTGGCAACCATGATAACTGCTGCTTCGGTTTCTGCAGTGGGCATGATCAGTCTGTTTGGATTGATCGTTCCTCATCTTACCCGAATTATTTTTGGACCCAATAATCAAATCGGTGTCTTTGCAAATATTAGTATCGGAGGGTCATTTTTATTGTTGATCGACGATCTATCTAGGACCTTAATGCCATTTGAAATACCGATCGGTGTATTTACGATGTTGCTAGGGGCACCATTATTTATTTACTTGATGCGAAAAAACGCTGTAAACTGGAACTAATGGAAGAGTTGATTAGCATAAAAGGTTTGACTTTTGGGTTTTCAGGCCATCAGGTCCTGAAGGAGTTGAATGCTGAATTCCGTTCTGCTGAATTTAGTGTGATATTGGGAAGGAATGGCAGTGGGAAATCTACTCTTTTTAATATTCTTTCAGGGATGGAAAGGGAGTATAGAGGCGAGGTTGTTTTTGGCGGTATGGAGAGGAGGAAAATCAAGCCCCATCAAAATGCCAAGGTTAGGATTGGATTTATGCCACAGTTCCATCATAGTACCTTTCCCTTCAAGGTATTGGATGTCCTGTTGACAGGTAGGGCTGCATTCTCCAAATTTTCGCCAACCGTTCAGGACAAAGCTTTGGTAGATTCTGCTCTGGAGTCATTCGGTCTGTTGCACCTTAGGGACAAACCTTATACTTCGCTTTCGGGAGGAGAGCGGCAACTGATATTATTGTGCAGGGTACTTTTGCAGGAGCCCTCGGTATTATTATTGGATGAACCAACCAATCACTTGGATTTACATTATCAAGTGGCAGTTCTAGACCATTTAAAGCGACTAGTGAGTAAAGGTACTACCGTGATCTGTATTATGCATGATCCGAATTTGGCCTTGCTCTATGGAGACCGGCATTTTTTGATGAACGAAGGACGGTTGAATGAATTGTCAAGCGATAATCCAAAAGATAGGATTTCGGCCTTAGAGACCACATATCAAGTTAAGTTAGCTGGGGTGGATTATTTGGGTGGACAACTTATCGTTCCAAGGATTGTGTGATAATAAATCAGTTAAATCCAATAAACCTATTATTTTTGAGGTGAATCCATTTGCTAATCAGTATGCCTCGATTTCTTCTATTGTTATTAAGTATATTTTTCCTATCTGATTTTGTCTATTCCCAGGAGAATGATTCTGGGCTATATGGAGATTTTCTAAAAGATAAAGCGAAGTTTCAGTCCTTTGAATCTAAACACAGGAAATCTGTTCAAACTAAAAATCATAGAATTTCATATTTGAAATGGGGTGAAAATAAAGGGAAGGTCTTTGTTTGGTTACCGGGAAGTCTGTTGTCGGCTTATGATTTTTATCCATTTGCTAAAGAACTGGTCAACCAGGGTTACTGTGTCCTTTCAATAGATCATTATGGACATGGATTAACCGAAATACCTAAGGAGGATCTTGATTTCTGGAATTTTGCAGACGATCTTGCGCACTTGTTGAAGCATGAGGAAGTCAATCAAACGGTAATTGCTGGGTTTTCAAGAGGAGCTTATCTTGCTACGGCATTTTATCAGAAATATCCAGAAATGGTTCGTGCCATTATCCTAGAAGAAGGTGGTTCAGTTTCATTCAAGCGTATGTTTGATGAGATGGAGCAAGACAAGTTGGAAGAATTCCTACTGACCGTTGAATTCCCAGATGATTTGAAGGAGCTGTTATTTGCTGCGTATGGTTCAGACTTTGAAATATACAAGAATATAAAGTCTTTGGAAGATTCGGATTCACTTTGGCAATCCTTTGGTTTTATGAAGCGGAAGGAAAAGCAATGGATACTTTATAAAGGATTAAATGAGTATATGCATATGCAGGATAGGCTACATTATTTGCAGGTTTTAAATTCGCCAGAGTCTACAAGTAAATATGCTGCATCCATGGTAAATATTGATCCCTTGAGAATTTATGCTAAACTGGATGTTCCTCTCTTAATTATTGAAGCTAAAGGGCCAGATGATTTGTTTGATACCAGCAAAGGGAATAATGACCTGAAAAACCTACATCCCGATCTAATCCAGCTAAAGGTTTATGATTGTGATAACCATAATTTGCATTATGCTTGTCCGGATCAATTTAAAGAAACCTTGAAATTCTTTTTAGACAAATTATAAAGGGCATAAAAAAAGGCTTCCTTGGTTAAAAGAAAGCCTTTTTTTATGTTTTATGATCTTTTAGTTGAAGATCAGTGTTTTTTCAGGATTTATTTTTCTTCCGAAACTCAATAGTTCATAATGAAGATGAGGTCCGGTTGATCTACCGGTGCTACCAAGTCTTCCAATTTGTTGACCGGCCTCTACCTTTTGACCTTTTTTTACTTTAGTGCTTGAAAGATGGGCGTATCTAGTTTCCCAACCGTTGGTATGTTCAACGATTACGACTTTCCCATATTGCCCTTTATATCCAGCATAAACTACTTTGCCAGCAGCTGTGGCCGTAATTGGCTCACCTGTTCTTCCGCTGATGTCAATACCTGAATGCATTTCAAGGCCACGGTTTGTAAAAGGGTTTCTACGGTATCCGAATCTAGAGGTAATCCTTCCATTATGGGGAGTTCCCAAAGGCACACCTTCCAATTTTTTGTCCAGTTTCTTGACCGTTGCTTCGTAGTATTTGATAAGTTCAGGTAGATTAACTTCTTCTTCTACCGGTCCACCAGCGTTTTTAAGCTTCGGCGCAAACTCTTTTAAACCTCTTCTGCGCATTTTGGCATTAATTTGGTTTACTGCACTATCAATAGCATCGAAGGATTTTTGGATTTGAACTGTACTAAGTTGGTTGGTTGCTTCTTCCAGAGCCAAGGATTGCTTCGCTTTTTCGAGCGCTTCAATCTTCTTAGTCAATTGTTCTTCGTAATGGTCACTTGTTGATTTTGTGGCAACATATACAATCGTTGCACATATCAAGCAGATACAGAAGATTCCTCCAGCTAGGATATATTTCCAATTTTTTAAAACAATAGTTGGAATCTGAATCTTCAAGTTCGAATCGCCGTTTGAGTCTAGAATTTCAACGGCAGTCTTCTTTTTTGTCATAGTATTTTACTCTCCCACTTTATGTTAGCCGGGCGTAAAAATAGAGGATGTTAAAATAATTGCAAGAAATTTTAACATTTTATAACTTTTTAAGGAATAGGGAGGGTTAAAATTATCATCTTTGTATTATGTCATTTTCGGAACGAATCTTAACCTGGTATGCTCAGCATAAAAGAGCTCTACCATGGCGTGAGACCAAGAATCCCTATATCATTTGGTTATCAGAAATCATCCTTCAGCAGACAAGGGTTGAGCAAGGGATGCC
Source organism: Sphingobacterium sp. LZ7M1 (assembly GCF_024296865.1). Classification (GTDB taxonomy): domain Bacteria; phylum Bacteroidota; class Bacteroidia; order Sphingobacteriales; family Sphingobacteriaceae; genus Sphingobacterium. Next base: position 4,082,414 of record NZ_CP101134.1, on the reverse strand, counting down.
GTATTTTTTCAAATTTTTAGAGAACTATCCTAATGTAACAAAGTTTGCGAAAGCAGAGGAGTCTGAAATTTTGAGATTATGGCAAGGCTTGGGCTATTATTCTAGGGCGAGGAACATGCATAAGGCGAGTAAACAGGTTTTGGATAGGCATAATGGGGAGTTCCCTACTGATTATCAGATGCTTTTGGCATTGCCAGGTGTTGGGGAATATACAGCTGCGGCCATTTCCTCTTTTTCCAGCAACCAAGCGCATGCTGTTCTGGATGGAAATGTATTTAGGGTATTAGCTCGATATTTTGGAATAGATGAGGCGATCAACAGCAGTTCTGGGAAAAAGCTTTTTTCCAAATTGGCTGAAGAGATGTTAGATCGGGAGCATCCTGCGGAATACAATCAGGCAATAATGGATTTTGGTGCCCTGCAATGTAAGCCCAAGAATCCAAATTGTGAAGATTGCATCTTGAGGTTAGATTGTAGGGCCTATGAAGAGGGTTTGGTTGATAGATTGCCGGTTAAACTAAAAGGTAAAAAAAGTAGAGATAGGTATTTTAATTACTTTATAATTGAAAAAGAGGGGTCTGTTTTGATGTCACAACGATCCGAAGGAGATGTTTGGGCCAATTTGTATGAGTTTCCGATGATAGAGAGTGAAGGGGATTTGAATGTAGCAGAATTGGTACAATTAGAAGAGTACAGGAATAATTTTGGGGAAACAGTTCCTAAAATGATAAAAGGGCAAGTGAAGCATATTTTAAGCCATCAGAATATTTTTGCCCGCTTTTATAGCCTTGATATGGATAATCGGGAATTGGTCAAAAAAAGCTTTTGGAATTATTTTTTATTAGAAAAATTAGATACATTAGCTAAACATAAACTGATTAGTTCCTTTGTGGAACATTATTTTTAGTGCTCACTAAATCCTAAATTATTGTATGTCGGGAGTAAATAAAGTTATTTTAGTTGGTCATCTTGGAAAAGACCCAGAAATCCGCTATTTAGAAGGAAATGTAAGTGTTGCTAGTTTTCCGTTGGCAACTTCGGAGACTTTCAACAAGGATGGCCGTCGTGTAGAGCAGACTGAATGGCACAACATCGTATTGTGGCGCGGTCTGGCAGATGTTGCGGTAAAGTACCTGAGTAAAGGGAAATTGGTCTACATAGAAGGGAAATTGAGGACACGTTCTTATGAAGATAAAGAAGGTATCCGTCGCTATACGACAGAGATCGTAGCAGAGAGTTTTAATTTATTGGGTAGACGTTCTGATTTTGAGCCTCAAAGCCCACAACAGAGTGCCACGAGTGGAGCCCCCACTAGCAGTGAACCAAAGGAACAAGCCGTCGACTTTACAGAGAATGACGACGATAGTGATGGTCTACCATTTTAATCTACCTAATTAAATATTGTACCATTTCATTTATTTTTTAAAATTGCTGTATCTTTGACACATGTTGCAAGATAAGATAACGCAGTATACTGAAGAGATAAAGGCATTTGCGCCAAGTTCAGCCCAAGATGTTGAAGCATTTAGATTAAAGTTTTTGGTGTCTAAAGGCATCGTGAAAAACCTGTTTGAAGAGTTCAAGACGGTATCCTCGGATGAAAAGAGGGTTTTAGGAAAAGTATTGAATGAATTCAAGCAGTTTGCTGAAAATACATTTAAAGAGGCATCGGAACAATTTGCAGATCAATCTGAAGGTCAATCGGCAAATCCTGAAGGAGATTTGACTTTACCAGGTCCAGGCTTCACCTTGGGATCTAGACACCCACTTTCCTTAGTAAGAAAAGAGATTGTTGAGATTTTCAAGAAGTTGGGCTTTGTAGTTGCTGAAGGAAATGAGATTGAGGATGATTGGCATAACTTCTCAGCGTTAAATTTTGCTCCAGAGCATCCAGCTAGGGATATGCAGGATACATTCTTTATCAAGAAGCAAGATGGAAATGATGTTGTGCTTCGTACGCATACCTCCTCGGTTCAGGTTCGATTGATGGAAGCAGGGAAACCTCCCTTCCGCGCTTTGATGCCGGGAAGAGTATACCGTAATGAAGCAATATCTGCGAGAGCGCATTGTTTCTTCCACCAAATCGAAGGATTATATGTGGATGAGAATGTGTCGTTTGCTGATTTGAAACAGACATTATATCACTTTGTGAAAGAATTGTACGGAGAAGACACGAAAGTAAGATTCCGTCCATCTTATTTCCCTTTTACTGAACCTTCAGCTGAAATGGATATTTCCTGTACCATCTGTAAAGGGGCAGGTTGCCAGATGTGTAAATATTCAGGTTGGGTAGAGATCCTTGGTTGTGGTATGGTAGATCTGAACGTGTTGGATAATTGTGGAATCGACAGTAAGAAATATTCAGGCTTTGCCTTCGGTATGGGTATCGAAAGGATCACAAACCTGAAGTATGAGATCCGCGACCTGCGTTTGTTCTCAGAAAACGATGTTCGTTTCTTATCTCAATTTGAGACAGAGATTATTTAAACCAATTGGTTAGTATTCTACCCGAGATTTTAATGGTCTTGGGTAGAATCATATAAAAAATTGAATCCCAAATTCAAAAAAACAGCTTCATGGAAGACAAAGTGGTTATAGCAATAAAGAAATCTGCAAGAGATCTATTTAGGAAATATGGCTATAATAAAACCAGTGTTAATGAGCTGGCCAAGAATGCTTCCATTGCTAAAGCAACCTTCTATAAATATTTCGCAAGTAAGGAGTTGATTTTACATGAGGTTCTGATGGATTATATCCAGGACAATGTCTATGATATCCTGAACAAGAACGTGAATGAAAAAGACCTGGCACTTTTCCTTGCCAATACCATTTTGAGGGTTAGCCGTGTAACCTATACGGTCTGTAATGAATTTGTAGGTTGGGAATTTATCCGTGAGTCGGTCAATGCCCAGGAGTACCTTAAACTTCTTTCGGATGACCTGGAGTTTCTATTGCTGCGTTCGTTTATGCAGAATGAAACCATTGCCAATATGATTCCCGAAGAACGATTGACCTTCCTTATTAAAACTTCCAAAAACATTGTATTTTCTTTCGCATTTACCGCTGTATCTGAGGCCGATGTGCGTAAGAATTTTATTTCCTTCCAGAAAGAAATCCTTCCCTATTTAGTTGAAGCTACTCTTTTGGAGTCTAAGAAAGAGGCTTTAGATATAAGACAATAGACATTTTATAGGGCTTTGGGGCAATGTAGTTAAGTTAAGAAATAATCATTATGCAGATTCTTCGTTACTTCTGAGGCCCAAAAGTAACCAAAAGGCTTCGGCTCATTTAAGATGGCTTTTCGCACAGTCATTCACACAAGAAAAGAATGCCTTGATGTCGAGGATGCCGTTCTTCAAAATTCTCCCTTTAGAATTTCTTGAAAGCATCCAAGGCCAATCCCATCGCACACAGCAACGGCATTCTTTCCATTTTTCCGCCATTGGAAATGAGGCGTGGGATAAGGGACTTCCTTCGGAAGAATGGGCGTTTGTTTTGAGAAGACCCTATAAAATTGTGACCTCAAAAAAGAAAATCCTTAACTTAATGACAATAGTCTTTGGGGCCTGTCGTTTAGCCCTACCCAATCATGTTAATTAATATTGAAATTCTCTTGGGTAGATTAATAAGATAAATATTTCGCTCGGTTCTGTTTTCCTTAATCTTTTTCCATTATCTAACAGTAGAATTAATTAGCACATTGCTGTCACGATTGTTAAATCATTTTGCTATTAAATTTTTGCGTATTTTTGCGCCAATATGGGAAGAAGAATACCTCAGGAAAAAAAATTTATTACGGATGTTGAGATTATTGACATTGCGGAAGAGGGCAAGGGAGTTGCCAAGCATGATAATTTAGTTTTATTTATTGAGCGGGCAGTGCCTGGAGATGTGGTGGATGTTGAATTGATCCGCAAGAAGAAGAATTTTGCGGAGGGTAAAATTTCTGAGGTGAAGAAGGCTTCTGAATATAGGATAGATCCATTCTGTTCACATTTTGGTGTGTGTGGAGGCTGTAAATGGCAACACATGACCTATGAATCTCAGCTGAAATTCAAGGAGCAGTATGTAGGGAATGCCTTGTCCCGTATTGGAAAAGTGGATGTTGCTGGCATGGAGCCGATTTTAGGTTCTGCGCAGACAGAATATTATAGGAATAAGCTGGAATATACTTTTTCGAACAAACGTTGGTTGACCAGTCTAGATGAGGTTGAACCTGGGGATTCCATGGATGCTTTGGGTTTCCATGTTCCAGGTAGATTTGATAAGATCTTGACCATTGACCATTGCTATTTGCAACAAGAGCCTTCTAACGATATTAGGAATAGCATTTTTGAATTTGCTAAAGAAAACTTTTTTTCATTCTATGATCTAAGGGACCATGAAGGTTCCCTTCGAAATTTAATCATCAGAACTTCTTCCACTGGTGAATTAATGGTGATCGTGGTTTTTGCATATCCTGAAGAAGGACAGGTAGATTTATTGATGTCCTTTATTAAAGACAAGTTTCCTGAAATTACTTCCTTATTATATATCATCAACCAAAAAAGGAATGATACCATTTTTGATCAAGATATACATGTTTATTCAGGCCGTGATTTTATCTATGAAGAAATGGAAGGCCTCAAATTCAAAGTTGGTCCTAAATCTTTCTATCAAACAAATTCCAGACAAGCATACGAACTTTATAAGATTACCAGAGACTTTGCTGATCTAAAAGGAGATGAGCTAGTCTATGACTTATATACCGGTGCTGGAACTATCGCGAACTTTGTGGCGCGATCTGCTCGCGAGGTTGTTGGCGTGGAATATGTTCCATCAGCTATTGAGGATGCCAAAATCAATTCTGAGACCAATGGAATCCATAACACGAAATTTTATGCAGGTGACATGAAGGATGTGTTGACGGCTGATTTTATCCAAGAACATGGGAAGCCAGACGTTGTGATTACCGATCCGCCTAGAGCAGGTATGCATGCCGATGTCGTAGATAGGATTTTGGAAATGGAAAGTGATAAAGTAGTGTATGTAAGTTGTAATGCTGCAACTCAGGCACGTGATTTGGAAAGCTTAACCAGTAAGTATGAGGTTGTGCGGATAAAACCGGTAGATATGTTCCCCCATACGCAACATGTTGAGAATGTAGTATTGTTAAAATTGAAGAAATAAATGGATTTACAGGATCTATTAAATAAAGGACCCGAAGAAGAAGGTAAAGCAGGAAAAGGGCAGAGTCCATTAGTAAGCTTGAAGAAAGACCTCGATTTTTATAAGGAGTCTATTCAAGAGGTATCTGCTGAAATGATGGCAGAAGGCTATACTCTGTATCCTATTTTTGTTGCCCACCAGTTGAAGGTTGATTTGGGAGAAATGATCTTGGACAGGGATGAGCTGAATACACAATGGAGCATTCAAGCGAGTTCCCTGGAAGAGTTTGTCGATAGAGGGGTCATAAAGGAAGATAAGAAAGAATATTTCGAAAGGAATTTCAAATCAGCGAATGATTTTATGTGTTTGTTCGTTGTGGTTCCAGAGGGTGCAAACTTTGTTTTCTATCCATATAATGCATAGTGATTTAAAACTTTTTAACATTTCCTAGTCAAAAGTATTATTACCTTTAAAATTGGATGTATAATAAAGTAAAATATATTGCCCTGTTATGTACATTGTTTTTCTTGGCGCTTGCTGCACATGCCCAAGATCAGGATAACATAATTTCTGGATTGGTTCTGGAAAAAGGGACAAGCACTAGGATTAGTGATGCGAACGTGGTCAACCAGAGGACCAAACAAACTGTGAGGAGTAACTCTTACGGTGTCTTTAATATTGAAGTTAATGTTGGTGATACCATTACCATCAGTAAAGTTGGATATGGACCTATCAAAACTAGGATCAACACGCTAGAAGATATTTTGGTGGATTTGCAGGCGGGTAATCGGATCGAGACCGTTGTTGTGACCCGTAGTACGAAGGAGATGGAGATGAAGGAGATGTTGAATGACTACGAGAGCAAAGGAGTCTACAATGGTGGACAGAATAAATTTGGCACCTATGTTTCCAGTCCTGCAACAGCCTTGTATAACCTTTTTGGAAAGGAAGCCAAAAATGCGAAGCGTTTTGAGAAGTTCATGAACCAAGAGCTTGAAGAAACTAAGGTAGACCGTATTTTCAATAAAACCATAGTTACCAAACTGACCCATCTGGAAGGAGAGGAATTACAATCTTTTATGGATATCTATAGACCATCCTATGCCACTGCGTCGCGTTGGGGTCAATACGATCTGATGAATTACATCAATTCATCTTTTAAGACTTGGAATGCTCAAGGGCGCCCTAAATCACAACGTTTACCGAAGTTAGATATTCCTGTTCAGGAAAAATAAGATACTGATAATTAATATGTTGCAACTGACAAAGGCGATAAAAAAGCTTTTGGCATTGGCTTTGCAAATAAGTTGACTATAAATTGACAATAAATTATTTAGTATAAAAGATAAACAAATTGATTATGAAAATGAATAAAAGACTAGCGGTTTATGGATTGACAGTAGCTACATCAGCTATGTTATTTGCTAGCTGTTCAACCATTCAAAATAGTAGTAACACTACAAAAGGAGCAGTAATCGGTACTGCATCAGGTGGTGCTCTTGGAGCATTAATCGGAAGTAAAGCAGGTAACACGGCAGTTGGAGCAATCGCTGGAGCTGTAATTGGTGGAGCTGCAGGTACTTTGATCGGTAAGAAAATGGACAAACAGGCCAAAGAGATCGAAAATACAGTAGCTGGTGCTGAAGTAGAGCAAGCAGGTGAGGGTATTTTGGTAAAATTTGACTCTGGAATTTTGTTTGATTTCAACAGTACAGCTTTGAAACCATCTGCAAAGGAAAACATCGCTAAATTAGTTGAGACCTTGAATAAAGAACCAGATACTGAAATCTTGGTGTTAGGTCACACAGATAACGTAGGTACATTACAAGCAAACCAAAAAGTTTCTAATGGTCGTGCCGCATCTGTAAAATCATTCGCAGTTTCTCAAGGTTTAGCAGGTAGCCGTATCAAAACAGAAGGTAAAAACTATTCTGAGCCAATTGCATCAAACGATACTGATGCAGGAAGAGCAGAAAACCGTCGTGTTGAGATCATTATTACTGCAAGTAAGAAAATGCAAGAAGAAGCTAAAAGAGAAGCAGGTCAATAAGACTGTAAAAAATAATTTGAAAAGGGTGTCAAGTAAATTGACACCTTTTTTTTTGATTTTGCTGATTACTGGGTTGAAGATGTTATAAAACCAAGGTAGGGTGGAACAGACTTGGGAGGGGATTTTTGTTAAATTTTCCTCAACTGCTGACAAACTGTCATTTGTTTAATAGATAATTACTAACTTTGTAGTCTTTGAAAATTGACTATGTTAGAGTTATCGCATACAACAAAAACGCATGATGAATCTCGTCAAGGCGAGGCTTTAGATATGCTGCCTACAGGGAAATCCACTGGGCGTAAGTTATATATAGAGAGTTACGGGTGTCAGATGAATTTTTCTGACAGTGAGATTGTGGCATCTATCCTAATGGATAAGGGTTTTGAGACTACTAAGGACTATAAAGATGCCGATGTAGTGTTTATCAACACCTGTTCGATCCGTGAGAATGCTGAACAACGTGTTAGGAATAGGCTGAAGGAGTTTGAATCTGCGAAGGCTAAGAACCCTGGGATGGTTGTAGGCGTTTTAGGCTGTATGGCGGAACGTTTGAAGGCTAAATTCTTGGAAGAGGAGAAGTTGGTGGATGTTGTGGTTGGGCCAGATGCTTACCGTGATCTTCCTAATTTGATTGAAAAAGTTGATGAAGGTGGTCGTGCTGTAAACGTATTGTTATCTAGGGAGGAAACTTATGCTGATATCAGTCCGGTGCGATTAAATTCGAATGGTATTTCAGCGTTCATTTCCATTATGCGTGGTTGTGATAATATGTGTTCATTCTGTGTTGTTCCATTTACAAGGGGTAGAGAAAGAAGTCGTGATGTGGAATCTATTGTGAAAGAAGCGCAAGACCTATTCAATGCTGGGTACAAGGAAGTAACCTTATTGGGACAGAACGTAGACTCGTATAAATATACGCCAGCGGTGGCAGAGGGAGAAGAGGCTAAGCCTACCGTGAACTTTGCGCAATTGTTGGCATTGGTTGCTGAAGTGAGTCCAGAATTAAGGATCAGGTTTTCTACCTCACATCCTAAGGACATTACAGATGAGGTATTGTATACCATGGCAAAATATGAGAATATCTGTAAATACATCCATTTACCGGTTCAGTCTGGAAACAGCCGCGTATTGGAGTTAATGAATAGGACCTATGACCGAGAATGGTATATCAACAGAATTGAAGCCATTCGCCGTATTATTCCAGAATGTGGGATTTCTACAGATGTCATCACCGGTTTCTGTACTGAAACTGAGGAAGAACATCAGGAAACCCTTTCCATGATGGATTATGTAAAATATGATTACGCCTATATGTTTGCTTATTCAGAACGTCCGGGAACTTTGGCTGCCAAACGTTATGAGGATGATATTCCTGAAGAAGTTAAAAAACGCAGGTTGACCGAGATTGTGGATCTTCAACGTGAGCATAGCTTATATAGAATCGAAAAATTTGTAGGTCAGGTTCAAAAAGTATTGATTGAAGGGACTTCAAAGCGTTCTGACAAGGATTTCTGCGGAAGAAACGATCAAAATACTATGGTTGTATTTCCAGTAGATGAACGCTATAAAGTAGGAGATTATGTGAATGTGTTAGGCGAAAGCTGTACATCTGCAACATTGATTGGGAAAATAGTTGATTAATATCAAACACTAAATATTAATAATGGATCATCAAGATATTAAGAGCAGGTTTGGGATTATTGGGAATTCTCCATTACTAAATCGTGCGATCGATATTGCACGTCAGGTAGCACCTACCGATATCTCGGTTTTGATTCAAGGTGAAAGTGGTTCTGGTAAGGAAGTGTTTTCACATATCATCCATCAATTAAGTGGCCGCAAGCATGGTCCGTTTATCGCGGTAAACTGTGGTGCGATTCCAGAGGGAACGATTGATTCTGAATTGTTTGGTCATGAGAAAGGTTCTTTTACGGGAGCCCATGAAGCAAGGAAAGGATATTTTGAAGTCGTTGATGGAGGGACCATTTTCCTAGATGAAGTTGGTGAATTACCTTTAGGTACGCAGGCACGATTGTTACGGGTTCTGGAGTCGGGTGAATATATCCGTGTTGGATCGTCTAAAGTTCAGAAAACAAATGTTCGCGTAGTTGCTGCGACGAATGTTGATGTTTATGAAGCGGTAAAGAAGGGGAAATTCAGGGAAGATCTATATTATAGATTGAATACTGTTCCATTGCGTATTCCAGCTTTGCGAGAGCGTAAGGAAGATATTGTCCTTTTATTTAGGAAATTCGTTGTGGATTTCTCAGATAAATACCGTTCACCGGGTATTCAACTTACAGAAGACGCGCAAGAAATGTTGCGTAACTATAGCTGGCCGGGAAATGTGAGGCAATTGAAAAATATTGCAGAGCAGATTGCCGTTCTAGAGAAGGAAAGGTTGGTCAACGCACAGATTTTAAGCCATTATCTGCCAGTTGAGACCCAAAGTACTACTCTTCCGATGCCATTAAAGGATCAGTCGAAGGAGAATTTCTCGGAAAGAGATTTGTTGTACAAGGTTCTGTTCGACATGAAGAAGGATATGGTCGACTTAAAGAAATTAGTCGTTGAGTTGATGCAGAAGGGTTTCAATCAAGGAACCATGGATCAAAATTCACCTTATATCAATCAATTGTATCAGGAGATCAGGCCAAGTTCTGCGGCCATTGGTTCAGAAGACTATCCTGTTAATCCAAATCCAACGATTACCATCCATAATCCTAATCAGCCGAATGGGAATGCAAATGATTATTTGTATGATACCCAAGATGTGGAAGAGGTAGAAGAATCATTATCTTTACTTGATAAGGAGTCTGATTTGATCAAGAAAGCCCTCAAGAAGCATAAAGGCAAGCGTAAAGCAGCGGCGCAGGAATTAGGAATTTCTGAGCGTACGCTTTATAGAAAGATTAAGGATTTGAACTTAGATTAATATGTCCAATTTTAAGAATAAAGGCAATTTCATTACATTTATTGTTGCTGCTTTAGTAATACTTACTTTTAATGGTTGCGGTGTAAAATATAGTTTGAGTGGAGGGTCGATTCCCGAAAACATGAAAACCTATTCGGTGGAGATATTTGAGAATATTTCGCCTTTTGTATCTGCTACCTTGAGCCAGACCTTTACGGAGGGGTTGAAGGAGCGTATAAGGACCCAATCTAAGTTGAGCCAAGTAAATCAGGATGGAGATGCTATCTTTTCAGGAGTGATCACCAACTATGCGATTACGCCTGCGGCAGTGGAAGCTGGGACAGATATGGCAGCATTAAACCGACTATCCATTACAGTTAAGGTAAAATACGTGAATAGGAAAGATGAGACCGGTGAAAGTGACTTTGAGGAGTCTTTTACGCAGTTTAAGGAATTTAGAGGACAGGTAAATAGCCAAGAAATGACCTTAAACCAAGAGATTGTCAAGATGTTGACCGAAGATGTATTTAACCGCGCATTTAATAACTGGTAAAAAAAGAGCCTTTGAATCACATGGATCAAGTATATATTTTTAGAAAAGCACTGGAAAACCCCATGGAAGTTAGTGTTGCTGATTTTGAGCAACTCCTGACCAAGTATCCATATTCCCAGCCTATAATATATGCCTATGAACGCAAGAAATTTTTAGAAGGACAAAGCATTGATAAGCAGCGAACTTTGATCTATGCCAATAATCCTTTTTGGCTACGTGATTATTTACAAAAACCAATTGAGGTTATCCCTGAGATAGAAGTGGACTCTGATGATTATATTGCCTATGAGGAGCTTGACGGTGATGGGCTGATAGAGGAAACGGAAGTTGAGGCAGTAGATGTAGAGAGTATCCCAGAGGTTGAAGAAACTATCGCGGAGCCAGCAAATGATCTTGACGAAGTGGAAGATGAGGTTGTTGAGCGTCAAGAAGAGGAGATAAAGGAGGAAGAGCCTGCATTTGAATTCGCTGCGGGGTACGATATTGAAAGGGAATATGCTGGAGAAGAGGAACATGATGTAGAGTCGGAAGAGCTTGTTTCTGTGGAATCAGATGAAGAAGTGCCTGCTCAGGAAGAAGAAAATAAAAGAAGTCCGGAAGAGGATATCAGTCTGTACAACGATGAATTGATGCCATACAGTTTTAGATGGTGGCTGTATAAGACTAGGATGGAGCATGCCGATACCTATCAGCCTTTTTCTTCGCCTGTGTTGCCGAAACAGCAAAAAGGTCAGTTTGATCCTAAAAAATTAGATGAGGCGATATTGGATCAGCAGATCAGGGAGAATATCTTCCATTTGCAGGATCCTTCGGATAAGCTTAGTGATAAACATAAAAAGGAAACGGTAGAGTTTAAGTCTACGGAGATGATGGATGAGGTGATCGAGAAGTTCATTCGTGAGGAGCCTCAGATCCAGCCTCCAAAGGCAGAGACCATCAATACCGAAAATAAGGCCCGTAGTAGTTCTGAAGACCAATTACAGGTAGTGACCGAGACCTTGGCGAACATTTACGAGACACAGGGGATGTATGAAAAAGCGATCATGGTATTTAGAAAATTAATTTCGGATAATCCAGAAAAAAAATCGTACTTTGCGACCCGAATTAAAGAGATTGAACAAAAGTTATAATTGAAATATAGAAATGGACGTATTATTTATTATCCTAATTATTCTAGCAAGCTTATTATTAGCGTTTTTTGTATTGATTCAGAACCCTAAAGGGGGAGGTTTATCCTCAGGATTTTCTGGTGGCGCTAATTTAATTGGTGTGCAACGCACAGGTGATATTTTAGAAAAAGGAACATGGATTTTTGCGATTGCCTTAATGGTATTTTGTATTGCAATAAATATTATTGGTCCATCATCATCCAACACAGGTGGTTTGGGAGATCAAATTGAGGCGCCAGTAACGGCTCCTAACTTGAACCTTAATCCTTCGGCGACTCCTGCAACAGGAGCTCCAACAGGAACTACTCAAACTCCGGCAACTGAAACTCCAGCTGCTACCGATACGACAAAGTAATCAGGCTTAATAGCTAAAGAAATAGAACCCTGTCTAGTTTTAGGCAGGGTTTCTTGTTTTTATGTTTTGGGAGGGATACGGAATTGGTGTCATGATGACATTAAGATGATGGTTAACTGTCATGAAAAATGACAGTTAATGCAAAAATGGCAAAATATTTTGCTTAATTTCAATTGGCATAGTTAGTGATGCTTTTGAGTTACGTAATCGAAAAAAATAAAATTGATATACAATTATGGCATTAAGTATTAAACCTATCGGAGACAGAATAGTAGTTGAGCCTGCTCCAGCAGAAGAAAAAACAGCATCAGGTATCTATATTCCTGACACAGCGAAAGAAAAACCATCCCAAGGAACAGTTGTAGCTGTTGGTGCTGGTAAACCTGAAGAACCATTGACTGTAAAAGTAGGTGACAAAGTGTTGTACGGCAAATACTCAGGTACAGAGATTACCTATGAAGGAAAAGAATATTTAATTATGCGCGAAGCTGATATCTACGCAGTTCTGTAATTAAAAAATCAACGATAAAAAATTAAAACACAGTAGGTTTTGGGTTTGAGATCTATTGAAAAACCTAATACCTAAGATTCAATTTCATATAACAATGGCAAAACAAGTAAAATATAATGTAGAAGCGCGCGACGCCCTGAAAAAAGGTGTTGACACACTTGCAAACGCAGTAAAAGTTACCTTAGGTCCAAAAGGTCGTAACGTAATCATTGAGAAAAAATTTGGTTCTCCAGCAATCACTAAAGATGGTGTTTCAGTTGCGAAAGAAATCGAATTGAAAGATGCTCTGGAAAACATGGGCGCACAAATGGTTAAGGAAGTTGCATCTAAGACTGCTGACCAAGCGGGTGACGGAACAACTACTGCTACTGTTTTAGCTCAAGCAATCGTAGCTCCAGGTATTAAGTCGGTAGCTGCTGGTGCAAATCCAATGGATTTAAAACGTGGTATTGACAAAGCTGTTGCTGCTGTAGTAGAGAACCTAAGATCTCAATCACAAGTAGTAGGTGCTGACAACAATAAAATCAAACAAGTTGCTTCGATTTCTGCAAACAATGACGAAGTTATCGGTTCATTGATCGCTGAAGCAATGGAAAAAGTTGGAAACGACGGAGTAATCACTGTTGAAGAAGCAAAAGGAACTGAAACTGAAGTGAAAACTGTGGAAGGTATGCAATTTGACAGAGGATACTTATCTCCATATTTCGTAACTAACTCGGATAAAATGGAAGCGGAATTAGAAAGCCCTTACATTTTGATCTATGACAAGAAAATCAGCAACATGAAAGAGTTGTTGCCAATCTTGGAAAAACAAGTTCAAACTGGAAAACCTTTATTGATCATTGCAGAAGATTTAGACGGAGAAGCTTTAGCTACTTTGGTAGTTAACAAAATCCGTGGATCACTGAAAGTTGCTGCTGTTAAAGCTCCTGGATTCGGTGACCGTCGTAAAGCAATGTTGGAAGATATCGCTATCTTAACTGGAGGTACAGTAATTTCTGAAGAGAGAGGTTTCAAATTAGAAAATGCTGAATTATCTTATTTAGGACAAGCAGAGAAAGTTGTTGTTGACAAAGATAACACAACTATCATTAACGGTGCTGGAAACGTGGAAGATATTAAGGCACGTGTTGCTCAAATCCGTTCACAAATTGAAACTACAACTTCTGACTACGATCGTGAGAAATTGCAAGAGCGTTTGGCTAAATTGTCAGGTGGTGTTGCTGTTCTTTACGTTGGTGCTGCTTCGGAAGTAGAGATGAAAGAGAAAAAAGACCGCGTTGATGATGCTCTTCACGCTACTCGTGCTGCAGTAGAAGAAGGTATTGTTGCTGGTGGTGGTGTTGCTTTCATCCGTTCAACAGAAGCTTTGGTTAACTTAAAAGGCGAAAACGAAGATGAGCAAATCGGTATCGATATCATCAAACGTGCTATTGAAGAGCCATTACGTCAGATCTGTGCAAACGCAGGTATTGAAGGTGCAGTAATCGTTCAAAAAGTTAAAGAAGGAACAGCAGATTATGGATACAATGCTCGTACAGACAAGTTTGAGAACTTGATTTCTGCTGGAGTTATCGATCCTACTAAAGTATCACGTGTAGCGTTAGAGAATGCTGCTTCAGTAGCTTCCATGTTATTGACTACAGAGTGTGTACTTGCTGATGAACCAGAAGACAACCCAGTAGGTGCTGGCGGTCCTCCAATGGGCGGTGGCATGGGTGGAATGATGTAATCATCATCCCTTAATAGATACAAAAGAGCTTTCCAATTGGGAAGCTCTTTTTTTGTATGCCCGCAAACGTTTATTACCGACTTCAACGCATCATTATTTGTATATTAGAATTTGTGCTACCTCAATTAAATATATATGGAAACTTATAATATCATTGCCCTTCTTATCGTCTTTTCAATTGGTATTGGACTGGCAGTCTACATCTGGAAAAAAGTGGGCAATAAAAAGGTGGTCAACAAGGTGATTCCAGACGAAAGTGAAATAGAAAATGTGCTTCGAGAAAAAGTGAACTTCTTCAAGCAATTGAACGTAACTGAACAGGGTAAATTCATCAAGAGGGTTTCCTATTTTTTGGCTACCACAAAGATTTCTCCGGAAAAAGGTGCTGTGATCAATGATGAACATAAGATTCTGATAGCTGCCAGTGCCACCATTCCCCTCTTTCATTTTGAAAATTGGTCTTATGAAAACTTAGATGAAGTCCTTGTCTATCCAGGAACCTTCAGTGAAAAGTATGATATTGAAGATGAAAAAAGAAATATCCTTGGGATGGTGGGAGATGGTGCCATGCACAGAAAGATGATCCTGTCGCTTTCTGCATTGATGGCCGGATTCAACCAAAACGGGGAAAGCAATACTGCTATCCATGAATTTGTTCACCTTATTGATAAGGCAGATGGGGAGGTGGATGGAATTCCGGAATATTTGATCCCCAAAAGTTTGATCCATCCTTGGTTGGAGGAGATGCAAGCTACCATTTCAGCCATCAGAAGAGACAAGTCAGATATTAGAGATTATGCAGCTACAAATCCAGCAGAATTCTTGGCGGTTGTTTCGGAATATTTCTTTCAGAAACCTAAAATGTTGAAATCAGATCATCCGGAACTATATTCCATGCTGAATGAAATATACAATGGAAATAAAGAAGAATAATACTAAACATTTTTAATTAATGTGCTGTTGTTTAATTGAATAGGTCAAAACAAAAAATTAAAATATTATGGAATACAGGTATATAGGAGACAGTGAGATCAATGCTTCGGTAATTACATTTGGGGCTTGGGCAGCAGGTGGATGGATGTGGGGGTCGACCGATCGTAAAGAAGCCATTGAGGCTATAGTCGCGGCCTACGAGGTGGGTGTGACCACTATTGATACAGCTCCTATTTATGGTCAAGGAACCAGCGAAGAGATTGTTGGAGAAGCCCTGAAGGATATCCCTAGGGATAAAACCCAAATCCTGACTAAGTTTGGGATGCGCTGGGATTTAGCGGAAGGCGATTTCGCCTTTCACAGTAAGAAAAACAATGGTGAAGATATTGAAATCTATAAATATGCTGGAAAGGATAGTATTATTTATGAATGTGAACAGAGTCTAAAAAGGCTTGGGACAGATTATATCGATCTCTATCAGATCCATTGGCCAGATTCAACGACCCCTTTGGATGAAACCTTTGAAGCAGTTGCCCAATTGATCGAACAGGGAAAAATCAGATATGCTGGGGTTTGTAATTATAACGCCCAATTGATGGCTGAAGCTGAGAAGACCTTGCCATTGGTTTCTAACCAGATCCCTTTTAGCATGGTGAACAGGGCAGTGGAGGAAGAGACCATTCCATACTGTATTAAACATAATAAAGCTGTACTAGCCTATAGTCCATTGGAAAGAGGTCTTTTGACCGGTAAGATCCATGTTGGTCATCAGTTCCAGGAGGGCGACCATAGAGCCAAACATCCGCACTTCCAGCCTGATTTTATTGAGAAGACCAACATCTTGTTGGAGCGGATAAAGCCACTGGCAGATGATAAGGGGGTTACTTTGGCGCAATTAGTCCTCCGCTGGACCGTTGAACGTCCTGGTATTACGATCGCCTTGGCTGGCGCTAGAAATGCCCAGCAGTCTGTTCAAAATGCGAAGGCCATGGATTTCAATCTAACCCAAGAGGAATTGGATTTCATGAATGCGGTAGTTGATGCCTTTTAATCTTAAAAAGAATAATATTGAACGTTATTAAGAAGATTAATAACGTTCAATTTAACTGATATCCTTTAACACAATGATCTTATTTTCTGGGCTGAATTCAAAGATTGATTTTCCGTCGAGTTGGATGCTGTCTCCAATATTTAATTCTGGTGAAAGATCTTTAGAAAGTTTAGCGGAGTACTCAATAGTGATTTCAGAATAGTTTTCGAAGTGTTCCATTGCGGTGATCTTTTGATGCCGCTCAGAGAAAAAGGACTTTGCCTGTTCTGCCTGATTCATAAATTCTTGTTTCCCCACAAGTGAATCAGTTACATTTCCATTGGATATATTTTCGAACAGAAGGTTTTCATCTAAATCTCTAGACATCATTTCTGTGTTGAAACTATTATAGCCGTTAATATAGTTCTTGATTATTTCTTCCCTGCTATTCATGTTGTAAGTTCGATTTAGTGATCGAATTAAAGATAAGAGAATTCTCTTTTAATATCGCCCATTTTTAGGCTCGTTTTTATTGAATTGGCTTTCAGTTAGTTGAAAAAAGAGGTATATTATGAATATGTTAACCTTTAAAAACTTGGAAAATACCTATAATAAATGAGGCTTAACTTTCGTATTTTGCTTTAGGAATCAAATTTGATTTAAGCTTAACATGCTTTTAGCATTAAAATTTAATAGATGAGTTACGAAGAATTAGAGCAGTTGTTTTATGCTGGGGAACTGGAGTTGTGTATAGAAAAGGGGGAAGAATTTTTATTAGATAATCCCAAGGATACGGATGTTCTTTACCTGATGTCGATTGCCCATCATGATTTAGCTTTAGAAGCGGGGCCTGAACAAGCATATAAGGTTATAAAAAAGCAGGTAATCCCATACCTCAAGCGTGTACTGAACTATGAACCTAACAATCCAAAGGTTTTATATAATCTATTAAATTATCAACTAGGCAATCAATATGTGCTGGAGCAAATTGCTAGACCCAATGTAGACCTCACCCAGAGTAATAAAGCTGAACTGCTTGGATATGCCGAAAAACTCAAGCAAGACCCTCTCAACAAAGTTTTCGGATTTGAATTTGAAATCAAGATATATGAGATCTTAAAAGAAGATGATGCTCTACTGAAGTCCTTAAATGAGGCAATTGCTTTCTTCGAGATCGAGTTTGCAGATTTCCGGGAGTTAAAGGATCGCAATATCTCGATTTGCTGGATAAAGAAGGTTTATCTTTTGGACAGGGATGGGGTAACAGAGAAAGTTGAATTGCTGGAAATGATTGATAAGGGAATTTTTCACTTTGTTAGTCCTCAGGATCTTGAATATTTAGATTTAGCAGAGATTGCTTTCCAAGGCAATGGCTTGGACGTTGCTTTAAAAGTATTGTTGAAGTTGATAAAAGGAGACAACCATGAACCTGAGGTTCTCGAAGGCTTTGTGAAATGGCATCAACGATTTAAGGAGCAAATTGAACTGGGTTATAACAATCCGGATGTTTTCTATTATCAGTTAATTATTGAAAGAAACTATTATGAGCCATTGGGTGTTCCTGAGGACTATTACTATCAACATGGATTGGAACTCTTAGGGAAATATCCGAATAACTTTGCTGCAAATCATTTCGTTGGCACTTATTTATATGAGATGGGCAATTTTGATGATGCCTATTCTATTTTGAAGAAAGGGGTGAGTATTCATCCTGATGTGACCACTTGGAGGAGGATGGTAGAGTCTCAATTGTTGTCCACGGGCTTGGTTGAACAGGAAGTTCCGATGTTTGCAAGTTTACCTAGGGATATCTATAACGAAGGGGTTAATTTGGATGACTTTCTGAAAAATATGGCTGAAGATGCAATTAAGGAAGGCTTGAGAGTATTGGATGTAAAACTTTACCAGCAGTCCTTTGATGCATTTAGAAAGTATTTTGAAGATTTTGCCTTCGAAAGTGACTTTTATGGTGATGAGCATTGCTGGGCAATGTGCTGTAACAACCTGGCAATCGTTTATACTGCATTAGGCAACTATCCTGCGGCTGTTTCGGTGGCAGAGGAAGGGTTTAAACATTCTGAGTTCCCAGAATTAAATCACACCCTTATTGATGCCCTTTTGAAACAAGAAGATTATCCCAAAGCCCAGAAAGCCCTGGAAAATTACTTCAGTATTTACGATGAGCAAAGTGCATCGTATTATAGGCACCTACAGCATAAAGCGGACTGGGTGATTGTAAACCATAAATTGGAAATGTCCTCAGATATTAAAGCTGAGGCAGAGGAACTCCTGTTCCAGATTTACGAGCATTATTTGGAGAACCCAGATATTTCTGATTTTGATTTCAGGGATTTTGAAGCTGCCAAAAATACCGTTGAATCTATTTTGTACCATGAATTTGAACATAAATCTGCATCAGAGAGGCGAGACTACTATTTAGCAATCGCTGAGAAGTATCCCGATGAAGCGAATCCCCAATATAATTTGATGCAGGCCTATAACGAACTTGAGGATTATGAGCATGTGAATAAATCGGCAAGACTTTATCTGGAGAATAAACAATCCTTTCTGTTGAATGACTTTGATAAGGCGAAAACCATCTATTTGATTGTCAAAAGTCATTATCTAGTTGGGCAATATAGGGAAGGGGCGGCGATGTTCAGTGATTATGATGCCTTTTGCCTAGAAGCTATGGAATGCAATGAATATGTGATATGGCTGAGTTACGGTATCAAGTTATATGACAAACAAAATGACCTTGGCCAAGTGAATATATTGGTCGATCGTTTTCAAGAGATCTATAAGGTGGAACAGTGGGCCTATGATAGTCTTTCTGAGGAGGTTCTATTGGCAAAAGCCCATGTAAATTATCAACAAGGATATCTCAAGGAAGCCCATAAAATATTAGATTATATTTTATCCTATGATGATCATGATGCCATTGCAGAGCATTTTAAACAAACTTGGAAAAAACCGGGCTTGTTATCCAAATTAGGATTTTAGTAACCTGCCATAATTCACTATGTTTTTTCGGTAATGATCTATTACGCGACATGTTTTTATGTGTAATATTGCATTACTTTTGGAATGAATTAAAATCACACAGAGGGGTTTATCCTTTATGCGCCCTTATTAATACGCCAAATTTAACTATTAAAGATTTTTTCTTTTACTGTACATTGTTAATTATTCAATATGAATAGTGAAAAGCTGTCGAAAGTTATCGACACAATGAGAATGCCCTTGATCTTTCTGGTGGTTATTGCTCATTTGGCGCCTTTTGCATATCCTACCATAAAGTTCAATATTTCCGCCAATGACACTTATGTCTTGGTTTCGGAAATGTTTTCCCATCATATTGCGAAGTTTTCGGTTAGATGCTATTTTCTGGTTTCTGGCTTTTACTTTTTCAAAAGCTTTTCAGGAAATGTTCTTCCTTTCTATAAAAAGCAGTTTAGAAGCAGGTTTAGGACGATAATTAGTCCTTATATTATTTGGAATATCATTACTGGAATCGCGATATTCTCTAAGAATTTTATTTTCATCAAGTTAGGTAAACCCGTTGATGATGATTTTGGGATTCTCATGAATGCTGGTTTCTACCATAATCTCTGGGAGGTGCCGATAAATTTTCCATTATGGTACCTGCGAGATCTGATTGTTATGGTATTGATTTCCCCGCTGATAGTTTATTTTATCAAGTATTTCAGGGCTTATGGAATTATGGGCCTGGCCATTCTGTATTTAGCTTTTATTGAGATCCCTGTTCCTGGATTTAGCATGACCGCTATATTTTTCTTTAGTTTAGGAGCCTACTTTTCTTTGGAAAAAAGAGATATGCTCAAGCTATTTGACAAGGTTAAATATCCAGCAATGGGTTTGACATTTCTTTTCCTTTATCTTTCCTTAAAGGCCAGTGGGACTGATTATCATGAATATTTTTTGAGAGTGTTTATTTTAGCCGGCGTTATTTCCATGTTCAATTTATTCGCCTATCTCAATGATAATTATGAGGTCATGAACAAATTGACTGGCTTCAGCTCACTTTCCTTTTTTATTTATGTGTTCCATGAAATTTATATCATAGAATGGTTGAAAGGATTTTTCTTCAATCATCATTTATTTATGGAAGGCTGGGACCGGTTTTATGCCTACTTGATCATTCCGATTTTATGTGTTGCCATATGTAGCTTCATCTACTTTGTGTTGATGAAAATGATACCTAAAGTTTTTGTTTTCCTATTAGGTGGAAGAGTTCCAAGTTATCAACGAATCATTTCAAATAAACCAAACAAGCTTTTTAAGCTAGGGTAGCAAATATTAGAAAATAAAAAAAGCGACATACCAATGTCGCTTCCTATCGAATTCAATTCTTTTCTTTGAGCTGAGATTACCAATCAATATTACGATTGTCATCATCTTCTTGGATCCATTGGTCTTCCATAAATCCATTTTGATTCATTGGATAAACTTTTGCTGATCCTGCCGCAATACCTTCTTCAGTATATATTAAAGTAACCTCAATCTTAGGTTGCTTATATTCCTTTTTCATTTTTATTCTTTTAATAGCTGTGTGTGTTCTATTATCACTAACAAATAGTTGGGTGACTATTGTAGAGAGTACAAATTTAATGCTATTGGACTTTCCTCAAGGTTTATTCTAGCTATTAAGTTTTAATTGTAGTGTATGGTCTACACTAATGAAGCGCTATTTTATCTCTCGAATAAATAAATAATTAAGAATTTGAAAAAACTCCCTAGCGATAAAATATATTTTGAATAAATAAGTGTTAAAATGACGTTAATTAAATATTTTTAATATATTGCATTATGAAATGTGAAAATTTCATGATTCAACCCTCTGGTTTGAACAATTATAAACTATCAAATACAACACCAACAGAATTACACAATGCGAGGAAATTATGTCATAGGGATAGATTTTGGTACAGATTCCGTACGCTCTATTTTGGTAAATGCTAATAATGGGGAGGAAGTATCTTCCGATGTGTTTTACTATCCGCGATGGGCCAAAGGTCTTTACAATGATGCTGAAAAGAATCAGTTTCGACAACATCCCTTAGATTATATCGAGGGGATTACCGCCACGATAAAGAGATGTATAGAACTGGCAGGACCTGAGCGGGCATCTCAAGTAGTTGCTATTTCAGTTGATACCACGGGTTCCACTCCGATTGCCATCAATAAAGAGGGAGTTCCACTTTCCTTACTGCCGGAATTTGCTGAGAATCCTAATGCAATGTTTATCCTTTGGAAAGATCATACCGCAGTTGCAGAGGCAAAAGAAATAAATACACATGCAGAAAAGTATGATAATAATTACCTAAAATATGTTGGTGGCGTTTATTCTTCGGAATGGTTCTGGTCCAAAATATTGCATATTTCCCGTGTTGATGAAAGAATTCGTGACCAAGCATATACATGGATAGAACATTGTGATTGGGTGCCTTTTTTGTTGACCGGAGGAAATTCAGCGGATGAGGTTAAGCGTGGAGTCTGTGCAGCAGGTCATAAGGGTTTATGGGCAGAGGAATATCAAGGGTATCCGCCAAGTGAGTTTTTCGAGGGATTAGACCCACTTCTCAAAGGACATGTCGAGAAGTTAGGAACAGGAACCTATTGTTCATCAGAGTCAGTTGGGAAACTATCGGCAGAATGGGCGGAAAAGCTAGGTTTGAGTACCAATGTCAGTGTTGGAGCAGGCGCTTTTGATTGCCATATGGGGGCCGTAGGTGGAGAAATAGAGCCTTATTTCCTAAGTAAGGTAATGGGAACTTCGACCTGTGATATCTTGGTTGTCCCTGGCGAGCTCGATTTTACCGTAGAAGGCATTTGTGGACAGGTTAATGGTTCTGTTATTCCTAAAATGACAGGCCTTGAGGCTGGACAATCAGCATTTGGTGACGCTTATGCCTGGTTTAAGGATCTTTTGATGTGGCCATTGATAGAATTACTGGGCAAGGATCATGAACAGGTTATGCAAGCTGAAAAAAAGATCATCCCTATGCTGAGTGAGAAAGCAAGTGCTATTAAGCCCAAGCTTTCCCAGCCAATGGCAATTGATTGGCTGAATGGCAGAAGAACACCATATGCGAATCAAAATCTAAAATCAGCTTTTTTTGATCTGAACCTATCAACTGATGTAATCTTATTGTTCCGTGCTGTCGTAGAGTCGACCTGTTTTGGAGCTAAGAAAATTGTGGAATGCTTTATTGATCAGCAAATTCCTGTTAAGGGGATTATTGCTTTAGGGGGAGTGGCGAAAAAATCTCCTTTCGTGATGCAAATGATGGCTGATATCATCAATATGCCTATTAAAGTCCACAAATCTGAGCAAACCTGTGCATTGGGAGCTGCCATGTTTGCAGCAGTTGTAGGCGGTATTTATGAAACAGTTGAAGAGGCGATGGAAAAAATGGGACAAGGGTTCGATGTGGAATACCAGCCTAATCCAGAACTTGCTCCAATCTATGCCGAACGATACAAGAAATACAGCCAATTAGCTGATTTACTAGAAAATAACCTTTACCATGTATAACAGAATTAAACAAGAAGCATACGATGCCAACATGGAATTACCCAAGCTAGGCTTAGTTCTATTTACATTTGGAAATGTTAGTGTCGTAGACCGGGAAAATAAGGTTTTTGCGATCAAACCAAGTGGGGTGCCATATGAAGACCTAAAACCATCCGATATGGTAATAGTAGACTTTGATTCGAACATTATCGAAGGCAATCTGAGGCCTTCTTCCGATACAAAAACCCATGCAGTCCTATATAAAGAATGGGAAGAGATAGGGGCCATTGTACACACGCATTCCACCTATGGAACGGCTTGGGCACAGAGCAACAGAGATATCCCTATCTATGGTACAACCCATGCAGACCATCTGACCAAGGACATCCCATGTGCTCCTCCAATGCAGGACGAGATGATCAAAGGGAATTATGAATATCAGACAGGATATCAGATTATCGATCATTTTAGGGACAGTCATTTAGATTATAAGGAAGTTGAAATGATGTTGGTTGGCAATCATGCCCCTTTTTGTTGGGGAAAGGACGGTAAAAAGGCAGTTTACAATGCAGCCGTATTGGAGTATGTGGCAAAGATGGCCTTCCTGACCGAACAGATTAACCCTGATGTACATCGAATGAAGGATTCCTTAATCAACAAGCACTATGAAAGAAAGCATGGTAAAGATGCTTACTATGGACAATAAATCATTAATAAACCTCAAATAATAAATACATGCCTACCTTAAAAAACTTAGAAGTTTGGTTCATCACTGGAAGTCAAGATCTGTACGGAGAAGAAACATTAAAACAAGCAGCAGATCACTCTAAGGAAATCTCAGCCTACTTTAATGATCATTCCAATATACCAGTAAAAGTAATATTCAAGCCTATCGTCAGAAATTCAGAAGAAATATTCGCTACAATTTCAGCAGCAAATGCAGCTGAAAACTGTATTGGGTTGATTACCTGGATGCATACGTTTTCACCTGCCAAAATGTGGATAAGAGGCCTGCAGGCCATGCAAAAACCACTTTTGCATCTACATACCCAATTTAACCGAGATATCCCTTGGGATGCCATAGACATGGACTTTATGAACCTAAATCAAAGTGCACATGGCGACCGGGAATTTGGATTTATTGTGTCAAGAATGCGAATCGGAAGAAAGGTCGTGACAGGCCATTGGCAGGATGAAGAAGTCATTTCGCAGATCAATGTCTGGTGCAGGGCAGCTGCAGCGTGGCATGATTGGCAAGGAGCTAAATTTGTTCGTTTTGGAGATAATATGCGATATGTGGCAGTAACTGAAGGTGATAAGGTTGAAGCAGAGATTAAATTCGGTTTCTCTGTAAACACCCATGGAATCGGAGATTTAGTCGCTGAAATAGATCAGGTTTCGGAAGCTGCGGTAAATAAGCTTGTGAGGGAATACGAACAAGCCTATGTACTTGCAGAGGATGTCCTAGAAAACGGTAAAAACAGAAAACAAGTTGTTGAAGCTGCAAGAATTGAACTTGGTTTAAGATCATTCTTGGAAAAGGGAAATTATAAAGGTTTCACCGATACTTTTGAAGACCTGCATGGTATGTTGCAATTGCCTGGTTTGGCAGTACAGCGTTTGATGCAGGACGGATATGGCTTCGCTGGTGAAGGAGATTGGAAAACTCCAGCCATAGTAAGAGCGTGCAAGGTAATGGCAACAGGCTATGAGGGTGCAAATGCATTTATGGAAGATTATACTTACCATTTCGACCCTAAGAATGAAATGGTTCTTGGTTCCCATATGTTAGAAGTAGATGCTTCTTTAGCAGCAGAAAAACCAAGGTTAGAAGTTCATCCGCTAGGGATTGGCGGCAAATCCGATCCAGCAAGGTTAGTATTTAACTCTAAAGGAGGAAAAGCCTTGAATGCTGCTTTAGTGGATATGGGCGACCGTTTTAGATTGGTGGTGAATACCGTAAAAGGGGTTGAAGTCAA
The DNA here is from genome assembly GCF_024296865.1 of Sphingobacterium sp. LZ7M1. Classification (GTDB taxonomy): domain Bacteria; phylum Bacteroidota; class Bacteroidia; order Sphingobacteriales; family Sphingobacteriaceae; genus Sphingobacterium. The sequence goes on along the minus strand of NZ_CP101134.1, from coordinate 4,057,502 downwards.
GGAAAAGCTTCCAAAGCTGCCTGTAGCAAGGGTACTTTGGCAACCAGAACCAGACATGAAAACTGCCTGTACAGCCTGGATATATGCGGGTGGGGCGCATCATACCGTTTACAGCCAAAATTTAACCACCGAATACTTAGCTGATTTTGCAAGAATCGCTGGATTAGAATTAATCGTCATAGATGAATCCACAAATCTCAAAGATTTTGAGAATAACCTAAAATGGAGTGAAGCTTTCTTCAAACTTCAATAAGCAACAATAACCAATAATAAACCCTACAATCATGGAAAAATTCGCAACAATTGACTACGTCATATTCTTGATTTACTTTATCGTAGTCTCAGGTTATGGATATTGGATTTATAGAAGGCAGAAATCTGCAAGTGAGAGCAGTAAGGATTATTTCTTGGCAGAAGGATCCTTGACCTGGTGGGCGATTGGAGCCAGCTTGATTGCCTCCAACATCTCTGCTGAGCAATTTATTGGAATGAGTGGTAACGGCTTTACTGTAGGTATCGCTGTTGCCGCTTATGAATGGATTGCGGCCATAGCTCTGATTATCGTTGCGGTTTGGTTTATTCCCGTCTATCTCAAGAACAAAATATTTACCATGCCTCAGTTCCTGAAGCAGCGGTATAACGAAACAACGGCCCTTATTATGGCCATTTTTTGGTTGTTCCTTTATGTATTTGTCAATCTGACCTCCATTCTATACTTAGGGGCATTGGCCATCAGTAATTTAGGCGGTGGTGAGAACTTCCATATTATCATGCTCGCCCTCGCGGTTTTCTCCGTGATTATTACCCTTGGGGGAATGAAGGTTATTGGATTTACGGATGTAATACAAGTTGTGGTTTTGATTATTGGAGGTTTGGCAACCACTTATGTGGCATTGACACTCGTTTCTGATCATTTCGGATTAGGGAAAGATGCGCTGGCAGGCTTTAAACAATTGATGGTGGATTCTCCCAAGCATTTTAACCTGATAGTGGATAAACCTACAGAACAGAGTACGCAGGAAGAGATCAATAAATACCTCATGCTTCCCGGTATAGGGATGTATCTTGCGGGAATCTGGATTGTCAATTTAAATTATTGGGGGTGTAACCAATATATCACCCAGCGTGCTTTAGGAGCCGATTTGAAGACAGCTAGGACAGGTATCCTATTTGCCGGATTCTTAAAGTTATTGATGCCTATCATCGTCATGCTTCCAGGGATCGCTGCTTATGTACTCTATAAAAACGGTGCATTGCAAGAAGAAATGGCTCCAGGAGGAAATTTCAATCCTGATAATGCCTACTCAGCAATCTTAGGATTCCTTCCAAACGGCATGAAAGGGTTTTCCTTAGCTGCCCTCACTGCAGCCATAGTAGCTTCTTTAGCAGGAAAGGCAAATAGTATAGCGACCATCTTTACCATGGATATTTACAATAAATACATGGATAAGAATGCCTCGGAGAAGAAATTGATTCGAGTGGGTAAGATTACCATTGTGCTGTCCATCATAGTTTCATTGTTATTTACCTGGGATGATCTATTGGGAATTGGCGGAGCCGGTGGTTTTACCTTTATCCAGAAATATACCGGTTTTATCTCTCCAGGAGTGTTTGCCATGTTCTTATTGGGCATGTTCTGGAAGAGAACAACAGGGGCTGCAGCCATTGCAGGTTTGATTACCGGATTTGTGCTGTCGGTCGTTTTCAATAACTATGCACCGGCATGGTTCGGCCATGAAACCTTCCTTTATACTGCATATCCTAACGCACAAGGCAACTATGAAATCCCATTCCAGATCTGTATGGGCCTTGCATTTTTGTTTACCATGATCGTGATGGTTTCCATCAGTTTATTGGGACCTAAAATTAATCCTAAAGGCTTAGAATTGGACAGAAGAATGTTCAAGCTGGAGCCTTCAGTAACAGTTATGGTGGTTATTACGATTCTCCTTGTAGGAGCATTGTATGTTAAGTTTTGGTAATAAATTAATAGAATCATGATCTTGACCTTATTCTCAAATTCCAAATTCTGCATGCAGGGATTCTTTCTGCTCATCGTTGCATTAAGTATTGGCCAAGCACATGCACAGCTCGAAAGCCCAAATGGAAAGATCAAGGTCGATGTACAATTGAATGAAATGGGAGAACCTTCCTATGCAGTTAAATTTGAAGATGTGGTGGTTCTGGAAAGTTCGAAATTGGGATTGATGGTAGGCGATGAATCATTTTCTTCTGGTTTATCCCTGGTCAATAGATCCAAAGTAAATACAGTTAATAAATCTTATGAGAGCTTAAATGCCAAAAGAAGAATTAATAAGTATCAAGCAAATGAGCAATTGTTCAGTTATATTAATAAACAAAAACATAAGTTCAATATCCGTTTTCAAGTTTCCAATGATGGTGTGGTATTTCGTTACGAAATCCCCCAGATAGATCATGAAAAAAGGTTGCTGAAATCAGAAACAAGTTCCTTTAAGTTTCCAAAGACTACCATTGCATGGTTACAGCCCATGGCCATTGCAAAGTCTGGATGGGAACAGACAAATCCCTCTTATGAGGAACATTATTATCAGGAAATTAAAGTCGGTACAGTTGAGTCAACCCGTACAGGTTGGGTTTATCCAGCATTATTTAAAGTTGGAGAAACCTATGCCCTAATCTCCGAATCTGGCTTGGAGGCAAATCATGCTGCCAGCAGGTTGGATACCGAATCTGAAAATGCAGAATACAAGATAGCCTATGCAGGGATTAAGGAAACTATCATGAATAAAGAATTGGAAACTGTAGTGGAGGGTGATTTCCAGAGTCCTTGGCGTGTAATCGCTATAGGAACTTTAGGTACCCTAGTAGAATCAACCTTGGGCCTGGATATCCTTGATCCAGCCATACAGATAGACCAGAGCTTTATAAAGCCTGGAAAGGCTTCTTGGAGTTGGATCAATAGCAAAGACGAGTACATCATATTTGATGAGCAGAAGAAATATATAGATTTTGCTGCCGACATGAATTGGCAATATTGTTTGATCGATGTAAACTGGGATAGGAATATAGGTTATGAAAAGATCCAAGAGTTAGCCGATTATGCGAAAGAGAAGAAAGTGAGTTTGATCCTATGGTATAATTCTGCAGGAGATTGGAATACCGTCGGCTATACCCCTAAAAACAAGCTGTTAACCTCGGAATCGCGTAGAAAGGAATTTGCCAAACTTCATGAAATGGGGATCAAAGGTGTGAAAATTGATTTTTTTGGGGGCGATGGTAAGTCCGTGATTGCATACTACCATGAAATCCTTCGTGATGCCGCAGACTATAAACTTCTAGTGAATTTCCATGGTGCTACTTTGCCACGAGGATGGTCAAAAATGTATCCCCATCTGATGACAGTTGAGGCTGTGCGGGGATTTGAGACCGTAACATTTACCCAGGAAGATGCCGATAGACAAGCCGAGATTTGTGCCACATTGCCGTTTACCAGAAATGTATTCGATCCAATGGATTATACCCCTATGAACCTCTTTAAGGTGAATGCTAATGTCAAGAGAAAAACTACCTCAGCTTTCGAACTGGCAACCTCTATTTTATTTTTGTCCGGAATCCAGCATTATGCGGAATCTCCCGAAGGTATGGCTCATGTACCAGAATATATTAAGCAGTTCCTACGTGATCTGCCTTCAAATTGGGACGATGTCAAATTTATCCAGGGTTATCCTGGCAAAGAAGTCGTGATTGCTAGGAAGTCTGGAAATAAGTGGTATATGGCCGGAATAAACGGTGAAAACATGGAGAAAAAAATGACTATAAACCTTTCTGGATTGGCAACAAAGGGGATGGTAAAACTTATAACGGATGGCAATAACATTGCCGAATTTAGCACACAAGAGTTTGATGTAAAAGATCAAAAATCCATAACGGTCAGGCCTAATGGAGGGTTTGTGATGATATTAGATTAAACGATATCAGCACTATATCCCCATATCTTGCGCCGACCAGCTTGGCAGGTACCGCAAGAAGGACATGATCTGATCCTTATAGATATCCTTATTCAACACATAATAAAAGGCCCCTTTTTTAGAATTCTCCTTGTCCTTTTCATTTAATTTAATCAACAGGTTTGATGAAAGTAACTTTCTGTTGAAATTCCTTTTATCGATCACGATATCATAAACAGCCTCATAAAGGCTGGATATCTGTGGTAAGGTGAATTTTTCAGGTAAAAGTTCAAACAGGATAGGGTATAGGGCTGCCTTGCTCCGCAACAACCTTTTTGCAGTATTGATCATTTCCACATGGTCAAAGATCAGGGTTGGATAATCGTCGATAGGGAACCATTTCGCTTTGAATTCTTCAGAAAGGATATGTTGGTATTCCTTGCTATCTATTAATGCAAAGTAGGTAATACTCACCACACGGCCATGTTTTTCTCGATTGGGTTTTCCAAAAACGGCAGATTGTTCCATATATACATCTTCCAATCCCGTCAACTTGTACAAAATCCTTGATGCAGCCTCATCAGGACTCTCATCAGGCTGTACAAATCCACCCATTAAACTCCAATTGTTGATTTCAGGTTCAAAGCCTCTCTTGATCAATAGGATTTGTAAAGATTCACCATCAAACCCAAAAATGATACAATCTACTGCCAGGAGCGTGCTTGGTTCATCCTTATAAAATTCCATATACTTTTTTTCCACTAATCTAAATTTGGCATTTTCGTCTTGTGAACCAAATTGCTGTATAGCCAAAATACAAAATTTAATTAAAATTATTAAAATTCAATTGATGTGGTATTTTCTTGCTTATGTTTAAAACTTTCCTGTTTGCTCAAAATACGCCCTTTCTGCACCTCAATTATTAAAATCCTGTTATAATTGGTTAAATAAAGGTCAACGACTTTCTTTTCTGTTTTCCTTTAAATTATTTATTAAATTAGGGTAACCTAAATCTCGCGTTAATAACCATGAATGTTAGACCTAATGATCTTCCTTTTACAAAGATGATTTTCTGTTTAGTTGCAGCCTTCATCCTCGTACTATTTTCTTGCTGTAAGGATGCCGGTAACTCCTCCAAACCATACAAAGCTTGGGAAGTAACAGGTGGCTCAAAGGAAAACATTAAATACGCCGATCTAAATCAAATCGATACCCAAAATGTGAAGGATTTAGAGGTCGCATGGATCTATCATTCTGAAGGCGCTGACAGCCTTAAATTCAGTCCTATCGAAACGAATCCGATTATCGTCGATAATGTGCTATATGGTGTCTCTCCAAAGATGAAACTATTTGCCCTTGAGGCTGGAACAGGTAAGCAAATCTGGGTTTTTGACCCACGGGACTCATTGATAACAGGAAAATGGGTCCGTAATAGCGAGAATATGAATCGAGGGGTAACCTATTGGTCAAGTGCAACAGACAAAAGAATTATCTATACCGTAGGGCCATTTGTCTATGCTGTAGATGCACTTTCAGGATCATTAATAAAATCCTTTGGCGATCAAGGTGGAATCGACCTGAGGAAAGGATTAGGGCGCGATGAAAAGAAATCCAATATGACTCCCACCTCCCCGGTTATCGTCTATAAAGACCTCTTTATCGTCAGTGGACAAGTTGATGAGGAAACACCTGGCCATATACGTGCTTTTGATGTCAAAACAGGAGAACAGAAATGGATTTTCCATACCATTCCCCATCCCGGAGAATTTGGATTTGATACTTGGGAAGACAGTACGGCCTATAAAACTAAAGGATCAGCAAATGCTTGGTCTGGCTTTAGTTTGGATGAAAAACGAGGCTTGGTTTTCGCGGGAATAGGAAATCCAACCAATGATTTCTATGGGGGCAAACGTTTGGGAGATGGCTTGTTTGGAAACTGTATTTTGGCTTTAGATGCCGAAACCGGAAAAAGGAAATGGCATTTCCAGACCGTGCACCATGATGTATGGGACATGGACCCTTCAAGTGCCCCGATTTTGGTCACCCTAAATAAAGGGGGGCAAAAAATCGATGCTCTTGTTCAAACCACTAAAACAGGGTTGGTTTTTATTCTCGACCGTGAAACGGGTACCCCAATTTATCCCATAGAAGAGCGCCCTGTACCAACTTTAGGTGCTGTTGAAGGTGAGGTGCTTTCCCCAACTCAACCTTTCCCTGTAAAACCAGCCCCGTTTGCTAGGCAAGGGATGACAGAAAAGGATCTCAACTCCTTGGTTTCAGCAGACTCTTACGAGGATATTAAGAAAAGATATGCACAATATAATTCTCATGGTATCTACACACCACCATCCATCAATGGAACGGTGATCTTCCCCGGTTACGACGGTGGTGGAGAGTGGGGCGGACCTTCTTTCGATCCTGAAACAGGTATTCTCTATGTCAATTCAAATGAAATGACCTGGGTGCTGAATCTTGTTAAATTGGAAAAGACCTCAAATACCCAAAAAACTAACCTTGAAGCGGGTGCTATCCTCTACAAAAAACATTGCATGTCCTGTCATGGACCGGAAAGATTAGGTGGAGGAGATTACCCATCACTGATTGCTGTCAATAAAAAATATAACCTCATCAAGTTTAATGAGCTGCTGTCAACAGGCAGACGAATGATGCCTCCTTTTAATCATATGAGCTTGGCAGAAAAAAATGCAATCGCATCCCTAGTCCTAGAAATGGATGGTAAAAAAGAGGAATTATATGCAGGCAAACCTGAAACGCTCGCCACTTCTTCCAACGAGGATAATGATAGTCCAGATTATTCCTTTACTGGTTACAATAAGTTTCTGACCAAAGAAGGATACCCAGCTGTCAATCCACCTTGGGGAACCCTTAATGCCATCGATCTGAATACAGGCGAGTATGTCTGGAAAATCCCGTTCGGAGAGTTTGAAGAATTGAAGAAAAAAGGAATTCCAACAACAGGTAGAGAAAACTATGGCGGCTCTGTCATTACCTCAGGAGGACTGTTGTTTATTGCAGCAAGTTCCGATGGGAAGTTCAGGGCAATCAATAAAGCAAACGGCAAAATTCTATTCGAAACAGAGCTGCCTGCACCTGGCGTTGCTACCCCTGCAACCTATGTGGTCAATGGAAAGCAATTTGTTGTGATAGCCTGCGGGGGTTCAAAATGGGGAGGAAAAAAAGGAGATGCTTACGTAGCCTTTGCTTTACCTGATAAAAAATGAACGGTTCAATAAAAAATATCATCAATGTTCTGGTCTTTTCGATCCTTTGCTGTTCTTGTCAGGAAAGGATCGAAAAGAATAAGCGGGAAAAGCTTGTTGATTCTACCAATTTGCGTGCGCAATACATTCGTGCCATTGCTGGGGAAGATGAGAGGGTAGATTCTACCACTGTACAAAAAGGGGAGGTGTTGCTGTCCTATTCAGATTGTTATACCTGCCATAAGGAAAATAAAAAAGTGTTGGGGCCATCTTTTCAGGATATTAACCTTCGTTATCCTCGGCAACAGGTTTTTATTAAGATCTTGGCCCAACGGATTATACATGGAGGCTCAGGTGCTTGGGGACATGTAGCGATGAAAGCACATCCTAAATTATCCGTTCCAGATGCTGAAGCTATGGTTACTTATATACTTTCGGCACCATCAAGCAGAAAATAGCTATCTCCAAGCTTTCTGCTTGTAACGTAATAATTACCTAGATTTTTTCCTTCAATCCATTTTAACTTTCCTTTTATTAAAAATTAATACTAACTTAAATCCAATAACCAGTTGATTCTGAGTATGTGGAAATCATTCATGTCGCTCAGAAGAGACTTAAACCTTATACTACACCCTCAACGGGAGCTTTGGCTCCAAAACAAAAGCTATCATCATATGCAATCATTTGATTGTGTTTGATTCGGACAATAGAACATCTTTTTCCATAATGAAGTGGAATAGAGAATGGGCTAATGGTTTTTGGTAATAATTTGACTTAACATAAATTATGATGTGTAGAAAAAATCCTGTTTCAAAGAAATCACTTAGCATTGCCGCTGTTTTTTCAGTGTTTGGATTGCTGATCTTTCTCTTGCCCATGTGCCGTCCAGGTACTGGATCAGGAAGTTCAGATGCCGGAAACTTTGTCCTGCCAAAATATGTTGACTACAACTATGATATAAAACCGATCCTTTCTGATAAATGCTTTGCTTGCCACGGTCCGGACAATAATACCCGAGAAGCTGGCTTAAGATTGGACACCGAAGAAGGGGCCTACAAAGCTTTGGCTGAAAGTCCTGATAAGCATGCTGTGGTTCCCGGTAAACCCCATATCAGTGAAGCTTTTCTGCGTATCACATCGGATGACGAGTCCATAAAGATGCCACCTACTGCTTCAAATCTGCCCTTGAGCAATTTTGAAATTGACCTTATCGAACGTTGGATTGAACAAGGAGCAGTTTATAAACCGCATTGGGCTTTTACGGCACCTAAAAAACCTGAAGTGCCCCAACAGGAAAAAATTAAATGGGGGAATAATGAGATCGATAATTTTGTTCTTGACAAAATGTCCAAAGCTGGGTTCAAACCTAATCCTGAAGCCGATAAAAATAGGCTCCTGCGCAGGGTAAGCCTGGATTTAACAGGATTGCCGCCTGATGAGAAAGTCATGGAACGTTTCTTAAATGACGATTCACCCCAAGCCTATGAAAAATTAGTGGACGAACTCATGGCAAGTCCCGCATTTGGTGAACAAATGGCCTTGCACTGGATGGATGTCGCTCGTTACGCTGACTCCTATGGCTACCAAGATGATGATATCAGGACACAATGGCCTTGGCGGGATTGGGTTATCCATGCTTTTAATGAAAACATGCCCTACAATCAGTTTGTCACTTGGCAATTGGCTGGAGATTTACTCCCCAATCCTAATAAAGAGCAGATTTTAGCGACAGCTTTCAATAGAAACCATAAAATCACGGAAGAAGGTGGAGTGGTGGAAGAGGAATATCGCGTTGCCTATGGACTGGATAAAACCAATACCTATGCTAAAGGTATTTTAGGAATTACCATGGAGTGTGCACAATGCCACGACCATAAGTATGACCCTTTTACCCAAAAGAACTATTATGGCATGTACGCCTTCTTCAATAATTCTTTGGAAAAAGGTTTAGAAGGATTAGTGAATTCAGGACCATCAAAAACTCCAAGGCTGACCGTAACCCAAGAAGATATCAAGGGAATCCTGAGTTTCATCAATCAAAATGCTGATGATGGAGAGGTCACGGTATCGGTCATGGGCGAAAGGGATAGCATCCGACCTACCTTTATTCTGGATAGAGGGGTTTATGATGCCCCGACTGTACGTGTCTATCCGCAGACGCCTGAAGCTGTTTTGCCTTTTGATAGCACCAAGTACGCATCCAATAGATTGGGATTGGCCCAATGGACCTTCAGTGATAAAAATCCATTGACCTCTAGGGTGTTTGTAAACCAAATGTGGGCACTCATTTTCGGACGTGGCCTGGTCGCTTCCGTTGCTGATTTTGGCAATCAAGGTGACCTTCCTAGTCACCCTGAACTTCTGGACTGGTTGGCAGTTGACTTCCAGCAAAATGGATGGAACATCAAACGGCTTATCAAGCAACTGGTCAGTACGGCCACCTATAAGCAGTCTTCTGTCATAGAACAAAAACACTTAGAAAAAGATCCTGATAATATCTTCCTGGCTCGGGCGAAAAGGTTGCGATTGCCGGCGCAGATGATTCGGGATCAAGTCTTGGCGACCAGCGGATTATTGAACCGGAAAATAGGTGGGCCCAGTATCAAACCTTATCAACCCGAAGGAATTTGGGAAGTCAGTAGTTCGGGGCGGGGAGCTTTGGCGCAATATGTACAGGATCACGGTCAGGACTTATACCGTCGAGGAATGTATGTCTTCTTTAAATTGACGCTGCCGCCTCCCAATATGTTGATTTTTGATGCCAGTAACCGAGATGCCTGTGAAGTCCAAAGACAAAGGACCAATACACCATTGCAAGCCTTGGTCATGATGAACGATCCGGCTATACTGGAGGCGTCTAGGATCTACTCGACAAACCTGATGGCCGATCAGCCAAATCTTAAACAGAATGACTATATCAATAAAGTTTTTAAACGGGTACTCTGTCGAGAACCCACGGATAAAGAATTGGAGTTGTTAGGTTCCTATTATCAAGATGAACTTACTCGGTTTACTCAAAACAAAAAAGATGCTGCCTCCTTCTTAAATGTGGGTGAGGCACCGCAGGACAGCTCTCTTCCAAAAGAGAAATTAGCCGCATTGATGTCGGTGGTGCATGCGATTTATAATCTGGAAGAAACACTGAATAAAGGATAGGGTCTAGGGAAATACAATATGGATAATCATGAGAAAAAAGATAGATAATAACTTAGATAAAGAAGTAAAAGAAGCTCAGCTGTTCCAAAACCGCAGGCAATTTTTATCTAGTTTAAGCATAGGGATTGGAAGTATAGCCTTAGGGTCTTTATTGATTCCAGACTTGTTTTCGGGCAAACCTGGTAGCCAAGAAGCCTTTGAAAGAGCTTTGCCTCATTTTGCTCCTAAAGCAAAACGGGTCATTTACCTTTTCCAATCTGGTGGCGTATCCCAATTGGAATCCTTCGACCATAAACCAAAGCTTAGGGAGATGATCGGTCAAGACTTGCCAGAATCAATCCGTGGCGGACAAAGATTGACCGGTATGACAGCAGGTCAAGCTACTTTTCCACTGGTGGGTTCATATTTTGATTTTGCTCAATATGGACAAAGTCGAGCTTGGGTAAGCAGTTTATTTCCGCACATGGCAAAGATCGTGGATGATCTATGTATCATCAAATCTATGCATACAGATGCCATTAACCATGATCCCGCCATCACTTTCTTCCAAACGGGATCTCAACAGGGTAGCCGTGCGAGTATGGGTGCTTGGTTGAGTTATGGACTAGGAAGTGAAAACCAAAATTTACCGGGCTTCTGCGTCCTAGTTTCTAAGGGAAAAGGAAATGGTCAAGGAGTCTATTCTAAACTTTGGACCAACGGATTCCTGGATTCTGTCCATCAAGGGGTGCAATTTATGGGTGGTCCTGATCCGGTTCTCTATCTTAATAACCCTGAAGGAACCGATAAGATGAGCCGTAGGAAACTTTTGGATAAGCTCGCCGAATTGAACAGCATGCAATTTGAAACGTTCAAGGATCCCGAGATTACGGCAAAAGTCCAACAATATGAAATGGCATATAGAATGCAGACCTCCGTACCGGAAGTAACTGACCTGTCCAAAGAACCTGACCATATCATAAAAATGTATGGTCCTGAGTGCTTGGTCCCTGGTACCTATGCGGCAAATTGTCTGCTTGCCAGAAAACTTTCAGAAAATGGAGTGCGTTTCGTGCAACTCTACCATCAAGGCTGGGACCAACATGGTGGTCTCCCAAATGAAATGGCCATGCAAGCAAAAGATGTGGATCAGGCTTCCGCAGCATTGGTTTCCGATCTTAAACAAAGAGGTCTGTTGGATGAAACCCTAGTGATATGGGGCGGAGAATTTGGTAGAACAAACTATTGCCAAGGTGGACTGACCGTGGATAATTATGGCCGTGACCATCACCCGCGCTGCTTCAGCGTTTGGATGGCAGGTGGCGGTATCAAACCGGGCATGGTCTATGGCGAGACGGATGAACTGGGCTATAATATTGTCAAAAACCCTGTTCATGTACATGATTTCCATGCTACCATTCTGCATACACTGGGTTTAGATCATGAAAAACTAACCTATAAGCATTTGGGAAGGAGATACCGATTGACCGATGTCGCAGGTAATGTAGTCAAAGATATTTTAGCATAAACAGGGAAGCTAAATGACAATCAAAAATTTGCACTTCAATATATTGATAGGCCTCAACAGCTTTATCATTTTTTTCTTACTGTTTGAAAACAGCATTCAGATCCCCGCTTATTTACAGGTTGTAGGCCGAATGCACCCCTTGTTGCTGCATTTTCCTATTGTGCTCTTGGTCATCTGCTGGATCCTCTATCTTTTTAGGTCTCGCCTTGAAAAAGAAGTACCAACGCTTCAATCTATCCTCAACTCCCTGTTGTTCATCAGTGCCTTACTGACTGCGATCACGGTCATCATGGGGCTGTTACTTTCTAAGGAAGGGGGATTTGAAGGAAGGACCTATGAAATACATAAATATACCGGAGTTGGCCTATCCCTATTGACACTTGCCTTACTGGCTTTTATCCGATTCAACTCCAGTGGCAAATACCAGAAAGTCTTTGCCCTTGGCATGAATATTTCCATCATTCTGTTGCTTCTTGTTGGGCATTTTGGTGCATCCCTTACCCATGGTGAGGATTTTATCATGTCGCCCATCATGGAAAAGAAATCAAAGGAATTGGATGCTGAAACCGCTATTGTTTTTGAAGATGCAGTTATGCCTATCCTTCAGGCAAAATGCGTAGGCTGCCATAATTCAAGTAAACCTAAGGGCGGACTTGTCCTATCTGATAGTACATCAATCTTGAAAGGTGGCGAGAATGGAAAGGTCTTTACTGCGGGTAACGCATTGACCAGTTTAATGATCGAACGTATCCTCCTGGATATTGAACATAAACATAAGATGCCTCCTAAAGGGAAACCTCAATTGAGTATCGATGAGGTATCTCTTTTACGAGCTTGGATACAGAGCGGTGGTAAATTTGATCTTCCGCTTTCTGCCTTCGCCGTTCAGGATACCCTCTTTCAGGCTGTCAAGTCTGTCTATGGTTTTGCTGGAGCAGAAACCTATGATTTCGCTGCAGCAGATGAAGCTGAAGTAAAGAAACTAAACACACCCTACAGGATCATCAACCCCTTGGATGCTGGCTCTCCAGCCTTGGATGTAAACTTTTATGGCAAGGACTTTTTTACGGATAAATCGCTTTCTGAATTATCCTCCATTGCCGAGCAGGTGGTCTCCATAAACTTGAGTTCCATGCCGATTAAAAAGGCCGACATCCAAACACTCAATAAATTTAAGAACCTGAGGATCCTGAACCTGAACAACAGTAAGGTAAGCAACGAAGACCTGGCATTGCTTAAGGATCATGAAAACCTTAAAAGTATCAGCCTCATTGGCACTGGCATTAGCATAGAAGGAATCAAATCTTTGGCAAATCTGCCAAATATGAGGAAAATTTTCGTTTGGAACACTGCATTAAAACCTACGGATCTAGATGCGATAAGAAAGGATTTTCCAACCCTGAAAATAGATGCGGGATCGAAATCTGATGATTCCCAAAAATTGGCCCTGACACCGGTAAGAATAAATCCTAATCGGAGCTTTTTCCAGAAAGAGATGACAGTTTCACTAAGTCATCCTATTACGGGTGTGCAATTGAGATATACCTTGGATGGTACGAATCCGGATTCTTCAACGGCCAAGATCTATAAGGAACCTATCCTGCTGAACAAGGATGCTAATTTACGTGTCAAGGCAGTGAAAGAGGGTTGGTTGCCTAGCAATGAAACCCAGCAACGTTTCTATGCAACTTCGTTTAGTCCTAAGACCATCGTGTTAGAAACTAAACCTAGTCAACAATATAAAGCAAGAAAGGAACAAAGCTTCTTTGATCTGGAAAGTGGAGGCAATAACAATGCAGATGGTAAGTGGTTAGGATTTCAGGGGAATGACCTTTCTACGACGATGAGCTTCGGTGAAGCAATTTCACTCGATACCCTCGCTCTCAGCATTAAACAGTCGTATAATGAACATATCTATCCACCTGAATATATTGAAATCTGGGGTGGAACTGACTCCCTGAACCTCAAACTCTTGAACAAAGTCAAATTGGACCTGGATAAAGTGGATAAAATGCGATATAAACGAATGATTGCCTGTGCAATCCCTAATCAGAAAATCAGTTTTATTCGACTGAAAACAAAGCACTATCCTAAAATTCCACAAGGTTTTCCCGGAGATGGTAACCCACCTTGGTTATTTGTGGATGAAATCATATTAAAATAACTGGTATTTAACCTATAAATCTACATCATGAATAGAAAAGCATTTATCCAAAAATCTACTGTCCTAACAGGGAGTTTGTTGATCATGAAAGACTTGTTTTCCAAACCGAAAAACATCGTTTATGGTCATAATAGCATGAAGTATAGTCTGGATACGGCTTGGGCAACTAAACATAACCCGAAATTAACGGTTAATGATTGCCATGAAATGGTACAGGATAAAAAGGGTAGGATCATCTTGCTGACCAATGAAACAAAGAATAACGTCATTGTCTTCAATAAGGACGGTAAAGTATTGGAAAGTTGGGGAAATGACTTCCCCGGAGGTCATGGCCTGACCTTGCATAATGAAAATGGAACTGATTACCTATATATTACCGATACCGATAAACATCAGGTCTATAAAACCAGCCTTTCAGGAAAGGTCCTCCTGACCATTGATGCTCCTCTAGGAATTGGGCTTTACCATAAAAAAGAGGAATTTGTACCTACGGAAACTGCAATCGATGATAATGGCGACATCTATATTGCCGATGGCTATGGCGCTCAACATATCCTACACTATGACAGTAAAGGTAAATTGATCAATCATTTTGGCGGTCGAGGAGAAGGAGATCAATTTCTTGATAATGCGCATGGAATTGCCTTTGACAAAAGAAAAGGTAAAAAAAGCCTTTTGATTACAGACCGAACGAGGAACTGCTTTAAAAGATTTGATACTGCAGGGAAATTGTTGGAGATTATCCAGCTGCCAGGAGAATGTGTGTGTAGACCTGTGATCAAAGGGAACCATGTTTATGCGGCAGTTTTAAGGTCTCCAAATATGGATGTTGCAGGTTCGGGCTTTGTTACCATCCTGGACAAAAACAATAAGGTGGTCAGCAATATAGGGGGTACAGAACCTGTTTACCAAGATGGAACCTTAAAGACTATGCAGCAACAAGACAAGATATTTGTTCATCCCCACGATGTCTGTGTGGATGATGATGATAATTTATATGTGGCGCAATGGGCATCTGGAAAGGTTTTTCCATATAAGTTAAATAGGGTGTAACCTTATCTTTTCTTGTACATTTCCCTATACTTGATTTTTTCGGATTCTCGCTCGATCAATAGTCGGGCTAGAGTATGTCCGGGGGACCTAATGCCTGCTTCTTCGGCCAATGCCCGTCTAGCTTTTTCTTCGGAGACATCGATTCGATAAAGGATACTGATCACCTTATTGAAATTTGTGGAAACCAGTTCATCTATATGATTGGCTAATTGTTCGAATTGTTCTTTCTCGGTCTTATATTTTGAGACATTTTCCAATTGAAGCTTATCGGCAACCAAAAGCACAGGATAATTCTTGTTTTCCATATCTTTTTCTCATTTCTACTGGTAAATTTAATTTTATTTTATCCATTTCCATTAAGTAAAATGACCTTTTGTAGCTGACTATTTTAGCTCCAAATTCTTTCAAATTCGACCATTTGTTTCGAGTATAGCTTTAGTCTTATTCGAGGCATATTCGGAAAATTCGGAATGTGTCTCGAATGAGAGTAAACTTAGATACGGGGAAACCACTTGATTGGAATAGCTAAAATATTATCCTGAAATAAGTGCTTTTGCTCTTATTCTGATTTCTCCAGTGATTCTCCTTTTGGAGAACCGAAAATCTGCTTATGTATAATCAGGCAGATGCTGATAACTATTATGATTGCTGCAATCCCTAGGGTTTCGTGGGTTCTTTGGAAGCTATGACGCATAAGACCTCCGATTCCTTGGATCATTAGCACAAATTCATTGAGGAATATCCCGAGCAATAAGCCATAGACCCCAATTCCAATACCCTTATTCATTTTTAGAGCCTGACTGTTGAAGGCGTAGCCCAATAAAAATAAGGAAATAATTACTAATAATACCAAATGTAGGTAGGCAATAACGATCGGTCTAAAGCCATAGACCAATTGGCTTAAGGCCGGAATAATGGAGATCGCTTGCAGGATCAATTTGATGCAGACCGCTAAGGCCACACAGGACCATAAGATAAAGACAACTTTACTTAACTGTAATGCATCCGTTTTCTTTTTGGCAGCAAAGAATTTGATAAGGAATTTTGCCCATAGGAAAATTTGTACCAAAACGGTTAGCAGCAATAATCCATAAAGCCAATTAGGGAATCCTTTCCACCAGAGTACAGACAGAAAATAAGCAGGAACAACTGTTGAGATATACAGCCATGAGAACCTCGGGCTAATGATACTCTGGCCAAATTTTTTGAAAATCCAATGGTTCAACAAACCAAAACAGCCAAAGAAAAACCAGCCATTGTATTGGAAATGCAGATAGAAGTAGACAGAGGCCAATTGTTTCAATGGATCCAATTGATGGGTTACCTTCAGGTAAACCAAGGCAAATGTGCCAATCGATGAGAGAACATTATATATTACTGCGGCTTTGATCAAGATCAATATCGCTTTTGGAACAGAGGATTTATTGAGGTCTTTCCAGAGAACGATCGCAAACCAATAGGAGACCAACACGACCAAGGATGAGAATGTAATAGAGAGAAAGGCATAACCCGTAATGGTAAATGAGATCAGCATGCCCAAGGATGCCAGGAAATTGGCTGATAGGATATTCCTATAAATTTTGGGAAAGCTCTTTTCCATGTTATTTCCAGTAACGATCAAGATCAAGAAAATCATGATCGCTTGAGACACCCATCCCGAAAATGCAAAGTGCGAATGTGCATGCATCAGGTTTTTTTGATCCAGGAAGGGTAGGGGAAAGAGAAATTTAAGGCGCATCAATAGACCATAGATTCCCACGATCAGAAAACTGAACATGGTTAGTAGAGTCCAATCTTTTGCAGAATTAAATTTGAGTGTTGCTGACATTCCTTTTTTCTAAGCTAATTAACCTTCGACCTTTCCAGTGCAATAAGTCGGGATAAATACCTTTCCTTTGATAATGGAAAGTTTTTCCTCTTTTTCAAGGTTTTTCATGGCTCGGATTATGGTTTCCACCCTTAACCCGGTCATATTTGCCAATTGTTGCCTGGTCAACATCAATCGATGACATTCCCCACAGATGAGTTTGTTTTCATCGTTTAATTTATTGAGCAGATGAATCAGGATTTCCTCTGGCGAATAGCTGCAGATCATTTTCGTCATGAAGAGCTTGAACCGAAGTTCTCTTGCTATTCGTTGGGTTACCAAGAGCATGATGCTATGGTAATCGCTTAGAATCTCCATAAATGCGCTAGAGGATAACTTTAGCATGGTACATGGTTTGTCTGCGATGGCAGTTGCCACATGGAAACCGTTATCAAGTATGGCAACCTCCCCAAATCCCTCGCCTGCACAGACGACCTTATGCAATACTTCTTTACCGTCGGCAAGGAAGTTGCAAATTCTTACTCGTCCACTGATCACTTGATAATAGAAATTTGAAGGACTATTCTCATGGAATATCACTTCTGCGCTTTCCACTTTTTTAACGGTTGCGCCTTTTTCAATAAGTAACTCGGATGGGATCATATCCTTGTTTGTTTTATGTCTTTCTATTTAAGACAAATCTATCCAGAAAGACTGTTTTCATAGTTGATGGTAGTCACTCAAAATAGTGATTAGAATCAAAATTAGACTTAATTCTCTAATAGTCAATAGGATGCAGGGTTGATTACCATAAATCAATACTGTTAATCAATAAATTATGATTTGCCTCATAAAATTAGCCTCAAGCTTGCCGGTACCTTTGTAATAAACGTAATACACAATCATTGATTGAATTCAAAAAAATCTAAGAAACTATGAAAAAATTAACCGTACTCTTTTTGATGGCCATGTTTATATATGCCTGTTCATCAAACAATAGTGAACAAAAATCAGAGCGTTCCTTCCCAGAGGAAACAGCCGCCGCATCTAGCGATGCTGGTACTGACGCAAGCTCCTATGACCCTAACCGCGGAGAAGGAAAATTTACAACAGTTGACCTAGGCGCCAAGCTGGATGTAGCGATGGCTGAAGCAGGCAAGACCATTGTAGATTTAAAGTGTGCATCATGTCACAAGATGACCGATGAGAAATTGGTTGGACCAGGATGGAAAGGCGTTTCAGAACGTAGAAAACCAGAATGGATCATGAACTTTATTACCAACCCAGATGCGATGTTGGATAAAGACCCTGAGTTGCAAGCGCAATTGGAATTGTGTTTAGTGCGTATGCCTAACCAAAACTTAACAGACGATGATGCCCGCAAAATCTTGGAATTTATGCGTCAAAATGATGGTGTGAAATAATTCGAAAGCAAGTTATTATATCTAAATCATACTATAATGGAATTTAAAAAATATTTTCTATCAGGGATTGCTGTGGCCACGCTGCTCACTTCATTCCAAGCTTGTAAGCCCAAAGGGGCCGGTGAAGCTGTCAGTGGTAATGCCGCAGAAAAGACCTATGTCGCTCCAGGAAAATACGATGAGTTTTACAACTTCGTATCAGGTGGTTTCAGCGGACAGATGTCTGTATACGGACTGCCTTCAGGACGTTTGTTAAGGGTCATCCCGGTATTCTCCGTGGATCCTGAAAAAGGATGGGGATTCAGTGAAGAAACGAAACCTATGCTGGAAACTTCCCATGGTAATGTGCCTTGGGATGATTTGCACCACGTTCAATTATCAAAAACCGACGGTAACTATGATGGTCGTTGGGTATTTGCCAATGCCAACAATACACCACGTATTGCGCGTATCGACTTGACTACCTTCCGTACAGCAGAGATCCTTGAACTTCCGAACAGTGGGGGTAACCACTCATCACCTTATATCACTGAAAATACAGAGTATGTGGTAGCAGGAACGCGTTTTTCGGTTCCTTTAGATGGTGAAGGTGGCGACGTGCCTATCAATACCTTTAAGCAGAACTTCCGTGGTTCATTGAGCTTTGTCAGTGTAGACAAAACGAGTGGAAACATGGAATTATCCTTCCAGATTGAAACTCCTGGAGTCAACTACGATTTAAGTCGTGCTGGTAAAGGTGTATCTCATGGTTGGTTCTTCTTCTCTACCTATAACACTGAACAAGCAAACACCTTGTTAGAGGTAAATGCGTCTAAAAATGACAAAGACTTTGTTTTAGCAGTAAACTGGAAAAAAGCAGAGGAATATTTAAAAGCTGGTAAAGGTAAAAAGGTTACTGGTCTGAAATATGCCCACAACAAGTACGATGAAAAATCACATACTTCTTCTACTGAATTCAAAACGGAAACTATCGTCTTGAAGGCAGAAGAGTTAGAAGGATTGTGTTACTATATCCCTTGTCCTAAATCACCTCACGGTGTAGACGTTGACCCTACGGGTGAATATATTGTCGGTTCAGGTAAACTTGCCGCTTTAATTCCAGTATTCTCATTCGATAAAATCCAAAAAGCGATTGCTGGAAAACAATTCGAAGGTGAATTCGGTGGTATTCCAATCATTAAATATGAAGCAGCATTACATGGCGAGGTAGAAAAACCAGGTTTAGGTCCATTGCACACTGAGTTTGATGAAAAAGGAAATGCGATCACTTCATTCTTCGTATCCTCAGAATTGGTGAAATGGAATGTGAAGACTTTGAAAGTTATTGACCGTGTTCCAACTTATTATTCAACAGGTCACTTGATGATCCCTGGTGGTGATACCAAAAATCCTTATGGAAAATATGTGGTTGCTTATAACAAGATTACAAAAGACCGTTTCCTTCCTACAGGACCTGAATTGTCACAAAGTGCGCAGATCTTTGATATTTCAGGAGACAAGATGCAGTTGATCTTGGACTTCCCTACAATCGGTGAGCCGCACTATGCGCAAGCAATTAAGGCAGACAAAGTCGTAGACAAGAGCGTTAAGATCTTCAAAATCGAAGAAAATACGAACCCACATGCTACAAAAGGAGAGAGTGAAGCTCGCGTAGAACGTAAGGGTAACCAAATCCATGTTTACCTAACTTCTATCCGTTCCCACTTTGCACCTGACAATATTGAGGGTGTTCAATTAGGCGATGAGGTCTATTTCCACGTAACCAATATTGAGCAAGACTGGGATATGCCACATGGATTTGCCGTAAAAGGAGCCAAAAATGGCGAGCTTTTGGTTATGCCAGGAGAAACCCAGACCTTAAAATGGGTACCAGACCGTGTTGGTGTGTTCCCATTCTATTGTACGGACTTCTGTAGTGCATTGCACCAGGAAATGCAAGGTTATATCCGTATTTCGAAGAAAGGAAATAATGTTCCGTTGACCTACAGCGTTGGCACAAACATGCCTAAAGAGAGTACTAACTAAAGCTACATAGAGATGAAATCTACAAACAACTTGTCAGTCTTGCACCGTGTCTTATTGGTACTATGCGGCCTGGCTTTAGTAGCAGTCATCTTCCTTCCGATTTGGCGTATTGAGCTGGATGCAGCTCAATACCCAGAAGGGTTGGAACTGCAGATATTCAGCCATAAATTGTCTGGACAGGTGGATATCATCAACGGATTGAACCATTATATCGGCATGAAAACCCTACATAAGGAGGATTTTAAGGAATTCACAGTCCTTCCTTATATCATTGGATTCTTTGCATTGGCCTTTACCGTTGTCGGTCTTGCCAACAAAAGAAAGTGGGTATACTATTTATTTGGAGCATTCTTGCTATTTGGGATTGTAGCCATGGTAGACTTCTATGTTTGGGAGTACAACTATGGACATAACCTTGACCCGAATGCACCGATCAAAGTACCAGGAATGTCCTATACTCCTCCATTGATCGGCTATAAAAAGCTGTTGAATTTCGGAGCTTATTCCGTTCCCGATATTGGTGGTTGGATTTTTATCCTTTGCGGAATTATTTTGGCTTTTTGTGTCATTCAAGAATGGCGCAAAACGAAAACTTCTAAAAAACTTAAAAATGAACAGAACTAAGATATTTCTTATCTGCTTGAGCAGTGTCCTTCTGATCATGTTTGGATTGCAAGCATGTCAAGGCAATAGTGAACCAAAGCCCATAAAATATGGCTCTGACCAATGTGCTTATTGCAAAATGACTATTAGCGATGCTCGATTTGGCACACAGTTGCAGACTAAAAAAGGTCGAGTTTACAATTTCGACGATGTACAATGCATGATTTCCTTTGTGAAGGAAAGCAACGTGAAAAAGGAAGAGGTTGCAGCCTATTTTTTACCGGATTATAGCAGTAATAAATTGTTGCCAGCAGACAAGATGTTCTATTTGAAAAGCGAAGAGCTGAAAAGCCCTATGCGTGGAAATATTGCAGCCTTTGAAAAGACAGAGGATCTGGAAAAGACAAAAGCTGAATTAGGAGGTACCGCCCTTAGTTGGGAAGACCTTTGGAAATAAAACCTGCATCATGGGAAGATCAGTTTGGAAGATATTTAGTGCGTTGATTTGTTTATTTATGGTAGGTGGCATGTCTCATGCCACTACCATTAGAGTAGGCAAAAATCATTCGGTGACATCCATAAAACAAGGGATTGCCCTGGCAAAAAAAGGCGATACCGTACTGGTTCAATCTGGAACCTATAAGGAGGGAAATATTATCATCGACAAAGCTATCAGCCTGATCGGTGAGGGTATGCCGACATTGGATGGAGATAAAAAACATGAGCCAATCTCCGTAAAATCACCCTTTGTCAATATTCAAGGATTTAGGATCAAGGGCTCTGGACATTCCTCCATTAATGATGTGGCGGGAATAAAAATCTACAATACCCATCATGTCAACATTATCAACAATGTATTGGATGATAATTTCTTTGGGGTCTATTCCCAAAACTCCAAACATCTGGAGATCAGGGGTAACAAGATCCAGGCTTATGGAACGGCCGAACAATTGATTGGCAACGGTATCCATGGTTGGAAATCGGACAGCCTACTCATTGAGAACAATGAGATCTTAGGACATCGGGATGGCATCTATCTAGAATTTGTAACCCATACCCATGTCAACAAAAACCGCTCAGAAGGCAACCTGAGATATGGCCTGCATTTCATGTTTTCACATGACAACAGCTATATAGAAAACATATTCCGGGCAAATGGTGCCGGAGTGGCCGTTATGTACACCAAGAATGTACATATGGAGAACAATAAATTTGAAGAAAACTGGGGGGATTCCGCTTATGGTCTGCTCCTAAAAGATATATCAGACAGTAAAATAATCAACAATACATTTGATCGCAATACCGCCGGAATTTTTATGGAAGGTTCCAATAGGATCCAAATCGAGAACAACCTTTTTCAAGGAAATGGATGGAGCGTAAAAATCCAGGCGAGTTGTATGGACAATGATTTTAAGAATAATAATTTCTTGCAAAACACATTTGATGTGGCAACCAATGGAACGTTGACCCTTAACAATTTTGAAAATAATTATTGGGATAAATATGAAGGCTATGATCTGGATAAGGATGGGATTGGGGATATTCCTTTCCGCCCAGTAAGTTTATTTTCCATGTTGGTCGAGCGCTATCCATCTGCCATGTTGCTTTTTAGAAGTTTTATGGTGACGTTGTTTGATCGTACCGAGAAGCTTTTGCCAAGTTTGACCCCAGAAGGGTTAAAAGATGAGAAACCACGTATGAAATCAGTTTAATTATGATCGAAATCCAACATATTTTCAAAGACTTTGGCAAGTTTAAGGTGCTGAAAGACATTAACCTTACCTTGAATGGAGGGGAGTGTGTCGCCTTGATCGGTCCAAACGGAAGTGGAAAAACCACGCTAATCAAATCTGTTTTGGGGATGGTGGTGCCGAGTGCTGGGATCATCAAATTTGACGGCGAGAATATCCAAAACAAATATTCTTACCGAAAAGAGATCGGCTATATGCCACAGATTGGACAATATCCAGAGAATATGAGCATAGGTCAGGTATTGGATATGATGAAAGATATTCGAAAGATGCCAGAAGATCAGTTAGATCTAGACTTATACCACGCGTTTAACTTACCAGCATTGTTGGATAAACGTATGGGCACGCTGTCTGGAGGGACTAGGCAAAAAGTCAGTGCATGTTTGGCATTTCTATTTAATCCAAAGGCCTTGATCTTAGACGAACCGACGGCCGGACTAGATCCTCTTTCCTCCGAAATATTGAAAAGTAAGATCCAGAAGGTCATGAATGAAAATAAACTGATCATTATCAGTTCACATGTGCTCAGTGACCTGGACGATTTAGTTTCCCAAATCATTTATCTGCAAGAAGGGAAACTGATGTTCCATAAATCACTTCAACAGTTAAAGATAGATACAGGTACAGATAAATTGTCTAAAGCAATTGCGCAGGTCATGTCTGTTCCAAATCAAACTAAATAGGCTATCCATGAATAAAATTATACGCTACGTTTTTGTTGATTTACTGAGAAATAAAACCATCATTTTCTATACCGTTTTACTCTTTGCCCTTTCAGTAAGTGTGTTCAGTATGGAAGATAATTATGAAAAAGGATTGGTGAGTTTATTGAACATTGTACTTTTTGTAGTTCCTCTGGTAAGTATCGTATTTTCAAGCATATACCTCTATAATAGTGCTGAATTTATTTGTTTATTAGTGAGTCAACCCCTGAAGCGGGGGAATATTTGGCTGAGCATCTTTGCAGGTCTGGCAGGTACCTTATGTCTATCCTTTTTTATAGGCGTAGGGATACCAACCCTCATTTATGCTTTCAGCAGTTCTGGATTAATTTTGGTCGGATGCGGGTTATTGCTTTCTGTGATCTTTGTGTCAATAGCCTTGTGGACCTCTGTATTGATTCGGGACAAATCCAAAGGTATCGGACTTGCAATCCTCTTGTGGTTGTATTTCGGGTTGCTGTTCGATGCCTTGGTCTTATTTATGTTGTTCCAATTTTCGGACTACCCAATCGAGAACTTTATGGTTGGATTGTCCATGTTCAACCCCATCGATGTCTGTCGGATCATGATCCTCTTACAACTCGACCTTTCTGCCATGATGGGCTACACCGGAGCAATTTTTAGAGACTTCTTTGGAAATGCACTAGGCATGGGCCTAACCATGGGCGTCCTGTTTTTGTGGGCGAGCATTCCACTATGGCTGTCGGTCAGGTATTTTAAAAAGAAGGATCTATAGGAGCGAGTACGGCAATTGGTACAATGCCAAACAAATGACAGGTCCGATTGACGGTTTTATACATTGTCATAAAATTCATTTTTGCCATGATAATCAATCAATTCACAAAAATCTCAGAGCTTATCAAAGCTAATGAGTTGTGCATTGATGCCATTGCATCAATAGCGAAACCCTTACGGAAAATCAAAATTCCAATATTGCGTAAGGTCTTGACTCCTCGTGTCAATATCATGGAAGCTGCAAAGATTGCAAACTGTTCTGTAGATGACTTTAGACGTGTTCTGGAGCCACTGGGTTTTACATGGGAAGAGGCTTCTGGGCCCAAGACTTCTGAATTAGAGAAAGTACAAAATAAACCAGGCTGGCTACTGGAATGTGAACAGATTGTTCGATTGGATGTCAGGCCAATTCTAGATGCTGACCGTGATCCTTTAAAAGAAATCATGGCAGCTTATAAATCACTTCCTGAAAAGGCAGTTTTGGAAATCATCAATACATTTTTGCCATTCCCACTTATTAGCCGACTGGAAGATAAAGGCGCATTCAGTTATACCGATGAAGTTTCAAAAACGGAATTTCATACTTATTTCTATAAGCCAATGGGAGAAAAGGCGGTGACCAAAATAGAGTCCATGATATCGTTTGTATCCTTTGATGTGATCGAAGGGATACTGAATAAGAAGAGTTTCGATATGGTAGAGTTGGATGTTAGGAGTTTGCCAATGCCACAACCTATGGAGCGTATCTTGGAAACCTTGGGCCAATTAAAAGCGAATGAAGGCCTTTTTGTCCAACACAAGAAAGTACCCCTTTACCTGTTGGAAGAATTGGGCAATCTACCTTATCGGGTATTTGTCAGCGAAATTGCCGAAGGAGATGTGAGAATATTAATTCATCCTTAAGTAAAGAGATATGACTTTAAGTTCGATGGATAATGCCACTAAAGGATATGTAGTTGTGCCATTTTTTGCTACGGCGGCTATCTTTTTCCTAGTTTTCAGCATCCTGTTGGTATTGACGGGGAGCCAAATCCTAGGACATTATTTTCAACCTAAGGTTCTAGCTATAGTCCATACCCTAGCCTTGGGGTGGGGCACCATGATCATATTTGGGGCAGCCTATCAATTAGTGCCGGTCATATTTGAGCAAACTCTGTTCTCCCCTAAATTAGCTTTGTTCAGCTATTTCCCGTTAACCGTAGGTAGCTGTCTCTTGATCCATAGCTTTTGGAATTTCCGTACTGATTGGGTCCTGATTTTAGGCGGGTCCCTAGTTTGCTTGGCTTCTTATATCTATTTCCTGGTCATATGGATGACCAGTAAGAACCATGAAAAATCGTTTGAATTCAATCTGTTTTTCATGTTTTCCGCATTCTGGTTATGTTTCACTACAACTGTAGGATTATTGCTGGCCATTAATTTAGGGCATCACTATATTTCCAAGAATCATTTAGACATTTTGAAACTGCATGCCCATGCTGGTTTAGCGGGATGGTTTCTACAACTGATCCTCGGGGCAGGGGCAAAGATGATCCCCATGTTCGTCATGGGTAAATCAATCAAGAGAAAAGCATTGTTTATTTCTGTTACCCTGATCAATACAGGGTTGATCATGTTCCTGGTTCACGGATATAGAAATCAAGTGGATTACAAACTTCTGCTATGCGGAACATTGATCCTTGCGGGTGTCATTAGTTGGGGGGTATTTATTCAGGACTGTTTAAAGAACAGGCTTCGAAAAAAAATAGAGATCCCTATCAAGCATAGCTTATTATCCATTGGTAGTCTGTTTGCTGCTTTTGCAAGTTTGCCACTCGTAATTAATCAAGAGTCAGGGAATTGGGTTACCCTCTATATGGTTTGGATATTCTTGGGTTGGATAACGGGAATAATCTTGGGTATGACCTTTAAGACCCTGCCATTTATTATTTGGAACATTCAGTATAAAAACTTGAACGGAATGGCCAATGTGCCCATGCCGAAAGACCTATATAGCCATCAATTATTAAAGGTCCAATACATCCTGTTCCTTGCAGGTTTATCACTGACCTTGCTGGCGGTTGGCTTCAAAATCAAATGGTTGATCACTGTCAGTTCTATCCTATGGGTCCTTCTTTCCGTTTCTTACTTAATGAATGTTTTGAAGGTGCTGACTCATAAGAGGAAGGAGGAATATGGAAGTTGATTTTACATCTCCGTTTGCTTCGGAGCAATTGAAGGCGATGCAATCGCTGATGTTAGTCATGGATCCAGAACTTGGGATAAACATCATTGATATGGGCTTGGTCTATGGATTTGATTTTACAAAGAGCGACAAGCTACAGATTCAAATGACCTTAACGACGCCCTATTGTCCGATGGCAGGGTCCATCACACAGGCGGTGCAAAAAAGTATGGAAAAGACCTTTCCTGACCGAGTAATCATATTAGAACTGGTTTGGCAACCGGAATGGTCACCTGATCTGATGACCGAGGCGGGAAGGGAACAATTGAATAGACAATAAAACTAAATTAATACTACTATGAAAAATGTAATCTATGTGATCTGTTGGAGTTTATTTGCTCTGACGATGGCTTCTTGCCAAAAGGACGATGGTTTGGAGAATCCTTTGGAAGATAAAATGATCATTGCTGAAAAAACGATAAATGCCTCAACGCAGGTCCAGCTCTTGGCTGATAAGGACCTGGTTGTAGGTTTTCAACAAGTTTATATCAGAGTTTTGAAAGATGGAAAATCTAATGCTACAGATAAGATAGAATTTTCTCCAGTCATGGATATGGGTACCATGAAACATGGTGCACCTACCGGTAAATTTGCATTCAATTCTGCCGTTGATGCCTTCCAAGGTTTTGTGGTTTTTACCATGCCTACTGCGGATAATGGAACTTGGGCAATTGACCTGAAAATCAATAATGAAACGCTGAACTTTCCGGTCGTGATCAAACCTGCAGCCACGCGTAATGTTCCTGTGAAGTCTTTCACTGCACCTGATAATAAACGCTACATCCTGACCTTGGTACAACCTTCTTCCCCAAAGATTGGAATCAATGATTTGGAAGTGATGGTTTTCTGGAGGGAAAATATGTTTTCATTTCCTGTTCAAGATGGATTGACATTAGATTTCCATCCCGAAATGACTTCCATGAACCATGGCTCCAGCAATAATGTAAACCCACAGGGTTCAGGTGCAGGAATTTATAAAGGAAAAGTGAATTTCAGTATGTCTGGAGATTGGAGATTATTCTTCAATATCAGCAAGGGTGAAACCCAGTTAGGGAAAGATGTCTTTCTAGATGTTCTTTTTTGATAATAAGGATCAATAAAATTGTTAGGACTCGTTAAAATTTAGGGCTTATGAAAAGGGTTTCTTTTATTTTAAGTTTTTGCTTCCTTGCGGCTGGACAATTTGTTCAAGCCCAGCATCATCATCATGACACCTTGAAGAATGTTGCCATTGAGGAAGTGGTGGTAAGTACTCAGGTTTCAGTAAATAAGCAGCTTGAAAATGAACAACGAGCTTCTAAACAAGCCAATATTGACCAGATCTTGGACAGGATAGCTGGGGTACAGATGGTTCGCAGGGGCAATTATGCCTGGGAACCAACCATCCGTAGCCTAAATGCTGCGCAGATCAATCTGACAATTGATGGAATGGCGATTTTTGGAGCATGTACCGATCGTATGGATCCTATCAGCTCTTACATTGAGCCCAGTAACTTGAAGCAGATCAATGTGAATATTGGCCCATCATTCAACAGCTATGCTGGGGGAATGGCCGGAGGAATGAACTTCAAACTTGCCAATCCAGAACTTTCCAAAGTACCTCAATTGAATGGAATGCTAGGGACAGGTTATGAATCGAACTCACAAGCTGTTCAGACCTTGGCATCACTGCAATATAGTTCGGATAAATTTGCATTCCTCGTGAACGGAATTTTTAGAAAAGCACAGAACTATAAAGCGGCGGACAGGACAATTGTTCCAAATTCGCAGTTCCAGAAATGGAATGGATCTATTGCTGCGACCTATAAGTTGAATTCCAAGAATCAAATACTTGCCCAATATCTTGCCGATTATGGTCAGGATATTGGGTATCCTGCATTGACCATGGATGTTGCTTTTGCCAATGCAAATATTGTTTCCCTGACGCATGTCTATAATGCCGGCAAAGTAGGGCTGAATGAAATTCGATCTAAGATTTATTTCAACCATATAGACCATGCTATGGATGATAGCAAAAGACCTGCGGAAACTGTTCCGATGCACATGGATATGCCCGGTCTGTCATGTACTGCTGGCTTTTATTCCGAGTCGGGATATCAGTTTGCCAAGCATCATTTGCAAGCAAGGCTAAATGGATACATCAATAGGTTGACAGCCAATATGACCATGTATCCAAAAGAAGGTAATCCTATGTTTATGTTTACCCTGCCCGATGTACAGCGAGGTTTGCTGAGCTTGGACCTGTCAGATAGATACTATCTGAATGAAAAATGGATGCTGGATTTTATGGGAACCTATAGCTTAGCGAACTCCAGTATCTATAGCCAGCAAGGGAAAGAACAGCTATCTAGCTTAACAGATGCTCCTCTCGATGGTTCAAATCACCTTGGAAACATTAACCTGACCGGCCATTATCATCCATCTGCCAATTTGCATTGGATGGCAAAGATTGGATATGCGAACCGCAGTGCCAGTCTTCAGGAATATTATGGGTTCTATCTGTTCAACCGGTTGGATAGCTATGATTACCTAGGTAATGTGGATCTGAAAACCGAGAAGTCACTACAGGCAAGCTTTGGTCTCAGCTATCAGCTTCCTTGGCTTAGATTGGAGGCAAATCTGTATAACTACTATTTCAGGGACTACATTGCCGGAAGGATTAATCCTGACTTTCATGTGATGACCATTGGTGCTACTGGGGTGAAACAACATCAGAATTTGGAACATGCCAATCTGATGGGGGCTGAAATGGCCATGAAGATCAAGTTCTTAAAGAATCTGGAGTGGTTGAGCACCATAGCCTTTTCCGAAGGAAAGGATTTTGAAGGCAATTACCTGCCGTTGATTTCGCCTTTTACCAATAATAATACTTTCCTCTTTAACCATAAGGGCTATGTGGCGCAATTTGAAGTAAGTTATTTTGCTAAACAAAATAAAGTGAGTACCGCCATTTATGGGGATACCGCTACACCCGAAGCAACCTTGTTCAATGTTGCGGTGCGGAAGGCATTCCAAATAAAGCAGCAAAAACTAACCGCTAATTTAAGGTTGGAAAATATCTTTGATAGATATTATTTTCGCCATCAAGATATCATGAAGATTGCTAGACCTGGCCGTAATTTAATAGCCCAGATCAACTTTTCTTTCTAATTTTTTGCACAAAATAGGCCTTTATGTTTCGCCTCATAAAATACTGGGGCTTTTGTGGTTAGCTTTATGTAATTCTTGAAATCTATCTCTCATTCTAAAACCATGCCTATGAAAAACGTGATCAAACGTGATGGTTCTCTTGAACTTTTTCATTCCTATAAAATTGAAGATGCCATAAAAAAGGCATTCGAAAGTGTGTCTGTTCCTTATGATGAGCAGATCATAGAAACCATTCTGGACGAACAGCAAAATGCCGACCTCTTGGATGTTGAAGACATTCAGGACGTCATAGAAAGAAAGCTCTATGCAGCTGGATATTTTCAGGTGATGCGTTCATTTATGTTGTTTCGCCATACCCGAAAATTACAACGTGAGCATATCGATCGTTTTGTAGATTCCAGTACTTATGTGGATAGTAGTCATGCTGTCGAGGAATACATTTACCAAAACGACTGGCGTATCCAAGCGAATGCCAATAACTCATTTTCCAATGCCGGTTTGGTGAACAATACTGCTGGAAAGATCATTGCCAATTACTGGTTGGATAAGGTTTACAATAGGATTGAAGGTCATGCCCATCGTAACGCTGATATCCATATACATGACTTGGATTGTTTAACCGGTTATTGTGCCGGTTGGAGTCTAAGGGTGTTGTTGGATGAAGGTTTCAATGGTGTCAGGGGTCGGGTTGATAGTAATCCACCTTCGCATTTCAGGGAGTCCCTGGGCCAGATGGCCAATTTCTTGGGCATTCTGCAGAGTGAATGGGCAGGAGCTCAGGCCTTCAGTTCGTTTGATACCTATCTTGCACCTTATGTCTTTAAGGATTGCCTAAGCCAGATTGACGTCAAGAAAGCTATCCGTAGCTTCGTCTATAACCTGAATGTTCCTGCTCGTTGGGGGCAATCTCCATTTACCAATATTACCCTCGATTGGAATGTCCCACAGGACTTGAGGGACCAAATCCCTACCAAAGCAGGAAAACATCTGTTCAGGGGCATCAATAATGAAGTCTTGAAAACATTGGCGCTTGAAAGAGGCGTTCAAGAATTGGAAGATTTGACCTATAAACATTTCCAGCCGGAAATGAACATGATCAATCGGGCTTATTATGAAGTCATGACCGAAGGCGATGCAAATGGACAGCCTTTTACATTTCCTATCCCTACCGTGAACATCACAGAGGACTTTGATTGGAACGGAGAAAATGTGGATGTCCTGTTTGAGAACACGGCCAAGATCGGTTCCTCTTATTTCCAAAACTTTATCGGTAGCCAATATTTTATTGATGAAAATGGAGATCGACAGGAAAATCCGGATGCCTATAAACCGAATGCCGTACGGAGTATGTGCTGCCGTTTGCAACTTGACCTTCGGGAATTGCTGAAACGTGGAAATGGTCTCTTTGGAAGTGCCGAGATGACCGGCAGTATCGGTGTGGTAACCATTAATATGGCCAGATTGGGTTATCTGTACCAAGGAAATAGGGATGGTCTGTTTGCCCGACTGGATGAACTGATGGAAATCGGACGTTCGACCCTCGAAAAGAAAAGGAAATTTATTCAGGAAATGTACGATAATGGTTTGTATCCATATACCAAGAGATACCTTTCCCATTTCAGGAATCACTTTTCGACCATCGGTGTCAATGGGATGAATGAAATGATCCGCAATTATACTGGCAATCAGGAAAATATTGTTTCGGATTGGGGGATTGAATTTGCCAGTGAGATCCTGGATTATATCCGCGAGCGCTTGAAAAAATTCCAAGAAGAAACCGGCAATCTATACAACCTGGAAGCGACACCTGCTGAAGGGACAACCTATCGTTTTGCTAAAGAAGATAAAAAACGCTTCCCTGATATTCTACAGGCTGGGCAAGATCAACAGATATATTATACCAACAGTTCCCAAATTCCGGTAAATCATACGGACGATCCATTTGAAGCATTGTTGCTGCAGGATCAACTGCAATGTAAGTATACCGGTGGGACGGTATTGCACCTGTACATGCGGGAAAAGATCAGTACTCCTGAAGCCTGTAAGCTGTTTGTAAGGACCGTATTGAGCAATTTCAGATTGCCTTATATCACGGTAACTCCTGTATTTAGTATCTGTCCTGTGCATGGATACCTGAATGGGGAACATGAATATTGCCCAAAATGTGATGATGAAATCGTGAATCAATATAATTTAAATAGTGAATATGGAAACCATGAAGAATGAAAGATTGCTATTGTTGCAGCAACATCAGCAAGAACGCAGTAAATGTTTGGTCTATACTCGTGTAATGGGGTATCATAGACCTGTTGAAAGTTTCAATATCGGTAAACAAGGAGAGCATAAACAGCGGACCCTGTTCCAAGAAGGATATGGCAAATGCTCTATATGATATAACTCCTTTTACCTTATTGGATTACCCTAATAAAGCAGCCTGCATCCTTTGGTTTGTGGGCTGCAATATGCGTTGCAAATATTGTTATAATCCTGATATCGTATTTGGTAAAGGTAAGATTGGCATCGATCAAGCTGAAGCTTTCTTGAAATCTCGAAAGGGCCTATTGCAAGCGGTTGTCTTTAGCGGTGGGGAATGTACCATGCATCCAGATATGATGTCCTTGGTGAAGATTGCCAAATCTTTAGGATACCTCATTAAAGTCGATACCAATGGGGCAAGACCAAAGCTGATCAAAAGCCTTATTGACAATGATCTTTTGGATTATGTAGCGCTCGATTTCAAGGGCTTGGGACAACGTTTTCATGAAATAACTGTTTCTGGTTCCTTCGAAGCTTTTGAAGAAACATTGGATATCTTGTTGAATGCCAACATTCAATTTGAAGTCCGAACAACTGTGCATTCCCAATTGCTATCTGCCGCTGATCTGCAGGAAATGTTGAAATTCTTGGAGGATCGCGGTTATAGGAATAATTACTATATGCAAAAGGCCTTAAACAATGTGAAGATGATTGCCGAATTGGGTGATTCGAATTATAGGGATGAAGAATTGAGATTCGGGGACAATGGGCTGAGGATAATTGTAAGGGGCTAGAAAAAAAACCAGACCAGGAATTGATCCTGACCTGGTTTACTATTACCATAAACAAATTTTATTTCTTTTCAATAAAGGCTGCTGCCTGAATTTCATTGGCATCTTTGACAACCAATCCTTTTTTAGCAGTACCTGTTTGAGGATCGATAGCATAGAATTGTGGGAATTTATCTAGTTCCGTTAGTCCGACATAAGCTTTGCCTTCAAATACATATGGCCAGCTAAGTCCCGATGGCATATTGTTGTAGGTTGGGATTCCCTTTACCCAATTGAATTTTTTCTCCTTCATGTTTACCACCGCATATTGGGAGGAAGCATCCATTCCAGGTTGCTTTCCAGCTTCATATTTCTTGTTGTAGAATTCAATCAAGAATATATCATCCAATAATGGCCACACTTTACTGAACCTATAACCAGCAGATGCTGCTTCTAAATCCCAGAAGTACCCTTTGTCGAAAGTAGTTTCGCCTTTTCTGATAACCAAAGCTCCTGCTTTTTTAGTTCCGAAGTTATTGCCCGAGAAAACATAGACATCACCATTAGAAGCAACACCGATTTGGGAATATCTAGCTGAACGGTAAAAACCTCCAGAAATAGATAGACGTGAATCGCTATAGACCGCTTCGGTCTTTAATGTTTTAGCGTTTATTTTTGCTACCACAACATTGTCGATATCCGTGTTTTCGTGGAAGTGCAGACTGGTATAGAATGCATCGTCTTTACCATCTGCTAATCCTATCAATGCGGCATTCTTACCTTCGAATCCATTAAATTGATTGACTTTGAACGTTTGGAATTGGGGTTCTCCCGCTGAAAGTCCAATACGGTTCATGGTTCCTACGGTTTTATCAGCAGCTCTATATCCACTCATGATGGTATAGGCATAATCACCAACAACACCAGCCGTTACGAATCCGTTTTGGATTTCGAATTGATTCCCCACAGTCATGGCAGCTCCAGATGGATTAATAGTGAAACGTTGCCCTATATGTGCATCTCCACGTCCGTATTTGATTCCAACCAGGCCTACATGTCCATATGACATAAACTGCGTGAATGTATTTGTGAACTCCAAACCGGTTCCTTTTGGTGAAATACTGTCTTTTTCGTTTGCCAAAGAGTTTGCAGGAAGGAAGTAAGTAGCGGTAGTTGAACCAGGGACCGATACAGCAACCAGAAATTTACCTTCTTTGTTCTCCTTTACAGGTGTTGGAGGTACTGGGTTTTCTTCTGTACAGGCAACTAGGGTTAAAATTGCCATTGCATAGATCCATGATTGTTTGATTAATTGATTTTTCATTTTTATGAAATTATTGATGTTAATTTATTGATGAGTTATTGCGTTTTATAAAGTAATACCTAAGTTTTACAGCGAAACTTCTTCCCGGTTTTTGTAAGCTGTAATTATCATAGAGCATGGCGTCTGCTAGGTTTCTGGCTTCCACACTGATATTGTATTTACCGTTTTTAAGCATGTAGCTTGCGGAGAAGTCGCTATATAATTGCTGAGGTACAATTGCTTTGGATGCCCTATCGGCATAGGCATAGGAATGCAGGTAGATTTTGTCCACAAAGTTTAGGGTGTAATTGAGGTTTAGGGTATTTCCTTTACCGAAAAGGTTGTGGAAGTAATAGGTGGCATCAACATTCCAGAAGAAGTAAGGCAGATTGGGCATTCGGTAACCATAGTTGCCATTGGGTTGTGTTTCGGCAAGGTTGGAGAAAGGGGCCTTGTCCCTGATATCCATGTAAGTAAATGTACCTCCTATAGAAGCCCTGTTTTTATAGTATAGGCGTGCTTCAAAATCAGTTCCCCATCTGGTCACTCGCCCGTGGTTCCTATTTTGGAATACAGTTTCACCATTTATTGCATCTCCTTTTCTGCCTGGCAATCGTTGGATGAAATTATAGGTGTCCCTATGGTATCCCGCCCAGTCAAGAAACAAGCTGTATGAAGGGCTGATTTCCTTGTTGAAAGTAATGCCCAGGTTATAATTGTTGGACTCTTCCGGTTGTAACGTGATGTTTCCTTCATCTAAAAGCTCATCGCCAAATAATTCGCGATCATTCGGCAATCGATATGCCTTTTCAGCAGAGGCTTTAAATTGGAAGTCTTTATAGAAATAATTGCTCGCAATACCGTAACCTGTTTTAGAGGCGTTTTCCTGTCTTTTAGAAGTTATTAATTCCTCGTTGGTTTGTGGGCCGGTTGCTCTGTTTAAGTAATGCTTTCCAAATACGATGGTGTTCCATTTTTTCCTGAAGGTAAATCTGTACTCAAAGCCCAAAGAATTCTTTAGACTTGTTCTGGTCATGCTATCTGCTGCATTTGGAAGTTCTGGGTAAAGGTCATTTGCAATACTTTCCAGATTTGGTTTTCTGGAATAAAAGGAGAGGTTGTTATTGATGCTAACAGAATGACTCTTGTTGATGCGGTAACCGATACCTAGGGATGCTGATTGGTTGCTGTTAGAATATTCCGCCATTCCTAGACTTGCTTCACCATAAGCTGCATTGACCCCTCTTAGGTCCGCCATTTTCTTTTTAGAGCCATCCCAACTGTACTTATAAGCAGAAGTATCTATACTCCCAGCTTTTTCGTAGTTGTAATTCCCTGTTGCTCGGACGCTTAATCCTTCAATTAATAGGTTCCTTTTGTCATAAACGAAAGAGGGCAGGATAGATTTGCTGAATGCAGTCCTTTCGCCAAACACATACCTCATTTCAGACCCATGTTGGATATCTCGATGAACTTGTCCCATCGTTAACCCAAATAACATTCTGTCAGCCCATTTCTTACCAACCACACCTACTTTGGCGATTAAGGTCTCGTTCCTGTAATGATCATGAAAGCGTCTGAACCAAGAAGAGTCTGCAGACCATGCAGATCCGGTTTGCCAATTATCTCCTTCGGATCCAGGTGAATTGTCCTTAGCAAAAATCCGGTATGATGTCTTTACATTATAATTGTTGTCAGAATAATTTTGAAAAGCATTCAATTGGAGTGAGACTCCCGATTTGAAGGTGTGGTTCAAACTGAGGTTACTTCTCTGGGTATTAAAAGATCCATAGGAATAGGATGCATCCAGGGATGTATTGGCAGACTGGTTGGTGACTATATTGATAACTCCACCTAATGCGTCTGAGCCAAATTCAATAGGCACAACTCCTTTGTATATTTCAATGCGGTCAGCGGCATTCACAGGGATATTGTTCAGTTGAAAGGCAGACCCCATTCCCTCCATAGGCACTCCATCGATGAAGACTCGGATGTTTCTCCCAGTAAAGCCGTTCAGGGTAATGTTCATATCGGAACCAACACCTCCCGTTTCACGAATTTTTACGCCTGAAGCCTTATCTAATAGATGCGCTAAATCTAATGTGGAATTGTACTGAGATTTTGCATCTATGGCCACCACATTGAATGGAGTTTCGCGGACTTTCTGTACCGCACTTTTTCCCTGAACCACAACTTGATCTATATTGGTACTTGGGTCAATCTCAAGATAGAATACCTGATTGATGTTTTCATTGTCATGAACCTTTATCCGCCTAAGCTGACTTTTGTATCCTATTGCTGAGACTGAAAGTTCATATTCACCTGCAGAAGTCGACAAGATAAACCTACCGTTTTTATCAACTTCTGAATGGTGGTCGGTTTTACATATGCGTACAGAAGCATGGTCGATCACTTGACCTTTCTGGTTGAAAACATGTCCAGTTATTTTTGATGATTGAGGGAAAGCTTGGAGGGCTGATAATCCGATAATAATTATCAGGAGTAACACTTTTTTCATTGTTGAGTAAAATATTGAAATAACTATTAAAACTTTTAGTTATAAATAACCTATTGCTATTTAGATTAATTATAAATAACTTTGCAAAGTTATAGTTACAATAGAAAATATTTAGCGAAATCCGGGACAAAAAGTAATGAAAAAAGGGATGGTAGTGCGTTCAGAAATCACTGAATTGAGACGAGTTTTATACGACAATTTTATAGAGGACAATCCAACAAATGATGATAAATCAGTATACGACAATCAATTTGACTATGAACAGAATGGGATAACAGTATGCTGCAAAACACAGCTTGCAAAAGGATTGCATATCGCCGAGGTTAACCTGGATACTTGCTGTTCACTGACCAATACATGGTCGACCGAGAAACCCCATGTCCGCTTCTTCTTTTATCTGAAAGGAAACTCACATGTGAACAATGGCGCTGGAAATGAAAGCTATTCACATCGGATAGGGATGCTACAACGGAACTTTTTAGATACCCAAGGGGGAGGAGGAGAGATTGTTATAGAGAAAAATGATCAGGTACATTATATCATCATAAAAATGACCTATTCTTTTTATTTGCAATTATTAAAAGATGAAGAATGGATAGACAACGACCCGTTTCATCAATATATTCTGGGTGGAAAACCTGAGAATCGGCCGAATGAAACGTTATTTATGGATTTAGGTATCTTGAAAATCCTG
Organism: Sphingobacterium sp. LZ7M1; assembly: GCF_024296865.1. Lineage (GTDB taxonomy): Bacteria > Bacteroidota > Bacteroidia > Sphingobacteriales > Sphingobacteriaceae > Sphingobacterium. The sequence continues at coordinate 4,020,490 of NZ_CP101134.1, read as the reverse complement.
CAGGAAATCATGAATAATGAAAGTGTTGTCCATCATCGCTATCATTACCTGAAGCTTAAATTGAAAGAATTGCTGTTTGTGATATATCAGAAAACCAATACCGGAGAGGTTGTCCCAGCGAAGGGTTCTAATTCAAACAATAGACTTGAAGAAATTAGATCTTTCCTTGTTCAAAATTTAGAAAATCCTCCATCAAGTGCAGATTTAGCAAAGCGGTTTATGCTGAATGAAAGAAAACTAAAAGCAGATTTCCAGAAAAAATTTGGAAAGACCATTTACGGTCTTGTTATACAGATGCGTATGGAGAAGGCTATACAGCTTTTGTATGAAAACTTAAATGTTAATGAGATAGCATGTATTTTGGGGTATAGCAGTGTTCCACATTTCATCAAAGTGTTCAGGACTTACTATGGCGACACCCCAAAACAGTTCATGCTAGATATTCATAATAAGAGTACGTCTATTCCTCAATCCAAGCTTTTATGTAATCATATTCAATGAGGGTAACTTCATCGTTATTGTCTGTGTAATTAGCAGCTCCAAGTCCAATTTGGTCTAAACCTGATAGACCACTGTTGTTCCAGGTATAGAGCCGCGTATTATTAATAAAGAAATCAACTTTGCCATTTTCAAATTCTATCCGTAAAATATTAGTTTTTCCTATTCCTTGAATGGCAGATGATTTAGTCCAATCCTGTATCAGGTTAAAATCTCCGTCGATATGTTTGAAAACGGTGTAGCCAATATTAGCATTTAAAACTATCCAAGATAAATAGCCCTTTTCCAATCGACCATAAAATATCGCAGGATCTCCTACTCCTGCGGTTTGTTTATATCCTATCTCGAGAATTTGTTTTTTAGCTTGTCCAAATATGCTTTTTGGAGCAGTATTCCCATTGACATGATTTGAATTAATCCTATAACTTACCACATAATGGCCATCTTTCTCTTCAGAATTGAACCCCTGGTTTTCATTTCCAGTTACCCATCCGCTATTCCCATTAAAATTCTCCTCATAGACTAAGGTTCCATGTTTACTTCCATCTTCATCCTTGCTACAGGAAGCAAATAGGACTAAACAACAAAAAGGGATTATTGAGCTCCATTTAATTGATTTATTTTTCATGATCTTCTAATATTACAATGTGACTTAATTCATTCGAATTTCTAAGGTTTTATAGGCAGCATTCGATATTATAAAATTAGAAGAGAGCCAAAAGGCAAACAATACTTAAAAACCATTAATTTTTGGGAATTGATAAAGGGAATTTTAGGGCGGGAAATAGGCCATTGGTCTGAATGATATCTACCAATTTCTTTAAACCAAAAAAGCGACCTTTTCAAGTCGCTTTTTTCTGTAGCCCGTAGGGGAATCGAACCCCTGTTTCAAGAATGAAAATCTTGCGTCCTAACCCCTAGACGAACGGGCCGTTTTGTTTTCCGGTGTGCAAATATAGAATTTACTTTTATTAACACAAAATATTTTTCATAAAAATTGCTGATTCCCTTTTAAGGTGCTATTTTTAAGCTGTAAACTACATCATATGAAACTAATTAAAACCCTAAGTCTCTGCGGAATTCTTTTGTTGGCTGGCCAAGTGCAGGCCCAAAAGAATAATCTGGAAGTAAAATGGGATTTCAATGAAAATTATAACCCCAAAGATAATCTAGCACTAAAGATCATTGTAAAAAACAATGACATGCAGAATTTGAACCTTAAAGGATACAACCTTTGGTTCAATTCCATGTATCCCATTGAAGAGAAAAGTGTGGATGGTTATTCGATACATAACCGCAACGGAAACTTATATTCCATCGATTTTACGGATCAATCCTTCATCAAAGCGAAAGACTCCTTGGTGATCGATTATAAATCACCCTATCCAATTACCCATACCTCCCTTACTCCAAATGGTTTTTACCTTCAAAACAGAGATAATCCCAAGGAAATCATCAATATCGGACATCCGCAGGTGATTCCGCTGCATCTCAGTTCCGAGGAACAGAACAAATTTCTAAACGAACTCTTTGAAAAGAATGCTTCTAGGATCTCTTCGGGTGAGCAGTTGATTCTTCCCACACCTGCCCATATCAAAGTAGGTAAAGGGACTTATAAATTCAATTCCGATGTCAGTTACTATGTTCATGAACATTTCAACTTTGCTCTAAAGCCTTTCCAGGAACTCGCTCAGCAACTGAGCCAATTCAATTTTGTCAACGGAAATGAAGGGGATGCCAACATCAAGATCCTCTATAAAAAAGGAATGGCTAATGAGGAGTACAATCTAAAAATAGACAACAGAGGCATTTCTATTGAAGCGAGCGAGCCAGCTGGAGCATTCTATGCTCTACAATCCATCAAGTCCTTGCTTACTGCAGAACAATTGAAGGGCAAGGCAGATGTAAGCCTTCCGTATTTGGAAGTCAATGACAAACCAAGGTTCGAATACCGTGGTTTTATGATGGATATAGCCCGTAATTTTAAGGGTATTGAAACCATCAAAAAATACATTGATGTATTGGCTCAATTGAAGGTCAACAAACTCCATCTGCACTTCATTGATGATGAAGGTTGGCGATTAGAGATCCCATCCTTACCGGAGTTGACAGAAATTGGCTCCCAACGATCACCTTTCTATCAGGACGGGACGAGTATTCAACCTGCCTATGGATCTGGAACGAACGTGACTGAAGGTCATTTCTTGACCAAAGCCCAATTTCAGGAAATATTGAAATATGCTGCGGCAAACTATATCTCCGTCATTCCAGAGATTGAAACGCCAGGTCATGCACGAGCTGCCATCAAATCAATGGAAACTCGGTACAACAGGTTAATGAAAGCTGGTAAAACCCAAGAAGCAGAAGAGTTCTTACTTTACGAAGCCGAGGACAAATCCGAATACAGTTCGGCGCAATACTGGGACGATAATGTGATGAACCCGGCCTTGCCTTCCGTTTACCGCTTTTTAGACGTTGTATTGGACGATATCAAGAAGATGTATGATGAGGTTGGCTTGAAGTTAGAGGTGGTTTCCCTGGGAGGAGATGAGGTTCCAGCGGGTTCATGGGAGAAATCTCCGGCCATCCAGGCCCTGATGGAAAAAGAAGGCTTTAAAACTGTTTATGAGGTTTGGCCATACTACGTCAAGAAGATCAACGAAATCTGTGCCTCCAAAGGGTTGATCATGGCTGGATGGGAAGAGTTCGGAATGGTCAATAAAGGCTCTGGAATGGTAGTCAATGAGGAGTTGGCTCATCTCAATATGCATCTTGATGTATGGAACAACGTAATCGGGGGAGGCCATGAGGATTTAGTCTATAAATTGGCCAATGCTGGATACAAGACCATGTTCATCAGCGCAGCTAATCTCTACCTGGATATGGTCTGGGACCGTGATTTCAGGGAGCCTGGATTAAAATGGGCCGCAATATCCGATCTTTATCATTCCTTTTCATTGTTGCCTGAGAACTTTTTCTCCAATATGGCCATTACGGAACCTGGCAAGAAATTGGAACCGAAATACCTGGCTTCCAAAGTAAGGTTGACCGAAAAAGGAAAATCTAATCTCTTAGGTATTAAAGCCGCTCTTTGGGCAGAGACCGTATTGACCCCAGAACGCATGGACTATATGTTGTTCCCAAGGTTATATGCTTTGTCTGAGCGCGCTTGGGCTCCTAAAAGAGTGTGGGAGGAGGACTCCAAATTTGATAAGAAGGCCTTTGCTCAAAGCTATTCCGATTTTGTCAATAAAGTAGGAAAGAAGGAACTTCCGAAACTGGACCTAATCGCTGATGGGTTCAACTATAGATTACCTTCCGTAGGCGTTGTCCAAAAAGGGAACAAAATCCAAGCAAATATTGAATATCCAGGCTTTGATATCTTCTATACCCTTGATGGTTCAGAACCTAATTCAGGATCACAGCGATTCCCTATAGATGGAATCCAGGTCAAAAAAGGAGACAAGATCAATTTGGCTGTAGTAGACGATAAAGGCAGGATAGGAAGAGTATCAACCTACCTAGCCCAATAAAATACTATCAAAATGCAGAACATCCAAGGCTATTAATCCTATAACCTTGGATGTTCTCCTTTCTTATCTGAAAAAGCCTTTCCACTGTCTCATATCTCACATCTCTTCACCTTTAAATCCCAAAAACGAAGCAAAGCATAAATGCTTGTGCAATATATCGACCTTTTTAAAACCTACCTTCTCCAACAAGTGCAATTGATAGATTAGGGGCCTTGGAGAATCCTCTTTTTCTATATAGGCGAAAACATGTTCCTGATAGGCTTTATCTTTCAATTTCACTAAAAACTCCCCATATCGGTCATTATACATGAATTTTTGGATTTCAGTACTGTTTTGTTCCACGATGTCGAAAATCCAGATACTTCCACCCTCGTTCAGCAAACCATGGAGTTTCATAAATGCCTTTTCCCAATCTTCATCATCCCTTAAATGATGTAAGACCATGGTTGCAATGATCACATCATATTTGCCCTTGGGTAAATCAATGGACCTAAAATCGCCCTTAAAAACTTGAACTTCGCCCTCAGTATGTTCTTGAACCCTATGTTTTGCCCTGTCCAGCATAGGTTGACTTAAGTCGACTAAATCAACATTGACCTTATTATTGCTTTTCATTAGGGTCTTGATGGCATAGTTACCCGCACCGCAGCCGATGTCCAATATGTTTTTGAGGTTCGGATACATATCCCTGATTCCATCGGTAATCAATTCCATATTCAATACTGCATCGATGGTATTCGCCTGACTGGTTTCCAGATTTGCAAAACGCTCCACATCGGCATCAAACCGCTGTTCTATTTCTACTAATGTTGATTTTTCCATAATCTATTGTTCTATATCCAAATTTATCGGATTCAGTTATACCTAAAAAATACTATTTTTATCATAGTACAATACTTTTTAGGTATCATGGAGCTAAGACATTTATTCTATTTCAAGACCTTGGCAGAAGAACTTCATTTTGGAAATGCAGCCAAAAGGCTCTTTATTTCCCAGCCACCGCTGAGCAGGCAGATTAAGGAGCTCGAAAATGAATTGCAGGTCGATCTTTTTCACAGGAACAACAAAAAAGTAGAACTTACAGAAGCAGGGCAGTACTTCTATGCGCAAATCAATGAATTGATCGATCATTTGGAACAGGTGAAGAATACAACCAGACTGATCCATGAGCAGGTGTCAGGTGAACTGCGTTTAGGTTATATCAGCTCCACACCAAAGGGACTTATTGCGAGAATCTTGGAAGAACTCAAAATTAGCTTTCCAAATATGCAGGTCAATCTTATTGAGGCTTCCAGCCAATCGCAAATCGCATCTTTGGAAAGTGGTAAATTGGATCTTTCCATTATCCGTAGCCACAGCCCAAATGCAGTTGTGGTCAAAAAGTTATTGTTCAAGGATGAACTGTGTATCGTGGGGAATGCCAATAATTATAGACCAGCATCCATGGATCAATTAAGCAAAATGGATTATATCTCTTTTAACCAAGATTACGCTCCTGAGTATTTTAGGCACAGCGAAGAGTTTTGCAATAAATTAGGATTTGAACCCAAGGTAAAGCATCAATGCAACAATATGAACGCTATCTTGGAACTGGTCAAGCTAAATATTGGTTATGCCATTGCACCATTGAGTATGGTTAAAGACATGTCAGACCTTTCGGTATTAAGCTCTTCTAATCTGAAACAAAAAGTGGAGAGCAATGTTTATCTAGCCTACCATCAGGATAACTCTAGGACAGGCTTGATGCAGATCATAGAAAGGATCATAAAGATTCAAAAATAAAGGCCATTCAAGTTATTGAATGGCCTTATAATATCCTTTAGATTGAGAGTTTTAGATCCTTAAAAGGATTTGAACTTCTCTGGTTCCATTTCTGTAAAAGATGCTACCTTTTGATAGGTAATGCTATCCGAAGTCGCTTTAAAGGTTGTAGGTAAGATCAACCCATTACCAATATCCTTATAGCCGTTCACCAAATAGCTCTTATTGTCATAGTCCAAACGTTTCACCAGCCCAGACTCTTCACTGACATAAAAGCTTCCTGAGTTACCTAAGAAATTCGAGAAGTCCAATTTCTGAAGTTTCTCTGCATTGATGATCTTGCTACTGCTCTGCGAACTGATATTTGACGACATAATGGTGATCGGTAAAGAAAGCACCTTCAAGTCAATGTTGTACTGAGCGATCAAATCAGGCAATAATTCCTTATAGGTCTGTACGGCCATTTCAGCACCATTTTCATCATATACATGGTTTAATTTTTGGTTCTGAACATTTAACAATGCTACTACATTTTCATTGTTCAGCGTACCTTCAAAACGAACATTCCCAGTTTGTTTATCCAATAAGAACTTTCTGTTTCCGCTGATAGCAGGGTATTTGCTGTTCCCCGATACGGTAAACATAATATACTTTGTGGTTTCCCATTTGTTCTTACCACCTACTGCATTCCAGATTTTATCGACAATGCCATTGGACTGCGCCAATAGGACTGCTGGAGAAATAGTGATGGCAGCAAATATTAAATAGATATAGAAAACTATATTCTTCTGTTGTTTCATAATACTGAATTTTGTGATAATATGAGAGGAATTCACTACGTGCATAATGCTGCAACCCCAAAATCAAATTGGGAATGATTGAGTTGCCTGGTCCGTATGTGTATTTTGTTTCATAACCTCCTAGATATCAAAAACAATACCATTAATGGTTTTTATGGATTAGGCCCATTTGGATTGCCGTAATGGCAGCTTCTTCACCTTTATTTCCGTGCTTGCCACCTGCTCTGTCCAATGCCTGTTCTTGGTTGTCTGTTGTTAATACGCCAAAAATTACCGGTTTATTATATTTGATCCCTACCTGCGCGATACCATTGGCTACCGCATCACAGATAAAGTCAAAATGTCTTGTTTCACCTTGGATTACACAGCCTAAGGTAATCACGGCGTCCAATTCTTGATTACGCAAGGCAATGTCGCTCCCTGAGATCAATTCATAGCTCCCAGGTACTTCAATTAATTCAATGTTCTCTTCTTTCGCTCCGTTTTCTAATAATCCTTTATATGCTCCATTCAATAAAGCTCCTGTGATTTGGGCATTCCATTGAGAAACTACAATCGCAAATTTCAGATTCTCAGCATTGCCCACCTGTAAATGGGAAAAATCAGATAGATTTTTTAATGTACTCGACATAGATATAAATTAAAATAAAAAGGCTACCAAAGGTAGCCCTCAAAGTTAATTAAAATATTTTTGGTATTCCGTCAATGCTTATTGACCTCCTGGTATTAATTCCTTTACTTAAAAGTATTTCAATATCTAATTACTAACTACTAACTACTTAGTACTTAGATTTAGTACTATTACTGTTGTTTAGCCTGTACGAGAGCGATAAAGCTATCCACAGTTGTAGATTCAGCGCTTTCAGGATACTCATCTCTGATTCGTTGGTAAGCAACCTCAGCATTTTTGTAATCCTGTAATTCTTCATATACCAAACCTAATTTCTTTAAGAAGATTGGGGTAGTATAAGCATTAGCACTCTTATCAGCTGCTTTTTTGTAATAGTTGGCCGCCTTATCATAGATTTTCTCTTCTGAATATGCATCACCTAAAAGACCGATAACCAATGGGTCCAATACTTGACTTCCAGTCTCTGTATATTGTTCTAGGTATTTGATTGCTTCTTTAAAGTTCTTTTGACGCAAGTATAGTCCACCTAGGTAAGCATTCGCTACGTTTGCAGATTTAGTGTTGGAATATTCGTCGGCAATTTCTTTGAAACCTGGGAATGAACCATCACCATCGATAGCTTTTTTCTGAAGCGAATCAATAGTAGCGTAATATTCCGCTTGGTACATTTGGTTAGCAGCTTTCTCTGCTCTTGGTGCCAGATATAGTTTTTGGTATCCAAAATATAGAAGGATCAATACAACGATACCTGCTACAATAAAGATGATACTCTTTTCATTTTCTTGGAAAAATGATTTCTTCGGCCCTGTTTTTACCGCTGAAGAACCGTTTTGATTATTTTGTGACATTCTTAGTTTTAATAGATTACGGAACGCAAAAATACACTTTTAAAGAATACTTGCAATAATTTAGGAAAAATATTTAACAGCCTTACGGGTTGACATTGACCATGGTTTCCTGATCCAATTGTTCATAAATGGAGTTCTGGCTTTTGAATTCCGGAACCATGACTTTCATTTGTCGCACTATATTAAGGCTGTTGTTGCTGTCCAGCTGTTTGGATAGAACGTGTATTTCATTTTTTACTAACTCAAAATCATTTTCACGAACCTTGGCGATCATGATTTTTTCATGATGCGTAGGCATCGTGTTTTCAAGGTCATTCAATAGCTCCTCATAGAGCTTTTCACCTGGTCTTAATCCTGTAAATTTGATGTCTATGTCCTTGAAAGGGGTAAAGCCTGATAAACGGATCATCTTTTTAGCCAAATCGACGATCTTTACGGATTTGCCCATATCGAATACAAAGATCTCACCGCCATTCCCCATGTTTCCAGCTTCAATCACTAATTGACAAGCCTCTGGGATGGTCATAAAATATCGCGTGATATCAGGATGGGTGACCGTTACTGGACCACCTTTTTCAATTTGATCCTTAAATCTTGGGATTACCGAGCCATTAGAACCCAATACATTTCCAAATCGGGTAGTAATGAACCTTGTCGATTTGATACCGTTGACAGTCGTCAGGAAGTTGTTCAGGGATTGAACATACTTTTCGGCAATTCGCTTGGTTGCTCCCATGACATTGGTTGGGTTAACCGCTTTATCAGTAGAGACAAAAACAAATTTTTGAACATCAAACTCAACCGCCAAATTAGACAATAGATAAGTGCCGAAAACATTGGTTTTCACCCCTTCACTAGGGTGGTTTTCCATCATTGGAACATGTTTATATGCTGCGGCATGATAAACATAATGCGGTTTAAAAGTCTCGAAGAGCAGTCGCATCCGTTCTTCACTTCTGATATCTGCTATATACGAATGATAGATCTGGTTCTTGAATTGATCTTGGAGATCTAACTGTAAATTGTGCAAAGGAGATTCTGCCTGGTCGCAAAGAATGATCATTTGCGGTTCGTATTTTCCAAGCTGTTTAGAGATCTCACTTCCGATTGAACCTGCAGCACCTGTAACCAATACGCGTTTCCCACGTAATTGATCCATTAATTTTTCATTGGAAATCTGGATCGGCGCACGTTCCAATAGATCCTCAATTTTTATCTGTTTGATCTGTGCAGGGGATAGATCACCATTGATAATCTTGCTTACCGGAGGCAAGGTCAAAACCGTGATATTATGTTCCAATGCTTGATCAATAATGTTGTTCTTGATATCAATATCAATATTGGAAGAAGCAATGATCAATTCATCAACGCCAAATTTATGGACGGCCCTTGTGAAATCCTTAGAACCATAGATCTTAAGCCCATCGATGGATTTTCCAATTTTTTCTTCATTATCGTCTATATAGGCTACGATAGTCTTTTCAGAACGGAAATCATGCTCAAAAGTTCTTTTAACAGCTATACCTAAATCCCCAGCGCCATATACGATGGCATTTTTACGGCCATTTCTCGTAGATTTCGTGTACTGAAAGAAGATTTTGATACAGGTACGGTAGGTGGTTAAACCCGTAAAAGCAAATAGAGCATAAATGATGATCAGGTTTGTCGGAATGTTGATATGTATTTGTAACGCGATAAAGATTAACTTAGCGATAAACATGATGATCGAAGTGAATACGATCGTCGATAAAATACGGATAGAATCTACCGCAGAGGTATACCTGACAATTCCACTATATAACTTAAATACCATAAAGGAAATGGCAGTTAAAGTCATGCAAAATAAGAACTCAATTGAGAAGTCCGTTTTTGAGAAAGAATCTACGTTGAAGTTGTTGTAAAGGGTAAATGCAAGTAAGAAGGCACAGGCTGATACGGCTATGTCAAACATAAAAATAATCCATCTAGGAACTATCTTGATGTGATTCAACGGCTTAATTATTCTCATCGTAACGGGTTAGTTTGTAAACTTACGATTATTATAGTTTATTATTTTAATTTTAACCAAATATAATCGTTTAAGCTTTATTTGTTGAAATATTATTGCGTATTTTTAACTTGCATTATATTTACGTAAATGATAAATGTATCAAAATTAGCTCAAGAAGGAGTACTACAACCTAAGGAAGCTATGCTTTCAAAAGACAGAAAAAAAGGTAGTCTAACTATCGGTATCCCTAAAGAAAATACCTTCCAAGAAAACCGAATTGCACTAACCCCTCTATCTGTAGGATTGTTGGTTGAAAATGGTCATGAAATCATTATTGAAACGGGAGCTGGTGATGCTTCCAACTTTCAGGACCATCACTATAGTGAGCAAGGAGCTCGTATCGTATACGACAAAAAAGAAGTTTATAAAGCTGACCTGATCATAAAGATTTCCAGCCCGACCTTGAAAGAGGTGGAGCTCATGAAAAACAGACAGGTGCTTTTCAGTTCCCAGCAACCTTCATTGATGAAGCTTGAAGTCCTGAAAGCTTTGATGAAAAAGCAGATTACCGCGCTTTCCTTCGAATATCTACAAGATGAGGGCGGACATCTATCCGTTGTCCGTGCAATGAGCGAAATCGTCGGAGCGACCTCCGTTCTGATTGCAGCAGAATACCTATCCAATGTTTTTGATGGAAAAGGATTGATGTTAGGTGGAGTCACTGGTGTTCCACCAACAGAAATGGTTATCATTGGTGCCGGCACGGTGGGTGAATTTGCAGCAAGGACTGCTATTGCACTGGGCGCACAGGTCAAGGTCTTTGATAGCTCTGTATATAGGCTGAGACGCTTACAGAGTAATGTAGGCAGTCGTGTATTCACTTCCGTGGTTCAACCTATTGTTCTTAATAAGGCAGTACGTACCTGTGATGTTGTCATTGGTGCGGTCAGGGCGAGAAACGGTCGAACCCCTTGTTTGATATCTGAGGACACGGTATCCAAAATGAAACCTAATTCGGTTTTGATAGATGTCAGTATCGACCAAGGCGGGGTGTTTGAAACATCCGAAGTGACCAACCATGATAAACCCACCTTCAGAAAATATGATGTCATCCATTATTGTGTGCCTAATATCGCTTCTAGGGTGGCCAGAACCGCTACTTATGCCTTAACGAACATCTTTACTCCAATATTGATCGAAATTGGCGAAGCCGGCGGAATGAATAATATGATCTGGGCAAACCAAGGCATTCGCAGTGCAATCTATTTATATCACGGAAACCTAACTAACAAAGACATGAGCGAGAAGTTCCAGTTGCCTTGCAAGGACCTGAACTTAATCGTCATGGCGAATTTATAAACGATGAGAAAATATCTAATCCTATTTATTTTAAGCATGATTGCATGGCATACGAAGGCCCAAGATACGGGGCAAATGAGGTATCTGTATGGGAACGAGGAAATTCCCAAATCTAAATTACCTGTGGATTCCCTCGAAGAATTGGATAAACCGAAATTATATGTCCATAAAGCCAATCAAGAAAAAGAAGATCTAGTGTTCTTGGTGATTCCAGGAGGTGGTTATGCTGGAGTGGCGATCAACCACGAAGGTCATGATGTAGCTAAGAGGCTAAATGACCTAGGCTATACAGCCTACGTGCTTTTTTATAGGCTTCCTAAAGTTGCCACAATGGAGGATAAACGTTTTGGACCGCTTCAAGATGCACAGTATGCCATAGCACAGATCAGATCTGAAAATCCCCATAAAAAAGTAGTAGTTATTGGCTTCTCTGCAGGAGGGCATTTGGCAGCAACTTTATCAAATCTATACGATCGCCCGCAAACTGAGTTTTTGGAGCAGGCAAACCTGAAGCCCGATTTCTCCGTTCTGTGTTACCCCGTTATTTCCATGGATTCTACCATTACCCATCAGGGTTCCAAAAACAACCTGATAGGTCCTGAATTCACAGCAGAAGATGTAGAACTGTTCTCTATGGAAAAACAAGTGGACAAAAACAATCAGCCTACTTTCCTAATGAGTGCCAAAGATGATAAGGTAGTACCGATTGAAAATAGTTATAGGTATCAGGATTCTTTGGGCATGTATAATATTCCGAACCCAATCTTTACCTACGAAGAAGGTGGTCATGGATTTGGCCTGATCAATAAAACGGATAACAGGGATTGGTTTGCTGCTATGATGGAATGGCTGTTGAACGTAAGTAAATAAACCCAGTTTCTATTGAAACTGATGATATGTTGATACGAGGATATTGATTCTCGTATTTTTTTTGATCTCTACCTTTGGAAACTGTACCATATGTAGGGTCAACTCATTATTTCCAAGGACCAACTCATTATAGAAACCTCTAAATTTAATATCCTTGATCCAGAACTTTCCGTCCGCATTGATTTCATAGCTGACGTTTTCCTGAAGGATTGAGATCAAGGAATTGGTTTCAATATCTAGGTTTTTGGCTGCAGCAACGGTCAATACATTGCTTTTTGCCAATAATCTAGCTGTATATGGCGTATTCGGAGTAGCATACAATTCTTTTGGATTTCCATAGTCCGCTATTTCTCCTGCTTTCATCACCAAGAGATAGTCTGCCATGGCCAATACCTCTGCTGGATCATGCGAAACCAGAATGACGGTCAATCCAGTGTTCTTGACAATGTTCTGTATATCCTGTTGCAGTTCATCCCTGAATGCAGCATCCACTTGGTTAAAGGGTTCATCCATTAATAGAACCTCAGGATCATTGATCAATGCCCTGGAAATAGCAACGCGCTGCTTTTCACCTCCACTGAGATCGGCAACCCTTTTTTGCGCAAGATGATCAATGCGCAATTGTTCCAAAACCTCTTGTGTCCTTCTTGCCTTCAGCTCTAGGTTGGTATTGGAGAGTTGGGAGGCTACATTATCCCATACCTTGGCATAAAGGTTTAGATCATCAAATCCCTGAGAAACCAATTTCATGGCATCATGTCCCGGAATCAATTTGTCTTTTCGGGTTGGCACCAACCAACCTCTATACCTTATTTCGCCGGTATTAGGTTCCAATAGTCCATAGATCAACTTTAGCAAGGTGCTTTTTCCACTTCCTGACTCGCCGATGATGGCTGTGATCTTGCCCTCTTCAATGCCAAAATTCACCTGACTTACCGCAGTAACGATAAGGTTTCCTTCAAAAACAGCAGAAACATTCTCCCCATGAATTAAGGGAAGATTAGGTTTTTGAACATCAGAAAAAATATATTGACAAGAGTTAGATTGTTGAGCCATAAAAAGTGTCGGATCTTTTGAACCCGACACAAAAATACAGTTTACGAATCGTTTTTTCTATTAAAAACCTAGAGTCAATCCAAAAGCGATGTTTTTGACACCCTCTTGGGCTGGGCTTTTTTCAAACAGATTGTTCATATAATACTTGGCAAACAAGCCAAAATCGTCATATCCAATGCGCACAAATGGGCCATATTGAAAAGTCTGCAAGTTATAGGTATCCTTAAATTTCTGCTTTCCGTTGTCGTCGCTCTTCAAGCGTTGTGTTCCCTTCAATAATACGCCTGTCATCGCCCCGAACGCAAGTTTTACTCTTTTTCCATTGCTTAGCTGTCTACTTCTCAGTTCAAATGAAAGTGGAAGGCGCAAATACGTGGAAGTAAAAACATTTTTTGAATAATTTGCATCGCTATCCAAAGGCTCGTAGGTTAATGGTGAAACGTTTTCCAGAAGTAGAACATTCTGTTTAAGACGCCAGTAATTCCATTCAAAACCTGCCGAAAGGTAAACCTTGAAGTTATCGTTGAACCTTACCCCAAATTGTGCAATATCAAACCCAAAGTTGGAAGCTTTTTTATAGCTCAAGAATTGGTTTTGCTCTGACAACGTGAAACTACCATCATCGGAAAGCCTTGAGAATCCCCAATCAACTCGGGTGAAGGTCAATCCACCATAAGTCCTTGGATATTTGATCTCTTTTTTACTCGAATCCCTATTCTCTTTGTCTTCTTTTCCTAGGGTAAAAGAGAAATCGTAGCTACTACTATGGGTATTTCCCGTACTGTCTTTCTTCTCTTTTTCATTGTTTTCTTGGGCAGATGCAGAAAAGCTAATCAAGCCTAATGCAAAGATGAGTGTTGAAAAAATTCTAAATTTCATGTTATCTTCTGGTTTTTGCGATGCTGTTAAATAAATCTACACTAATGGTTCCTTCTTCGTCAGAACTGAATCTTACCGCCTTAGAAGAAGGGTTAAGGTTGTCTGACAAGGTATTCAGGATATTGGTGAAGATGGTCTGTTTTTTCTTAGGTTCCTTTTTTACCTCTGCATACATGACTTCTTCGTGCTCAATGATGTTGACCAAAGGTTGGATCGGAGCCACCTCAACTGTAGCTAATTCGTTTGGTTCTTGCTCAATATCATCAATTTCAACTGCCGTTACAAGCTTTAATTCTTGCGAGGGGACAATCATGTCTTCTCGTTCCGTGTCTTTAGCCTGAATAACTGGTTTATTTTCAGTTTGTTTCTTTTGAACCTCCTTAATTTTGCTAGGCTGATTCGAGGTTAACAAAACTGGTACTTCCTTACTTTCTTTTTCTACAGGAATTAAATCCTCTGAAATTGATGTCTCCTTATCGTTTATCAGTTTGTCCTCATGTTGCGCTATTTGAGCAGGTTTTTTTTCTGCTGAGTTATCTTGGAAAAGGAACATTTTTAAGGATATTCCTAAGGCTAAAGTCAGACAAGCTGCAATCATCCAGACATAAAGATTGTTTTTCCTTTTGAAAGGAATGGTTTTTTCTTCGTCAAGTTTTGACTCTATTCCTTTCCAGATCGATGCCGGTGGGGTAGTTTCCTGATCTCGAAGACCATCTGAAAACAATTTATCTATTTCTTGATCTTTCATATTCCTAATTCCTCCATTTTTTGAATGCGCTCTTTCAGCCAAAGCCTGGCCCTTGAAAGTTGAGATTTTGAACTGCCTTCACTGATTTCCAGCATTTCTGCAATCTCCTTATGGTTGTAGCCTTCTATGGCATACAGGTTGAATACGGTACGGTATCCCAATGGGAGTTTTTTGATCAATGCCAGCAAATCTTTGTAGTCCAAATGATTTAACGAAAAGGACCCTGCTTTTTCCAATTCCTTTTCGCTGAGTTCATCCGTTGACAGAAAGCGCACCTTATTCTTGCGGTGACTTTCAATGGCTGTATTGACCATAACGCGACGTATCCATCCTTCCAAAGAACCTTTGCCCTCATAGAGCTCACACTTATTGAATACCTTGATGAAACCGTTCTGTAAAATGTCAGCTGCTTCATCTTGATCCTTTGCATACCTTAAACATAAAGCATACATTTTAGCTGAAAAGTAATGATACAGTTCCGATTGAGCTTGCCGCTCCCTGGACTTGCACCGCTCCCATATATGTATAACTTTATTAGGCTCCAATTTGTGATCTGGTTTATTGAAAAGACGCCCTTCAGCCTAAAAGGGTTGCATCGGAAATAAAATTTATTTCAATATAATAGTTCGACTCTGATCTTCAGTAACTTCTATTTTTATGACGGCAGCATCTTCCGGAATTAGATTCGGGATTTTCTCCGGCCATTCAATAAAACAATAATCCCCAGAATAGAAATATTCTTCATATCCAAGATCAAAAGCCTCTTGTTCGCTTTTCAATCGATAGAAATCGAAATGATAGATTGGCCCGTTCTCCGAATGGTATTCATTCACTATGGAGAATGTAGGGCTAGATGTACTGTCTTCTACCTGTAGGTAGGCACAGATAGCCTTGATAAAGGTTGTTTTCCCAGCTCCCATTGGCGCTTGAAAAACAAACACTCTTTTATCACCTGCGTTTTCAATTAGCCATGCTGCAGCTGCAGGTAGGCTTTCTGTATTCGCAACTCTATATTCCATTTTACTGTTTTGTTATTTAGGACTGTACGTGATGAATGGAATGATCATTTCTTCCAAGGATATCCCTCCATGCTGGAAGGTACCATTGAAATAATGTACAAACTGATTGTAATTGTTCGGATAGACAAAATAGGTGTCTTCTTTGGCAAAAACATAGGTTGAGCTCATGTGGACCCTTGGTAACTGAGCTTCCAATGGATTTTTGATTACAAATACATCCTTGTCGATATAATTCAGGTTTTTACCTTGCTTATATCTTAAGTTAGTGTTGGTATTTCTATCGCCAATGATCTTGCTAGGTTTCTTGACACGGATGGTTCCATGGTCTGTAGTGATGATCACCCGGACATTCTTTTGCGAAAGCCATTTTAGAACATCTAATAATGGGGAGTGTTCAAACCAAGATAAAGTCAATGAGCGGTATGCTGCCTCATCATTGGCCAATTCCCTGATCATGGCCATGTCCGTACGGGCATGAGATAGCATATCCACGAAATTGTAGACCAGGACATTCAGGTCATTCAACATATATTTGTTGATGTTTTCCAGCACGTCCTTGCCTTGATCCATGGTAATGACCTTGGTATAGCTATGTCGGATATCCTTACGATAGACTCTTTTAATCTGATCCGCTAAAAACACATCTTCATAAAGGTTTTTACCGCCTTCATCATCATCGTTCTGCCATTCTTTCGGAAAACGTTTTTCCATTTCCAATGGGGTCAATCCACTAAAGATGGCATTTCTGGCATATTGTGTTGCGGTAGGAAGGATGCTATAATAGCTATCTTCTTCTTCCACCCGATAATAATCGGTCATCACCTCATTGATTACCTTCCATTGATCGTACCTTAAGTTATCGATCAGGAAGAAAAATGTTGGCTTTTCAGCTTCCATTTTAGGGAATACCTTTTTCTTGAAGAGTTGATGGGATAAGATCGGTCCGTTTTCCGGATTTTTTATCCAACTGAGGTATTCTTTTTCAATGAATTTCGAGAAGAGCAGATTTGCCTCCGATTTTTGCATGGTCAAGATTTCATGCATGCCTGCATCTTCCAGTTTTTCTAAGGAGAGTTCCCAATAGAGTAGTTTTTTATAGGCATCTACCCACTGTTGGAAGTTGAGGTTGTCGTTCATGCGCATGCCCAACTCACGGAAATCCTGTTGATAGGCCATGGAAGTGCGTTCAGAAACCAAGCGTTTGTTTTCTGTGAACTTCTTAATGGTCAATAGGATCTGTTTTGGGTTAACGGGTTTGATCAGGTAGTCGTCGATTTTGGCACCTATGGCATCTTCCATCAAGTGTTCTTCTTCGTTTTTGGTGACCAAAACCGTCGGTATGGAGGGATTGATGGCCTTAAGCTTGTCCAACGTTTCAAGACCTGTTAAACCCGGCATGTTTTCATCGAGGAAAACTAAGTCAAACGGTTCGTTTTGAAAAGCCTCAACAGCATCAGAACCATTATTAACGGTCTTTACCTTATAATCTTTCTGTTCTAACAACAAGATGTGCGGTTTCAAGAACTCAATCTCGTCATCAGCCCAAAGTATATGTATTTTCTGCATGTATCAATCCTTAGAAAAGCTAATTTACAGCTTTTAAAGGGATTTGCCGTTGTCTTTTCGTTATTAATCTTAGCGAATCGATCTATCGAGAAGAATTAATGCCAGGTTTTATCCGCAGATGGGTGGCTGTCCAAAAGGCTTTCAATTTTGGATTATATTTTGACCTCATTCGAGACACATTCCGAATTTTCCGAATGTGTCTCGAACGAGGTCAAAGCCAGGTCCGAAGACCATGGTCAGAAATATCTCTGAATCCAATTGGATTTTGGGCCGATCAAGAGGAAAAAGCCTCTGATTAAGGAAAAAAAATTAGGTCTTGTGACAAAGCGATCATTTGGATTCATAGTAAAGAAGGAAAGGTGATAATTTCCAGTATTTAGGCTACTGTATCGATTGTTTTGCCTTGATAATCTTTTGATTGGGTAAGGAAAGAGCAGGATGTTGAGGGATTATTTTTTGAAATTTTTACAGGAATGTACTTGAAATATTAGGATCGTTGTAATGGATTCTAGGTATTTACTGACAAATTGCCTCTTTTTGGATTTTTTTTAACATTTATTAAGTACCATGTATGTATCTTTGCCCGTATCTTAGCCATAATATACAGTATAGTACATGTGGGTGAGACTAGATTTTAATCACTATTTAGGCATTTGAACAAGAAGAAAATAATAAATGATCCTGTTTACGGTTTTGTTACGATCCCGTCAGGGTTTATTTATGACCTGATTCAACATCCATACTTACAAAGACTGCGTTATATCAAGCAGGTGAGCATGACCCATCTGGTTTATCCAGGAGCATTGCACACTCGTTTTCAACATGTTGTCGGTGCCATGCACTTGATGAGCTTGGCCATTGAAACCTTGCGAGGGAAGGATGTGATGATTTCGGAAGAGGAAGAAGAAGCTGCACTTGCCGCCATCCTTCTTCACGATGTAGGGCATGGCCCTTTTTCACATTCGCTAGAACATACCTTGGTTGAAGGCGTGTCGCATGAATTGATTTCAGCGTTGCTGATGGACAAGTTGAATGAAGAATTTTCGGGCCGACTAGATTTAGCCATTACCATTTTCAACGATCAATACCACCGTAAATTCTTGCACCAGTTAGTATCAAGCCAACTTGATACCGATAGAATGGACTACTTAAACAGAGATAGTTTCTTTACAGGTGTTTCTGAAGGGGTGATTTCTTTTGATAGGATCATCAAAATGCTGAACGTAAAAGATGATGAGCTGGTGGTAGAGGCAAAAGGGATCTATTCGGTAGAAAAGTTCCTGATTGCTAGGAGATTGATGTACTGGCAGGTTTATCTGCACAAAACAGTGATCACGGCCGAGCAGATGCTGATCAAGGCGCTTGCAAGGGCAAAGGAATTGAGCAACAAAGGGGTGAAATTGTTTGCAACACCGGCATTGGACCATTTCCTGAACAACAAAATCGATAGGGAAACATTTCTGGCGAATGAGTCGCATTTAGAATGGTTTACTCGTTTAGATGACACGGATATTTTATCAGCGATCAAGATTTGGGCTGATCATGACGACCAGATACTGAGTATGTTGTGTTCAAAGCTTGTTCGACGAGAACTGTTCCGCACGGAATTAAGCAATACGCCATTTTCTGAAGAATATGTTTCGGAATTGAAGGGAAGACTGAAAGAGCGGTTTGACGTGAATGAAGGCGATCTCGATTATTTGTTGTATCAACAGGTTATTGGAAATAATGCTTACGATTCATCGGAGAGCAAAATATGTGTGATGATGAAAGATGGGCAATTATTGGATATAGCTGAAGCTTCAGATCTATCAAATATTGAATCATTATCTAGAAGAGTGGAGAAATATGCCATTACCTACCCTAAGGAGGTAGGACAGGTTTCTTCTGATCAACAAATGATAGTTAACATATAATTAAAATACAAGTATTACTTAATGCAATTTACCGCGGAACAAATAGCGACCTTATTAAAAGGACAGGTAGAGGGGAATCCTGAAACCTTAGTCGATCAGTTATCCAAAATTGAGGAGGCTGGTCCTAAGAGCTTGACTTTTTTGGCGAATCCGAAGTACGAACACTTTATATACGATACAGATGCAGGGATCATCGTGATCAATGAGGATCTAGCCTTGCAGAAAACAGTGAAGGCCACTCTTATCCGAGTTAAGAATGCATATACTGCTTTTACGGAATTGTTGAAGCTGTACGATGAGATGAGGAATGAAAGAAGTGGAATCGATGAGCAGGTTTTTATCCATGAAAGTTCAAGCATAGGTCAAAATCCATATATAGGAGCTTTCAGCTATATCGGAAAGAATGTAGTGATTGGTAACCAAGTGAAGATCTATCCTCAAGTGTATATTGCTGATGATGTAAAGATTGGAGATCATAGTGTTTTACTGCCGGGGGTAAAGGTTTATAAAGATTGCATCATTGGAAACCGGGTCATCATCCATGCTGGATCAGTCATAGGGAGTGATGGTTTTGGATTTGCACCCAAAGAAGATGGGTCTTATGAGAAGATCCCACAGATTGGGAATGTCATTATAGAAGATGATGTAGAGATTGGTGCGAATACGGTTATCGATAGAGCAACCTTAGGTTCTACCCGCATATTGAAAGGTGTGAAATTGGACAACTTGATTCAGATTGCCCATAATGTGGAGGTAGGGTCTAATACGGTTATCGCTGCGCAGACAGGGATTTCAGGAAGCACAAAGATTGGCGAGAATGTGGTATTAGGGGGTCAGGTAGGTGTGGTTGGTCATATCAGCATTGCCAAGGGCAGTCAGGTTCAGGCCCAATCTGGAATTAACCGATCGATATTGGAAGAGAATAAGAAATGGGGTGGGAGCCCAGCATTTCCATACAGCAATGAGCTGCGTTCGCAGGTGCTTTATTCCAAGCTTCCAGAGCTTGAAAAACGCATTGCGGAGTTAGAAAAGCAATTAAATGAAAAAAATAATAGCTAACTTTACAAGATAATTTTTTTGCAAAATACTAATGTTAGATATGAATGTAAAACAGAGAACCATTAAATCTGACGTCCATTTTTCGGGCGTGGGTCTTCATACTGGTAAACAAGTGAATGTGACTTTGAAACCAGCTGCAGAAAACCACTGGTACAAATTCAAACGAGTAGATTTAGAGGGTCAACCAATTGTAAGTGTAGATGTTGATAATGTGAGCAACACTGCGCGGGGAACTACAATTTCTCAAAACGGCGCTTCTGTAAGTACCATCGAACATTTGATGGCAGCATTGGTAGGCTTGCAATTAGATAACATATTGATTGAGATCGACGCTCCTGAGGTGCCGATCTTGGACGGAAGTTCGGCTATCTTTATCGAGAAGATCCAAGAGGTTGGATTTCAAGATCAGGATGCAGACCGTGATTTCTTTGAAGTAACTGATAATATTCACTATACCGATCCAGAGAACAAGGTAGAGATTGTTGCGATGCCAGTTGATGGCTACCGCATCACCTGTATGATTGACTTTAATTCCCCAGTATTGGGCAGTCAACATGCTTCTATCAGTGATTTGGATGAATTCAGCAAGGAGATTGCTGGATCCCGTACATTTTGTTTCTTACATGAATTAGAGGCATTGGTAAGCCAAAACTTGATCAAAGGTGGCGATTTGTCCAATGCGATCGTTATAGTAGATAAGGAAGTATCGGAAGGTGAATTGGACAAATTGCAGGATCTTTTCCATAAACGTGTTGAGGTGGCACAAGAGGGTATCTTGAACAATATATCCTTGCGATACCAAAATGAGCCAGCTAGACATAAGCTGTTGGACATGATCGGTGATTTGGCTTTAGTAGGGAAACCTATAAAAGGACATATTATGGCAGCGCGTCCTGGACATGCGGCCAACGTAGCATTTGCCAAACGTATAAAAGGGCAGATCAAGCGTGAAAAGAACAAAAAGAATGTAAAAGTTTATGACCCGAATACGCCTCCGGTTTACGATACGGTTCAAATCATGAATATTTTACCACATCGTCAGCCATTCTTGATGATCGACAAGATCCTGGAACTGTCGCAGACCCACGTGGTAGGATTGAAGAACGTAACGATGAACGAGGATCTTTTCATGGGTCATTTTCCAGGCGCACCATTATTTCCAGGGGTATTGCAAATTGAAGCAATGGCCCAAACAGGGGGGATCTTGGTGTTGAATACTGTCCCAGACCCAGAAAACTGGTTGACCTTGTTCCTGAAGATCGAGAATGCGAGATTCAAGAACCAAGTAGTGCCAGGGGATACCGTAATTTTCACTTGTGAGTTATTGGAGCCAATCCGAAGAGGAATTGCGAGGATGAAAGGAGTTGGTATGGTAGGTGACAAGGTGGTAAGTGAAGCAGAATTAATGGCCCAGATAGTAAAGGTCAAAGGATAATTAAATAAGAATGATTCAACCATTATCATATATACATCCTGAGGCAAAGATTGCACAGAATGTGGTTATTGAGCCGTTCTCTACCATCCATAAGGATGTGGAGATAGGCGAGGGAACTTGGATAGGCTCGAATGTAACCATTATGAATGGTGCACGAATTGGGAAAAATTGCAGGATTTTTCCTGGAGCTGTTATCTCTGGGGAACCTCAGGATTTAAAGTTTGAAGGTGAGATCACGACGGCTGAGATTGGCGACAATACGACCATCCGTGAGTGTGTGACCATCAATAGAGGAACAAAGGACAGATACCGTACCGTAATCGGAAAGAACTGTTTGATTCAAGCATACAGCCATATCGCCCATGATTGTTTTGTAGGAGATAACTGTATCTTTTCAAATTCAAGTACCTTGGCTGGACACATTACCGTAGGTGATTATGTCGTTTTGGCGGGTATGGTTGCCGTACATCAGTTCTGTAAGATCGGGTCGCATGCCTTTGTTACAGGTGGTACCTTGGTCAGAAAGGATGTCCCACCTTATATAAAAGCTGCAAGGGAGCCTATTTCCTATGCTGGTATCAATTCTGTGGGATTGAGAAGAAGAGGCTATACCAACGAACAGATCAATGAGATCCAAGGGATCTATAGGGTACTTTTTGTACAGCACAGTAATTTAGGTAAGGCATTGGATATTGTCGAGGCAGAATTTAAGGCTACTGAAATACGGGATGAGATACTTGGCTTTGTAAGAGCATCTAACCGAGGAGTTGTCAAAGGATTTGGTCAAGGCCGATCTGGAATATAAATTTAAACAATACGACTATTTGAATATAATTTTACAAGATATTGGTAGGAGGTATAATAGGGAATGGATTTTCAGACATCTCGATTATACCTTTTCTTTTGGAAAGAGCTATGCTATCCTAGGTCCGAATGGATCGGGGAAATCTACCCTCATCAAAGTGATCACCGGCGCGCTAACGGCAAGCGAAGGAACACTAAAGTTTGAAGAAGGAGGTCAGGAACAGCAAATAGAGCAGATTTTTCAAAAGATAAGCCTTGCTGCGCCCTATGTTGAGTTGATCGAGGAATTTTCGTTGAATGAGATGTTGGAATTTCATTTCAAGTTCAAGGATTACCTTCCGGGTTATGATATGGCTCGTATCAAAGATACCTTAGGCTTTGCGAAAAATACCTTTGAAAAAGACATCCGACATTTTTCATCGGGAATGAAACAGAGGGTTAAATTGATTTTGGCTTGTTGTTCTCAAAGTAAATTGCTATTCTTGGATGAACCTACAAGCAATCTAGATAAAGAGGGAGAACAATGGTACCTGAACTTGATCGAAAAGACCAAGTCCGATCGTATCCTTGTAATCGGATCCAATCAAGAGCATGAATATAACTTCTGTGATGAGCAATTGCAGATCATGAGCTATAAGTAAGGAAGGACTGGTCTTTCATTGGAAACATGGAAGAGATTTTATATTTTTGCGAAAGAAATTATTAAAAATATGGCAAAAGCTTCAGACGTTAAGAGTGGAAATATACTTCGTTTCAATGGGGAATTAGTATCGGTAGAGGAATACATTCACCGTACCCCAGGAAACTTGCGTGCATTCTATCAAGCAAGAATGCGTAATGTTAAGACTGGAAAATTAGTAGAATACAGATTTAGAACAGATGAAGAGGTGGAAATTGCTCGAGTAGAGACCAATGACTACCAATATTTATATGAGGACGGGGAATTTTTCGTGGTGATGGATAACGAGACCTACGAGCAATTCAATATTCCAAAAGTTCTTTTTGGTGATTCAGCCCGTTTCTTAAAAGAAGGAATGAACGTTATCGTGGCATTTGAGAGTGAAGAAGCTATTATGGCCCAAACTCCTGCAAGTGTGGAATTGGAAATTACGTATACAGAGCCTGCAGTGAAAGGTGATACCTCGACGAACGCATTGAAAAATGCTACTGTAGAGACTGGCGTAGAGATCCGTGTTCCTCTGTTCATTAATCAAGGAGATAGAGTAAAAGTGGATACACGTACCGGTGATTACATGGAACGTGTAAAATAAGATCTTAGGTTTAGGTTGATTATTCGGTCTTGTTAGCTCCCATGCTTCAAGGCCGTTTTTTTTATCCAAGCATGAAAAAAGCAGATTTAAGGGCAACATATAAACAAAAGCGGAATGAACTGACCACGGCCGAAGTGGCTGAGCTGGATCAGTTGATTTTCCAGGAATTGACCTCTTACGATTGGTCCAAGATAACCTACTTGCATTGTTACCTGGCCATCGCTAAATTCAAGGAATATGATACGATCAAGTTTATCCATTGGATTTGGGAGCATTATCCCCATACCCAAATCGTAATTTCAAAATCTGATTTTGAAACCCATCAATTAAAACATTTCATCTTTAATTCGGACACCCAGCTCATCCATAATGCTTGGGGGATTCCAGAGCCAGAAGGGGCAATAGAAATTGAAACCGGAAAAATTGAAGCTGTTTTGGCCCCCCTGTTGGTCGTGGATCATTTTGGGAATCGGATAGGCTATGGTAAAGGCTTTTATGACCGTTTTTTTGCCAGCTGTAATGCTTCGGTCCTAAGGACAGGGATTTCCTACTTTTCTCCAGTGGATTTAATCGAAGATATTGGGGAATGGGATGTTCCTATAGAGTTGGTTTTTACTCCCGGAAAAACTTATTGTTTTTAAGAAGCTTTAATTTTCTCTAATAGAAAAAATAGCAACATAAATACAATTTTATAATACGCAACAGCGTTAAAAATAATAATAGATAGCAAAAATTAATTTGAGCCTAGGCTTGAATGGAAAATATGGAGATGGAACTCCTAGGCATTTTCAGTCTGTTGTTTCCTGAAAATAAAAGAAAGTTTGTCTAAAAAGCTAAATAAACAATTTTCGTTATTTACTCCCTGTAATGCTATTGTCGGCATTCGGTTTTGGCAAACCCAAAACATTAGTTTATCCATGCTTTTTAGACAAAAACTTTCTTTACTTGTATAAAATCCTAAATTTTATGGTGTTATCGACCTGCTTCAATTGCCTAAGCATTTGTTTATCGTAAGCAGCATCGATATCTGTAACCGCATAACCTATTTCACCTCTAGTCATCAAGAATTGAGAAAAGATGTTGATATTATTTTCCGCGTAGATCTTGTTGATCTGCGCCATGATACCAGGGACGTTCTTATGGATGTGCAGTAGACGGTGCGCCCTTGTTAAGCCCGGTAGGGTTAGGTTAGGGAAATTCCTGCTTTGATCTGTATCACCATTGTTGATGAAGTCAGCCATACGGCGAGGGATAAATTCCGCATTTCGTTTTTTGTTCTTTTTGTCGTCAAAAACCACAATTCCTTTTTCCGTACAGATAGCTTTTGAGATATGTCCCTTCACATCGCCTAGATAGCCGATGGTCTTTAATTTATCTGCTCTTGATAGTACATCATCTGCTATGGTTTCTCCGTTACCCAACAATAACATGCCAACGTCCTTCACATATTTCTCTTCCAATGTCTCCTTGACACGGATGGAGAATCCATCTCTTTTCAAGATATGCGCAGCAATTTCAGGGACATCACCTACAATAAGACATAAGATTCTGTTCTTTGGGTAGGAGATAGCTCTAGGGAGGTCATTCACATATAGGAATTCGTCAAAACTTGGTGCGATATGATCCGCTTTATCAGTTACCGATTGCCTGGAAATGTTCTCGGTAAAGGCATAGAACTTTTCGATCAAGCCTGATTCTTTTAATTGGAAGTCTGAATATCCATCACCGATTCCAAAGATCCGACCTTCGATATTGAGCTGTTTTAAGAGCTTTACCTTTCCTCCTTCATCCGATAGGGGGTTGGCTTCGTCATAACCGATGATATTCCCATCAGCGTCAAATTTGAAGGTATTGGCGTAGATGTTTTCTTTTTTGATATGGTACGGACTGACTACAGGGGTAATAAATTCCTTGAACCCACCGGAAACGATCCAAGCGGTGTCTGAATTCTCCCTAAAGAAGTCTTTGTTTCTACTGAAAGATTTGGAAACTTTCTTTTTTAGATGAGCGATCAGTTTGTCCAAATGTTGGCGATTAGCCTGCAATAAACTTACACGTCCAGCCAAGCTTTCACGGAAAGAAATCTTGCCTTCCATAGCCAAATTGGTGAAGCGCTCGATTTCGTTGTAAATTTTCTCTTGGTCAGGATGGTTTTCTAAGGATATCCTTGCTAATTCGTCTAGGGCTTCGACTTGGGTGAAAGTGCTATCGAAGTCTATGATGTAATAGTTTTTCACTGTATGTTTTGTTTAGATTGTTGCTATAAATAATAGGCTTCACATACTTCTCTTAGGGTTTGATCCAGAGGTTTAAATGTATAGCCCAACGTTTCCTTTATTTTGGAATTGTCGTATTGTAATTTACTGTTTGCTGCGCGAGCAGACTCTTTGGTCAGGGCAGGTTTCTTCCCACTGATCGCAGCACCTAATTTTGCTAAACGCCATGCTACGGAAAGCATCAGCGAGGTTGCCTTGATGTGTGGTGCGGGCTTGTTCATCAATTCACTGATCTTGGTCAGCAAGTCTTGGTTACTGATATTCTCAGCATTGAGGATAAACCTTTGGCCGGAAATATCAGAATTCATCAGTAGGATCATGATCTTTGCCACATCGGAAACATCGACGATTCCGACAGAACCCAAAGGATAGATCTTGTTACCTTTATTTACCATGTTGAAAATGGCACGGGAGCCTTTTTCGCCCCATCCAATACCCATGATAACGGAAGGATTGACAATTACGGCGTCCAGACCTTCGGCGACCCCTCTCCAGACTTCCATTTCGCTTTCGTACTTCGCCAAAGAATATTTGGAGATCTTAGGGTTAAATTCCCATTTGTCATTTTCGGTTACCGGAAGTCCTTTTTTGCTGAATCCCAAAGCGGCAATCGAACTGACGTGGAGCAATCTTTTTTGGTGTTCCAGGCAGAGATTGACAATGTGTTTGGTACCCTCAACGTTTGTGTCAATGATCTCAGCGGCATCTTCCTTTTGGTAAGAAACCTTGGCTGCACAGTGGTAAACTTGATCGACTTTAGGGATAATGTCTTCGAGGGCGAAATAATCTGTTATTTCAGCATCCACCCATTGGATGAGTGATGAGGACTTTAAGGGGTCAGGAATAATGGAGGTCGATCTTTTCAAAGCAATCACACTATGCCCCTCATCAATGAGGTACTGCAATAACGTAGACCCTAAAAAACCTGTTCCGCCTGTTACTAATATCACTTCCTAACTTATTGTTGAAAAATTATGTAGTTCAAAAGTAAGTTAATAAATGCATATTTGCTAAATACAATAGGATAAACTCAATAAAATTTGAGGAATTAGACAATCAATATGACTTTAGCTGATTTTTTATCACCCATCTCCCTAAAAGAATTAGGTCTTCCAACAGAATATTACAACTCACAATTCGGTCATTCCATCGAAAAATATACGGATGTATTTCCGCAATGGGATGAGGAAACAGGCTATCCGCAGATTGCTATTTTTGGTGTAGAAGAGGGACGGTCAGCAGTCAACAACAACGGTACGCAAAAAGCACCGGACATGGTCCGCAAGCATCTTTACGATCTCTATCAAGGGGATTACACCGTGAAGATCGCCGACCTGGGGAATATTAGAGCAGGAGCAACGGTAAAGGACACCTACGTGGCCGTAAAATTGGTAATGGAAGAATTGATGAAAAAAGATATCCTTCCTATACTGATTGGCGGCGGACAGGATCTGACCTATGCGCAGTATACATCGTATGAGAATCTGGAGCAACGTGTAGATGTTGCGGTCATCGATTCTAGGTTTGATCTGGATCAGGAGAATGCCGAGGATATGCCTTTGAATTCACAGACCTATCTTAACCATTTGATCTTACATCAGCCAGATTATTTGTTCAATCTTAGCAATATTGGATTTCAGACCTATCTAGTGAGCAAAGAGTCGATCAATATGTATGATAAATTGTTTTTCAATGCGATGCGATTGGGAAGCTTTTCGGGCAAGCTGGACCAAGCAGAGCCTATTATCCGTTCGGCGGATATGGTCAGTTTTGACATTGGTGCCATTCGTGCTTCAGAAGCTTGCGGAAATGCAAATGCAGGGCCTAATGGATTATATGGTGATGAGGCCTGTCAATTGTCAAGATATGCTGGCATGTCCGATAAATGCAGTTCTTTTGGAATCTATGAATACAACCCGACCTTTGATCCCATGGGCCAGACCGGCATGCTGATCGCCCAGATGATCTGGTGTTTCATCGATGGGTTCTATAGCCGTAAAAAGGATGCTCCGATGTATCCTAAATCTAATTATATCATCTACAGAACCACTTTGGAAGCAGAGGATTATGAGTTGGTTTTTGTGAAGAGCAAAAAGTCTGACCGTTGGTGGATGCAAGTTCCATACTTTGGCTCCAAATCTGTCAATGAACGTTTTTACCTAGTGCCATGCCGTTATGAGGATTATCAAATGGCAGTTGCTGGTGAAATGCCGGATCTATGGTGGAAAACCCATCAGAAACTACAGTAATCATATAGTTTATCAATCTGAATAGCGTGGAAGTCGTCTATCTTGTTTCCCTTATCGTCCTTGTTGCTATCTGTGCCTTTCTTATTTGGCGCAACGCAAGGGCTGTGTCTAGGGAAGAGCATAATAGGCTGCAGGATGCTACCAAAGACCTCCAATTGGAATTTGCCAAAATTCAGGAGCGTGAAAAGATCTTGATTGCCGATCGAGACCGCCTGTACAGTGAACTGCGGGAAGAAAGCTTGGCGAGACAAACTGTAGAGCGGAGTTTGGAAGGGACGAATGCTTACCTACAGGCCCAACAGGAGAAATTTGCTGAGCAAAGGCAGGAAATGGAAAACATGAAAGCCCAGTTCAACAATGAGTTTCAGGTCATGGCCAATAAGATTTTGGAAGAAAAATCTTTCAAGTTTACGCAGTTGAACCAGCAGAATATTTCGCAGGTATTGGATCCCTTAAAAGAGAAGATCAAAACCTTTGAGGAGAAGGTGGAGAAGTCCTATCAGCAGGAATCGGCTGAGCGCAATGTTCTGAAGGGCGTAGTGGAACAATTGATGCAACAGAGCGTACAGATCAAGGATGAGGCAAATAACTTGGCCAGGGCGCTGAAAGGGGACAATAAGAAGCAAGGGAATTGGGGCGAGGTTATTTTAGAGCGAGTATTGGAACGTTCGGGTCTGATCAAGGACCAAGAATATAAGCTTCAGGCTTCTGTTCAGGAGGCGGATGGCAGAAGGTTTCAACCTGATGCCGTGATCTATTTACCCGATGAGAAGCATTTGATTGTCGATGCCAAATTATCATTGGTAGCCTATGAACGAGCTGTAAATGCAGATACCGAGGAGGATCGGTTAATATTTGTTAAACAGCATGTACAATCCATCGAGAACCATGTTAGGGAACTATCGGCCAAGGATTACCATTCGCTATATGGCATACAATCGCCAGATTTTGTTTTGCTGTTCATCCCAATTGAGTCTTCCTTAAGCCTAGCGGTAAACTTTAAACCAGAACTCTTCAGTGAGGCATGGGATAGACGCGTGGTGATCGTGAGCCCTTCGACTCTATTGGCCACTTTGAGGACAATCGCCAGTGTTTGGAAACAGGAAAGGCAGAACAGGAATGTCCTGGAGATCGCTAAGGAAGCAGGTTTGTTGTATGATAAGTTTGTTGGTTTCCTGAATGATATGGATCAGCTTCAGGGGATGATCCAAAAAGCCGCAGACAAGCATGATGAGGCCATGAAGAAGCTCAGTTCAGGCTCTGGAAATGTGATTCGGAAAATAGAACAGTTAAAGACACTTGGCGCTAAGGCCAATAAACAGATAGGGGATAAATACCTCGAAGATTAACTTCAATGGAATCCTGTTGACGTATTCAGCTAAGAAACTTTCATCAAAAAGACTTAATTCAGGCAAATATGGTATTTTATTAATATTTGTTTGATTTGCAGTTGTAATGCCTTAATTTTAAGGAAAGTTCGACCACAAAACAGATTGTCTAATGGAAGATATGATCCTCTACAACCGCCTGCAATTCGCATTTACCATTACCTTTCACTACCTCTTTCCGCAATTGACCATGGGTCTTTCACTCATGATCGTTTATTTCAAATGGAGATTTTTGAGGACCAATAACATCATCTATAATGATGCTTCCAAGTTTTGGATGAAGATCTTTGCACTGAATTTTGCGATGGGGGTGGTTACTGGGATTCCGATGGAGTTTCAGTTCGGGACAAATTGGGCGAAGTTTTCGGAATTGACTGGTGGGATAATTGGCCAGACCTTGGCAATGGAAGGGATGTTCTCCTTTTTCTTGGAGTCCTCCTTTCTAGGGATGTTTATTTTTGGGGAGAAGCTCTTGGGGCATAAGCTCCATTTTGTGGCGGGATTGATGGTCTTTATAGGCTCTTGGGCCTCGGGATACTTGATTCTGGCGACCCATTCCTGGATGCAGCATCCAGTAGGCTATGAGATCCTGGAAAACGGAAAATTTGTGCTCAATAATTTTTCTGCTCTATTTACTAATCCTTGGTTACTTCCTTCTTATTTGCATAATCAGGCCGGTTCATTAGTCACTTCAGCATTCTTTGTATCGGCTGTTGGGGCGTTCTATCTGTTGAGCAACCTGCATGCGGAATATGGAAAGATCTTCTTAAAGACGGGCGTTGTTTTTGGTTTGATTGCCTCGATTGCTGTAGCCTTTCCAACTGGGGATATGTTAGCAAAGAATGTGGTGAAGCACCAGCCCGCTACTTTCGCCGCGATGGAAGGGATCTTTGAAACTGAAACCGGTGGTTCAGAGATAATTTTGATTGGACAACCCGATATGGAGAACAAAAAGCTGGACAATAAGATTGCTGTCCCTAAGGTTTTGAGTTTCTTGACCTATCAACGTTGGGATGCCACCATTCAAGGGCTCAATGAATTTGATGAAGATATCCATCCGACAAACGTTCCTGGACTATATTACAGTTATCATATCATGGCTGGTTTAGGGACCATCTTTATTGGAATCATGATGATTGCTGCATTCCTGCTGTGGCGGAAAAAGCTATTTCAAACGAAATGGGTATTATGGATATTGATGTTCATGATTCCATTTCCTTATATCGCCAATACGGCAGGGTGGTACACTGCAGAATTGGGCAGACAGCCTTGGTTGGTCTTCAACCTGATGCGGATGGTCGATGGAGTTTCTCCTACGGTTTCTTCAGGAAACACCCTGTTTACCTTATTGGGGTTTGTAGGGCTGTATATTTTATTGGGTCTGTTGTTCTTGATGTTGGTATTGAAGATCATCAGAAAAGGTCCTGAAACTAATTTAGCACTAAAATCATAGCTTATGGAAATGTTTTGGTTTATCATTTTGGTCTTTATGTTGGGCATGTACGTGGTGCTGGATGGATATGATTTTGGAGCTGGTATTGTTCATTTATTATTTGCAAAAACCGATGAGGAGCGGGCAGCCATCCGCAATGCAATCGGTCCTTTTTGGGATGCCAATGAGGTTTGGTTGATTGCATCGGGAGGTGTTCTGTTTTTCGCATTTCCTACTTTATATGCTTCGGCATTCAGTGGGTTCTATTTGCCACTGATGCTGGTATTATGGTTTTTGATCTTTAGGGCCGTTGGTTTGGAGCTTCGTGGGCAGATCCACAATAAATTGTGGGAAAGGTTTTGGGAGAAGGCATTTGGCATGGCGAGTCTGTTTCTGGCCCTGTTCTTTGGGGCTGCATTGGGAAACGTGGTGCGTGGAGTGAACCTAGGCATGGTGGAGAATGGCGTGTCCACACAAGAACCCCATTATTTCTTCCTGCAATTATGGAATCCAACATTAGACCCTATGTCTGATGTTCACGGAATCATTGACTGGTTTACGATTTTATTGGGTATTGTTTCTGTATTTACGCTTACCATTCATGGCGCCAACTGGATTATTCTCAAAACCTCTACTGGCTTGAACCAAAGGTTGAAAGGCATCATTTTCAAATTGAATATTGCCCTTGCTTTTTTAGTGGTCCTAACAGCAGGGTTATGGCAATATGTAAAACCATTTCCACTCAATAACCTAATCGGACATGCCTGGTTATGGATTTTTCCTGTAATCGCTGGAGTAGGTTTGATTGGTCAGTTCTGGATCAAGAAATTTAAGAAAGATGGTATGGGATTTCTTTTCTCTACCTTATTTATCCTAGGGAGCTTTGCAACGACCGTTGCTTCACTCTTCCCAAATGTACTGCCATCAACCAATTCTGTCAATCCGTCCCTAACGGTCTACAATGTCGCCGGCCATGAATATGGCCTATCCGTGGGTCTATATTGGTTCGTGATAGCCTTCCTGCTGGTAGTTATTTACTTTATCATCCAATTTAGGGTATTTAAAGGTAAGCTGGATGATGTGGGGTATCATTAGGGCTAGATGTGAGATGGGAGATATGAGATTTGAGAACCTTCAAACGAGTAGTTTTTGAAGATTTAAAGGAGGATGTAAATTTAAATGAGATATGAAATTTTTGATAGTTATTCTATCTCAAATCTCACATCTCAATTCTAATATCTACGATTTAGTATCCCCTCGCTTGGTCATCGCCTCTATGGTCGGCTCCGGTTTGGAGTTTTCCGTTTTTGAGGATAACGATGTTTTCTACGCGGCCGATAGCACCTCTTTTATTGATTTTGTAACCGTCCTCTTCAAGGCTTTGACGAGTTTTGTCGTTGATTGCTTTTTCTTCAACGTCGATTACGTCGGGTTGCCATTGGTGGTGGAAACGGGCTGCTGACACGGATTCTTGTGCAGTCATGTCGAATTCCAATACGTTTAAGATGGTTTGGAATACCGAAGTGATGATCGTGGATCCACCTGGCGTACCAACAACCATTTTCAGTTTTCCATCTTCTTCGATGATGGTTGGTGTCATGGCGCTAAGCATTCTTTTTCCGGGTTCGATGGAATTTGCTTTACCACCTAGAAGGCCGTACATGTTTGGTGAACCTGGCTTTACGGAGAAGTCATCCATTTCGTTGTTCAATAGGAATCCTGCACCATCTACCCAAACACATGATCCGTAAGAACCGTTGATGGTTGTGGTCAAGGAAACGGCATTGCCATTCTTGTCAACGATGCTGTAGTGGGTAGTCTCTTCAGATTCGTAACCTGGGAACTTGGCAGCTTTTACCTGATCGCTAGGGGTAGCTTTATCCAAGTTTACCTTAGCCATACGGTCCTGGTTGAACTTGGCGTCGGTCAGGTTTGCGATCGGTACGCGGTAAAAGTCAGGATCACCTAAGTGGGTAGCTCTGTCTGCATACACACGGCGTTCAGCCTCGACCATTGCACGTACGGTACTGTCATGCTGGAATCCCCATTTTGCAAGCGGGTATTTCTCAACGGACTGCAATAGTGCCATTAATGCCACACCACCGCTAGAAGGAGGAGGCATAGAAATCACTTTATAGTTTTTGTACTTACCTACAATAGGGTCTCTCCAGCTTGCCTGATAATCTTCAAGGTCCTTTAAGCTGATGATACCATTGCCACGTTTCATTTCTGCAACGATGTATTCGGCAGTTTGTCCCTTATAGAAGCCATCACGTCCTTGTTCTGCAATTCGCTTCAAGGTTTCAGCCAATTCAGTTTGTACGAATAGGTCGCCTTCTTTCCATTCCGTGTCGCGGATGATTGCAGCACCATCAGGATTGAATTTTTGGAAGCGGGCTTTGTAGCGGTTGAATTCGCCAGCCTGTTGTTTGGTGATCGGGAAGCCTTTTGTTGCTAGGTCGATGGCCGGTTGAACTAAGTCTTTCCAAGCGATAGTGCCATATTTTTTGTAGGCAGCATCCATCCCGGCAACAGATCCCGGTACACCAGAGGCCAATTGTCCGTAAAGACTTAGGTCGGTAATAGGGTTTCCATCTTTGTCCAAGTACATGTCTCTGGAAGCTTTCTGAGGTGCTTTTTCGCGGAAGTCAAGGGATGATACCGAACCATCTCTTCCACGAAATACCATAAATCCACCTCCCCCAAGGTTTCCAGCGTTAGGGTAGACTACTGCTAGAGCAAATTTTACAGCAATTGCTGCATCAACAGCATTTCCGCCCTTTTTTAAGATCTCTACTCCCACCTCTGAAGCAATCGGGTGAGCCGTCACAACTGCTCCATTTTCATACTCGGTTTGGTTGGAAGCAGTCTGTTGATTAACTGAGCAAGAGCCCAGAAAAAAGACGATTAAGAATAAATAAATCAAATTAGGTTTTTTCATGTCGCTAAGATAATAAATTGGTATTATTAGATGAATTATATTAACTTCAATCAAATTTTTAATTATGCGAATACTGAGCCTGATCCTATTGCTTTTTGTGTCCATGCAACTGAAAGCGCAAACCGTAAAAATCCTGACCTACAATATTCACCATGCCAATCCACCTTCCACTCCTGGGAAAATTGATATTGAAGCTATCGCAAAGGTTATCAATGATGCGAATGCAGATATTATCGGTATCCAGGAAGTTGATATCAACGTCTCACGTTCGGAAATGGTAAACCAGGCAGAGAAACTGGCAGAACTTACTGGAACTGAATATTTCTTCTCTAAAGGAATCGACCTGGAGAAAGGCTATTATGGCATTTTGATCTTGAGTAAACATAAGATCGTAGGTAAAAGGAGGTATGATCTTCCTATGCCGGTGAAAAGTGAAAATCGTTCTTTGGCGATTGTAGATGTAGAGTTGCCTGGAGGAAAGGTCGTTTCATTGGCAAATACGCATCTGGACCTGAAGGAAGAGAACAGGATCGCGCAAGCGGAATTCATTAATGAACTTGGTGAGCTATATAAAAAACCATTGATCTTGGTTGGGGATTTGAATGCAAAACCGGAGTCTAAACCGATTCAGATCCTTGAAAAATATTTTGTTAGAAATACGATATCCAATCAGCCTACTTCTCCGAATGTTAATACAAAGAATGAAATCGATTATATCATGGTGCTAAAGAATCAGGATTTTAATTGGAAAAAGTATCAAGTGATCAAAGAAGAGTATGCTTCAGATCATTTGCCTTTGTATGCGGAGATTGAGTTTAAATAAGGAGGAGATGTGAGACATGAGATATGAGATGTGAGACAACGTTTGCTTCCCATTAATAATCCCAAGAGCTTATTTAAATGATGTACAGGTATCTTGACGCTGAATATCTCAATTCTCAATTCTCACATCTCAATACTATTTCTTCAGCTTCTCATTATTTTTATGGCGATCTGCATCGCGCATATTTTTCTTGTCAAGGTTTTTTTCTAGTGCAGAGGTCAGGTCTATTCCGGTCTGATTCGCTAGGCAGATCAGAACGAAGAGTACATCGGCCATTTCATCTGCTAGGTTGACTTCCTCATCTGATTTTTTAAAAGACTGTTCACCGTACTTTCTGGCCATGATGCGGGCTACCTCGCCAACTTCTTCCATTAACATGGCCGTATTGGTCAGTTCGTTGAAGTAACGAACTCCAGTGGTACTGATCCATTTGTCTACAATTTCCTGAGCTTCTTTGATTGTCATATTAGTATGTGTTTAGAAGTTGTCTTTGTCTTTAGTATTCATGATAATGGTAACTGGACCATCGTTTCGGAGGTCGATTTTCATATCAGCGCCGAAAATCCCCATTTGTACTTCCTTTCCCAGAAGGCTTGATAGATACTTTCCCATTTCCTCATACATAGGTTTTGCCTTGTCGGGCTTGCCAGCGCGGATAAAGGAAGGGCGATTCCCTTTCTTGGTCTGAGCAAATAAGGTAAATTGGGAGATCAATAGGATGTTGCCTTGGATATCCTGAACGGATTTGTTCATTAAGCCTTGTTCGTCTGAAAATATCCTCAGATTGACTATTTTCTGTCCCAACCATTGAAGGTCTTCTTTTGAATCCTCTTCTTCTACACCCAAAAGAACGAGTAAACCATCTTCAATTTGTCCTGTAATCTGATCGTCTACCGTACAGGATGCATGTGTCACTCTTTGAATTACTGCTCGCATGGCTTAAAAGTATTATTTAATTCGTTATTGGCAAAATCAATTGGGCAATCGGATTTCAAAACGCCAAAAAGCGAAAATGCCCTTCCGAATGAACGAAAGGACATCTTCTGTGGGGTTTGGTACTATTAAAATCTAATATTTAATCCTAGCATGGCATTAGTTTCCGCCTGCGGATAGTAGAAATTGAAATAATCTCTCTTTCCTACAGATTCCATGATCATGCTATATGTATAACCTGAGGTTGCATACTTTTCGTTGAAGATATTGTTGATCATCAGGTTTAAGTCTACGTTTTTAAGGCCAAATACAGAGAATGAATAGATAGCCTGGAAATTGTTGACGAAGGATGGAGCGATGCTTCTGTTCACTTCGGAGGTATTGTCTAGGTAAATCCTCGAGATGTATTTGCTCAAAAAGCTGAAACTTAATGATTCAATCGGTTTATAGGTGAAATTATTAGATAAGACCGCAGCTGGTGATTTTGCAATATCCGTAGTTTCATGCGTGATCAAATCATACTTTACAAAATCGAAATCGTCACTATAAACAGGGATGTTTTCTACAAAGTTTTTAATCTTGTTTTGCGATAAAGCTGCGGTTGCTGACCAAATGAATTTAGGATGGATTTTCCAACTTCCATCAAGCTCAAATCCCATTCGATAGCTTTTGTCCACATTTATCCTTACCGCTGAACCCACATCGTTCAATGCTCCGGTTGGTATCAACTGGTCTTTGTAAAGCATGGCATATAGGTTTGCTCCTATATTGATGTTTTCGTCTCTGTAGCGGTATCCAGCCTCAATATCCTGCATCTTCTCTGTCTTCGGAATTGCACCTATTGGGTTTTCTACGTAATCGTTTCTAGTAGGCTCTTTGCTCGCAAAGGCGTAAGAAGCGTATAGGTTGGAATTGCCGCTCAAGAAATATGTAACGCCTGCTTTGGGGTTGATAAAGTTGTGGGTGTCCTCAAACGTGAAGTCCTTTATCTTATCATCATCACCTTTTCCATTATAAACAATGTTCCTGTACTGGACATCCAGATTGAAAAGGAAGTTTTCTACTCTATAATCTGCCTTTGCGTAAAAGTTGAAGTCATTTTTATTGGCATGGCTAAAGTAGTATCTGTCATTGAGTTTATCCTGTGGGACTTGATCTGCCCAAATTACTTCTCCATAGTGATCGCCTTTGTATTGGTTGTAAGCACCACCGAAAGTGAAGTTCAGGTTGTTGGATGGCTTATAGAGCAGGGAATAGGTCAAGCCATAGAAATGATTGTCCAACCACCTTCTCCTTATCAAATCGGTATCTTTAATTGTATTGCCGTTTGCCACTACTGGATCAATTCCATAATGGTCTAGTCCATCCAATGGTCTGAATTCTTCATAATATCCTGCACCGCGGGTATAGTGAAGCGCCGTATTGAAGGTCATTTTTTCAGAAGGGCGGTAGGAGTAATTCAGATGGGCATGCGTCTGCGTATAGTTGTCCGTCTGATTGTCGTAAGTATAGTAGTTGTATTTTCGATCTCCATTTAAGAATCTCTCACGCTCTTGGTCGAACAACCAAAGGTTATCGGCGTACTCCTCAATCCTTTCTTTATTGCCAGTGAATAATGGTTCGGCAAGGCCGTACCAAGCTTGGTAAGTTTTTTCCTTACCTGAGAACACAGTGGCTTTCAAGGTATGTTTATCAGTATACATTCCTGCATCAACATAAAAAGATTTTAAATTGGAGGAAGCTCTATCTACATAGCCATCCGAAGAGATCCTAGATAACCTAGCATTAAATGCGAATTTATTGCTGATCAGTCCTGACCCAGCTTTTAGGGTGTTTTTCCAAGAATTATAGGAACCAAAGGAGTTGTTGAACTCTAGGTAGGGCTTTGTTTCCAGGGCGTCGGTCTGGAAGTTTAAAGAGGCTCCAAAAGCAGCAGGGCCATTGGTCGATGTTCCGATACCACGTTGAATCTGAATGCTCTCTGTACTTGAGGCAAAATCAGGAAGGTTTACAAAGAAGGATCCCATGCTTTCGGGGTTGTTCAATGGGATACCATTCAAAGTGACATTGATACGTTCATTGTCGGATCCACGGATAGTCATATTTGTATATCCGATTCCAGCACCGGCATCAGAACCTATAACGACGCCAGGGGTTTGGTCCAGGAGATATGGAATATCCTGTCCGAGGTTGTTTTTCTTGATGTCTTCCTTATTGATGGTTTTAAAAGTAGTCGCGGAATTTTCTTTCGCACGTGTTGCTGTTACATAAACTTCCTCGAATTCATACACGTTGTCTTTTAATTGAATGGAAAAATTAGCTTGATTTTTCGGATTTATTCTTAAAATCTCGGATTTATAACCAATAAAAGAAATTTTTAAGTCATGAAAGCCTGTGCTTAGATTGTCAAAAACGACAATTCCGTCTTTATTGGTGGATTTGGATTGTCCGTCGATGGACACAGTTGCGGCATCTGCAGGTGCTCCAGATTTGTCTAAAACCCTAACAGTGAAGTTTTGTTGAGCAAAGCTCGCAAGTACTAGCAAACATAAGGCTAAAGTTGCCCAAAGCTTGTTAAACATAATAAAAAAAATGTTTTAAAGAGTTAAACTTTCTTGCTGTAAGGGGTCACAACAAGTTCTATTTAACCGCCCTTTCCCTACGCTGGCATTATCCAGATCAGGTATGTATTTCTTGTAATCACTTGAAATACAGGGTATAATCTCAGCCTTTGTTCGTGTTTTTCAACAAGGCACCCCTATTCGATAGCGCAAAGCTAGCCTTTTGGATAAATAAAACAAAATTTAAATATTATTGTAACAAATTCGTAATTATTATTTTATTAGTTAAACTGATGGTATTTTTTTGTAAATTGCCTGCATTGCCATCAATGGGCAAATTACGCTAACTTTAAAAAAACGGAACTATTAATTTCTTATGAAGTATTACGCTGCTGATGTTGTGTTTCCTGTTGCCGGGCCTGCTATTAAAAAGGGGGTAGTCGCGATGGATGATCAAGGGATTGTGAAAGGTGTTTTCAATCCAGGTGAAATAGATGAAAATTTAGTGGAACAATTCAAAGGAGCTTTAATTCCTGGATTTGTAAATGCTCATTGTCATCTAGAACTTTCCCATTTATTAGGTGTTGTGCCTAGAAGTACAGGATTACCTAACTTCCTTTCTAATGTAATCAACGAACGCGGAAACCATGAAAGCAAGTTGGAAGCTGCCATGGAAGAAGCTGACAAAATGATGTATGAAAACGGAATCCAAGCTGTCGGCGACCACGTGAACTCAGCAGTTACCGCTAAGATCAAGGAAAATAGCCCTATCAAATACCATACTTTTGTTGAAGTAATGGCAACCAATAAGGAAGATGTTGTTACAAGAATCGACAATGCTAAGGAAATTGAGTTCCATTTTGATTACAAACATTCCTCAATCACCCCTCACGCGCCTTATTCTGGTTCTAAATTCTTATTTAAGACCTTGAAAAAAGCAATCAGCGAAGATAATATCATCAGTATCCACAATCAGGAAAGTGATGAAGAGAACAAGCTTTTCCGTTATAAAAAAGGCGAGTTCTTGGAGTTTTTCAAGAAGATGGACATGGTGATGGAAGATTTTAGGGCCCAAGCTAGAAACTCCCTGCAATCATTTTTGCCCTATATCCCTAGCAAGAATAAATTGATCCTAGTGCACAATACATATACTTCGATTAAGGACCTGGATTTTGTGGATAGAATGGGTAGATCGGTTTATTTCTGTTTCTGTCCAAAAGCCAACTTATATATTGAAGATAGAATTCCTAAAATCGACAATTTCTTGTTGGGAGGCCATGACATCGTGATTGGTACCGACAGTTTAGCGTCAAACGATACATTGGATATTTTAGAGGAATTAAAGGTTATCCACCAAGAGTTTCCGGATTTGGACTTCAATGAGACTATCAAATGGGCTACCTTGAACGGTGCTAAAGCATTGAACCTAGAAAGCGAATTAGGGTCTTTGGAAGTAGGCAAGAAACCAGGCTTGGTGTTATTGGAAGGAATGGATACATTCAAACTGAACCCGAAAGTTAAGGTTAGAAGAATTAGATAGTTTCTAATTCTATTTCTTCTTTTACCTTTGTATTCATGAAACATTGGAATATTAAGGTTCAAGGTAAAGTTCAAGGAGTCTTTTTCAGGGCTTCGACAAAAGCTGTTGCTGACCAATTGAAGGTAAAAGGTTTTGTGATGAACAAACCTGATGGATCTGTTTATATAGAAGCTGAGGGCGATGTTTTCGCCCTAGAGTCTTTAATAGACTTTTGTCAGGAGGGGCCTGAACATGCTGAAGTTGTCCATGTGGAATATGAAGAATCCAATGAAATCAAGGGATTCCGCAATTTCGAAGTCGTTAAGAAAATCAAATAAGCGTGTCGGTAGTTAAGAAATTTGTCAGCGATACGATGATCTATGGTCTCTCGACCATCTTATCCCGAATGCTTGGGTTCTTGATGACCCCTTTCTTTACAGGGAAGTTTCGTACCTCCGTGTACGGAGTTTTCACCAATCTTTTTTCATATGCTTCCCTGCTGAATGCTGTCATAGCATTTGGAATGGAAACGACTTTTTTCCGTTATCTGCAAAAGGAGGACGCTGATAAAGATCGTGTATTCGACAATAGTTTCTTGATTACCCTATTTACCACAGCAATTTTCCTTTTGTCTGTGTTCACTTTTACAGAGCCCATTGCCCATTTTTTAAGTGAGGGAGAAAATGTACCTGATTATATTCTGTACGTCAAGTTCTTTGCGCTGATCATTGCTGCCGATGCGATCGCAGTAGTGCCTTTTGCCAAACTGAGAGCAGGGGGGAGGCCAATTCGATATGGTTTGGTAAAACTGATCAACATCTTGGTCTTTATCACTGTCAATTTTACCTTGTTGGCATGGTTGCCAGAATGGAACAAGAACTCGGAATTTTTCAGGGAATTCAGTGCAGGTTGGTTTCGTGAAGGCTGGTTAGGTAATGTGTTTATTGCCAATTTAATGGCCAGTCTGGTTACTTTACTATTGTTGATTCCGCAGATTGCTGGATTTAGATTCCGACTGGACAATAAGCTGATCAAGAGTATGCTGAGCTATTCTTTCCCGATCTTGATTGCCAATATCTCCTTTATTATCAATGAAAATCTGGATAAGATCATGTTCCCGCGGTTGGTGCCAGGAGAGCAAGGGGAAATGGACCTTGGTGTTTATGGGGCGGTAGCAAAAATTGCCGTTTTCTTAAACCTGTTTGTCACTGCATTTAGATTGGGTGCAGAACCATTCTTCTTTTCTTATGCTAAGAACGAGAATGCGAGGAAGACCTATGCCATGATTATGGAATATTTCGTCATTGCGATGGTCATCGTGATGATTGGTTTATGTGCCAACCTTGACTGGTTAAAAGCCTTTATACGGGGATCTAAATTAGAGCCCGAAGCCTATTGGTCAGGACTGTTTATCGTTCCGATCTTGCTCTTCAATTATGTGCTTTTGGGAGTGTATATGAACCTGTCCATCTGGTACAAACTATC